>NZ_DASWTE010000049.1:0-5258 GCF_036402295.1 Phenylobacterium sp.
GGATGCGGACGTGTACGCCCCGGAGCGCTGGCGCGACGACGCGCTGTTCCAGCCGCCGCTGAAGGCGATGTTTGCGCGGCTGCAGGATCGCGGGTGGACCGACGCCCTCCGCGCGGTGTTCCCGGACGAGCGCGTCTACACATTCTGGAAGTACTGGCGGAACGCCTACGAGCGTGACGCCGGCCTGCGGATCGACCACTTCCTGCTGAGCCCGGCCCTGACCCCGCGCCTGACCGCCGCCGGCGTCGACCGCGAGCACCGCGGCCGCGAGGGCGCCAGCGACCACGCGCCGGTGTGGATCGAGGTCTCGCGCTAGCGGCGCTGGCGAAGACAACCTGGCCGTGATATCCGGCGGCCCATGATGTTCGTCCGCTCGACGTTCGGCCCTGGCAATCGACCCGGTCACGGGATCGAGCAGGCCTGCGCGCGCGTGGAGGGATAGCGTCAGACGGCACCGTCTGTACACCGCCTCACCCCTCCAGCCGACCGGCGGAGGGGTTTTTCATGAAAACTCCATCGCCCAGGCCGGAACGTCAGAACCGCCCACCCGAGTTTTCGCATGTACCTTTCCGTCGCCACTACCCACCGCCCGGCCACCGACCTGGGCTTCCTGTTGCACAAGCATCCCGGCCGCGTGCACGAGACCGAGCTGCCGTTCGGCAAGGCCGTGCTGTTCTATCCCGAGGCCAGCGAGGCCCGCTGCGAGGCGGCGCTTGTGCTGGACGTCGACCCCGTGGGCCTGGTCCGCGGACGGGGGAACGCGGACGGCATGCTGGACCAGTATGTGAACGACCGGCCCTATGCGGCCTCGTCGTTCCTGTCGGTGGCGCTGGCGCGGTCGCTGCGCACGGCGATGACGGGTGCGTCGCGCGAGCGGCAGGACCTGGCCGACACCGAGATCCCGCTGGAGGCGGTGGTGACGCCGCTGCCGGCCCGGGGCGGCGGCGAGGCGCTGGTGCGCGAGCTGTTCGAGCCGTTGGGCTGGGCCGTCGAGGTGACGCCGGTCGAAGGGGGCGGCTACGTCAGCCTGCGGGTCACGGGGCAGGGCCGCGTGCAGGCGCTGCTCAACCACCTCTATGTGCTGATCCCTGTGCTGGACGACGACAAGCACTATTGGGTCGGCGACGACGAGGTGGCGAAGCTGCTCAAGCGCGGCGAGGGCTGGCTGGAGGCGCATCCGGCCAAGGAGCTGATCGTGCGCCGCTACCTGACCCACCGCCGGAAGCTGACGCGCGCGGCCCTGGAGCGGCTGGCGCCCGAGACCGCCGAGGAGGACGGTGACGAGGCCGACGAGACGGCCAAGCCGCCGCAGCGGGAGGAGGCGCTCGAGACGCCGCTGCGCCTGAACGACCAGCGGATGATAGCGGTGACCGAGGCCCTGAAGGCGTCGGGCGCGAAGACTATCGCCGACCTGGGCTGCGGCGAGGGCAAGCTGCTGCAGCGGCTGGTGCGCGAGCGCTGGGTGGCGAGCCTGGTGGGCGTCGACGCCTCGGCGCGCGACCTGGAGCGGGCGGTGCGCCGGCTGAAGCTGGACATGGCGACGGGGCCGCGCGAGGGACGCGTGCGGCTGCTGCACGGCTCGCTCACCTACCGCGACCGGCGCTGGGAAGGCTGTGACGCCGCCGCCCTGGTGGAGGTGATCGAGCACCTCGAGCCTGACCGGTTGCCGGCGCTGGCGAAGGTGGTGTTCGGCGCGGCGCGGCCGGCGACGGTGGTCGTGAGCACGCCGAACGCCGAGTATAACGCGCTCTTCCCGAACCTGCCGGCCGGCGCGTTCCGGCATGCCGACCACCGGTTCGAGTGGACCCGCGCGGAGTTCCGGGCGTGGTGCGAAGGCGTGTGCGCCGCGCACGGCTACGAACTCGCCATGAGCGACATCGGCGAGGTCGACGAAGCCCTGGGCGCGCCGACGCAGATGGCCGTCTTCACCCGGGAGGCGCCGCAATGAGCAAGCGACGCGACGAGGTGCGCGTGCAGCGCCTCGACATCCCGGACTTCTCGCTGGTGGTGCTGATCGGCGCCACCGGGTCGGGGAAGTCGAGCTTTGCCGCCCGGCACTTCAAGCCGACCGAGGTGATCTCATCGGACTATGCGCGCGGGCTGGTGTCGGACGACGAGAACGACCAGTCGGTGAGCGCCGACGCCTTCGACCTGGTGCGCGCCATCGCCGAGAAGCGGCTGAAGAATCGCAAGCTGACGGTGATCGACGCCACCAACGTGCGGCCCGCCGAACGGCGCGGCTGGATCGAGCTGGCGCGGCGCTGGCACGCCCTGCCGGTGGCGATCGTGATCGACCCGGGCAGCAAGGTCTGCATCGAGCGGAACCTGGGACGGCCCGACCGCAACTTCGGGCCGCACGTGGTGATGCGCATGGCGGGCGAGATCCGCCGCAGCTTCCGCGGCCTGCCGCGCGAAGGCTTCCGGCAGGTCTGGCATCTGGACGGCGAGGCCGAGATCGAGGCGGCGAGCGTCGAGCCTAAGCCGCTGTGGACCGACCGGCGCACCGACGCCGGGCCGTTCGACATCGTCGGCGACGTGCACGGCTGTGCGGACGAGCTCGGCGAACTGCTGGCCAAGCTGGGCTACGACGTGGCCTGGAGCGAGGACCGCGGCGAGCGGACGGTGTCGGTCGCGGCGCCGCACGGGCGCAAGGTGGTGTTCGTGGGCGACCTGGTGGACCGCGGGCCGAACGCGCCCGACTGCCTGCGCATCGCCATGAGCATGGCGGCGGCCGGGACCGGCTACGTCGTCCAGGGCAACCACGAGCGCAAGCTGGGCCGCTGGCTGGAGGGCCGCAAGGTAACCATCGCGCACGGCCTGCAGCAGACCATCGACCAGCTCGAGGGCGAGACCCGGGGCTTGCGCGAGGCTCTGCCCGGCTTCCTGGACGACCTGCGCAGCCACTACTGGCTGGACGGCGGGCGGCTGGCGGTGGCGCACGCAGGGCTGAAGGAGGAGATGGTAGGGCGCGGCTCGAATGCCGTGCGCGAGTTCGCCCTCTATGGCGAGACGACGGGTGAGATCGACGAGTTCGGCCTGCCGGTGCGGGCCGACTGGGCGGCGGCTTATCGCGGGCCGACCACGATCGTCTACGGCCACACGCCGGTGCTGGAGGCCGAGTGGGTCAACAACACCCTCTGCATCGACACCGGCTGCGTATTCGGCGGCAAGCTGACGGCGCTGCGGTGGCCGGAGAAGACGCTGGTGGAGGTTCCGGCGCGCCAGGTGTGGTGCGAGCCGATGCGACCGCTTGCCCCCGCCGACGGGGGACGCGGCTTGCAGGCGCAGGCCGACGACCTGCTCGACATGGAGGACGTGCTGGGCCGCCGCTGGGTCGCTACCGAGCTGCGCGGCCGGGTGGTGGTGGCCGAAGAGAACGCGGCAGCGGCGCTCGAGGTGATGAGCCGCTTTGCGCTCGCGCCGCAGTGGCTGGCGTACCTGCCGCCCACCATGTCGCCCTCCGAGACCAGCGCGGCCGAGGGCTGGCTGGAGCGGCCTGAGGAGGCCTTCGCTCACTACCGCGCGCGGGGCGTCGAGGAGGTCGTGTGCGAGGAGAAGCACATGGGGTCGCGCGCGGTGATCGCACTCTGCCGCGACGAGGCGGCGGCGCGGCGGCGGTTCGACGCGCAGGCCGGCGAGATCGGCGCGGTCTGGACGCGGACGGGACGGGCGTTCTTCAACGACCCGGCGATGACCGACGGTCTCCTGGCGCGCCTGCGCGGGGCGGCGGAGGCCGCCGGGCTGTGGGACGAGCTCAGCGCCGACTGGGTGTTGCTGGACGCCGAGATCATGCCCTGGTCGGCCAAGGCCGGTACGCTGATCGCGCACCAGTACGCGCCGGTGGCGGCGTCGGCGCAGGCTGGGCTGGCGGCGGCGGACGAGGCGCTGGCGCGGGCGCTGGCAAACGGCGCGCCGGTCGCCGAGCTGGCGGCGCGGGTGTCGGCGCGGCGGGAACGGGCGGTCGCCTATGCGAGCGCCTGGGCGCCTTACGTTTGGCCGGTGGGCGGGGTGGCCGACCTGAAGGTCGCGCCGTTCCACGTGCTGGCATCGGAGGGCCGCGTCTGGTTCGACCTCGACCACGTCTGGCACATGGGCTGGGCCGACCGGCTGGCCGCCGCGGGTGACGGCGTGGTGGCCGCGACCCGCTGGCGGCGCGTGGCGCTGGCCGACGAGGCGGCCTGCGCGGACGCGGCAGCCTGGTGGGACGCCATGACCGCGGCCGGCGGCGAGGGCATGGTCGTGAAGCCGCGGGACTTTGTGGCGCGCGGCGAGAAGGGGCTGATGCAGCCGGCGCTAAAGGTGCGCGGGCGCGAGTACCTGCGGATCATCTACGGCCCCGAGTACGACGCGCCGGAGCACCTGGCGCGCCTGCGCGAGCGGCGGCTGGGCGGCAAGCGGGCGCTGGCGCTGAAGGAATTCGCCCTGGGGCACGAGGCGCTGAAGCGGTTCGTGGCCGGCGAGCCACTGCGCGCGGTGCACGAGTGCGTCTTCGCGGTGCTGGCCCTGGAGAGCGAGCCGATCGACCCGCGGCTTTAGAGCTCCGGCGCGACGAACCCGCGGACGTTCTCGTCGATGGCCTGGGCGATGGCGAGGGTGCGGGCGTCGCCGGCGATGGGGCCGATGAGCTGGGCGCCGACCGGCAGGCCCGACGCCGTCAGGCCGGCCGGGACGGCCGTTGCCGGAAGGTGCAGCGCGGTGGCGGCCGAGATCCAGGTGAGGATGGTGTTGTACGGCAGCGCCTTGCCGTCGGAGGTCTTGAGCGACCGGCGCTGGAAGGGCCTCTTGTCGTGCGGGAAGGCCGGGACCGGCGTGATGGGCGCGAGGATGGCGTCCCACTTGCCGAACGCCCCGCCGATCTCGTGGCGCAGCCGGGCGCGCACGGCGTCGGCGGCGAGCCACTCGCGGTGGCGGGCGGTGTAGGCCAGCGTCATGACCGCGTTGGAGAGCGGACCCGCCCCGCGCTTCACCGCGCCCTGGGCGAAGAAGCGCATGCGCTCCAGGCTGCGGAGGAAGGCCGGCGGCATGTCCTCGCCCAGCACGGCGCCCAGCAGGGTCTGATAGGCGTAGAGCAGCGCGCGCATGTCGACGGGGCTGGGGATGCGCTCGACGGTGGCGCCGGCCGCGCGGAGGTCGCCCGCGAAGGTCTCCAGCGTGGCCCGGACCTCCGGGTCGACGGGGCAGTTGGGGTCGTCCAGCCAGAGGCCGATCTTCGTCTCCTTGAGATCGGCGGGCGGGGCGCGGGGCGCGAGCGGGCCGTT
>NZ_DASWTE010000050.1:0-4297 GCF_036402295.1 Phenylobacterium sp.
GGGAGCCGGCCTGGCCGCCGCCTGCGCCGCGGGTCTGGTGCTGGGGGTCCAACTCGGCGCGCCTGCGGCCGCGGCCGACGACGCCGATGCGATTCTGGCGGCGATCGGCGACGACGACGTCAGCTTCTACCTCGACGAGGAAGCCGGATGAGCCGTCCGCTGCTCCTGGGGGCGCTGTTCGTGTCCCTCGCCCTGAATGTCTTCATCGGCGGCGCCTTCGTCGGTGCGCACCTGGCGAAATCAAAGGAGCCGCCGGCCGCCGTGGCGGGTTTCCGGGGCCGCAACCCGCTGGTCCAGGCCGTCCGCGCGCTGCCGCCGGAGTCGCAGGCCGCCTGGCGCGAGGGTGGACGGGCCTTCGCCCAGACCTACGGCCCCAAGGCGCGTGAGGCCCGCAAGCTCGCCCGCGAGACCATGCGCGGCTTTGGCGACGAGCCCTTCGACAAGGACGCGGCGCTGGCCGCGCTGGCGAAGGCGCGCGCGGCCGAGCACGAGAACCGCATGGCGATGGACCGCCGCATCGTGGAATTCGCCGCGACCCTGCCGCGGGACCAGCGCAAGGTGTTCGGCGAAGCCCTGGCTAGGCCGCCGCAGCGCCCGATGCGGCCGCCGGCTGGCTCTGACGGAGAGGGAGAGCGAAACTGACCAGGGTGCCCTGGCCGGGCGCGCTCTTCAGATCCAGCAGGCCGCCGTGCATCTCCACCAGCGACTTGGTGAGCGCGAGGCCCAGGCCTGTGCCCTGGGTGGTCTTGGAGTGCTGGCTTTCGACCTGCTCGAAGGGCCGGGCGAGGCGTTCGAGGTCCTGGGGCGAGATTCCGATGCCGGTGTCTTGCACGCCCACCCGCACGCGCTGACCCAGCGCTTCGTCGCGCAGCTCGGCGCGGATGGTGATCTTGCCGCCGCGCGGCGTGAACTTGATGGCGTTGGAGAGCAGGTTCAGCAGCACCTGCTTGATCGCCCGGTGGTCGGCCTCGACGTCGGGCAGGTCCACGAAGTCGAGGATCAGGCTCAGGCCAGCGGAGTCGGCGCGATTGCGGACCAGCCGCAGGGCGTCCTCGGCGATCTCCTCCAGGCACACCGGCTCGAAGCGCAGGGTGAGCTTGCCGGCCTCGATCTTGGCCATGTCGAGGATGTCGTTGATCAGCGCCAGCAGGTGCTGGCCCGAGTTCAGGATGTCACGGGCGTAGTCGCGGTAGCGGGCGTCGCCGACCGGACCGTACATCTCGGCGGCCATGATCTCGGAGAAGCCGTTGATGGCGTTCAGCGGCGTGCGCAGCTCGTGGCTCATGTTGGCCAGGAAGTCGCTCTTGGCCTGGCTGGCGGCCTCGGCGCGGATCTTCTCGGCCTCGTACTTGCGGGCCAGTTCGGAGAGCTGCTCCTGGCTCTGTTCCAGGTTGATGACCGCGCGGCGGAGTTCCTCCTCCTTGATCCGGCGGGCCTCCTCCTGGGTCTTCAGCACGGTGATGTCGGCGGCGGTGACGACGAGGCCGCCTTCCGCCGTGGGACGCTCGGAGATCTGCACCCAGCGGCCGTCGCTGAGCTCGGCCTCGCGCACGCCGCGGCGGCCGCCCGGCGCCGGATACTCCTGGCGGATGGAGAGACGCGCGGCGCGCTCCACCTGCTCGCGGCCGACGCCGGCCTTCAGGATCTCGGGGTCGAGCTGGAAGTAGCTGCGGAAGTTCTTGTTGCACATCACCAGCCGGCCGTTGCGGTCCCACAGGACGAAGGCCTCGGAGGTGCTTTCGATGGCGTCGCGCAGGCGGCTCTCGGCGGACTGCGCGCGCGCCTGGGCCAGACGCTCCTCGGTGACGTCGAGGGCCACCCCGATGATGCGGGCGAAGCCGCCCTCGGGGCTTTCGCCGAAGCCGCGGCCGCGGAAGTCGATCCAGACGGGCCGGGCGCCGGCCAGCGGCGGCACGCGGAAGCTGACGTCGAAGTCGCCGTAGATGGCGGCGGTGGACAGCGCCTCGCGCATGTCGTCGCGGTGCCCGGGGGCGACACGCTCCAGCACCTGCTGACCGTCCACCAGGCCCGAGCGCCAGCCGAACAGCGAGGCGGTGACCTCGGACATGAAGATCTGGTCGTTGGCCAGGTCCCACTCCCAGATGCCGCAGCGCGCGGCTTCGACGGCCATGCGGAAGCGCTGCTCCGAATCGATGCGGGCGGCCTGGACCCGCTCGACGCGCTGCATCTCGAGGAATAGCAGCACGCCCATCGCCACGGCCGCGGCCACCGGGATCAGGAACCAGGCGACCAGCTCGAACGGGCTGGGCGTCGCGCTCAGGATGCGGACGACACCGACGGCGGCGAAGACGGCGAGCAGGGCGACGACGGTGATGAGGGTCGGGCGGGAGTAGCGTTGCGACAGGGGCGTGCGGGGACGCGCCCGCCGCTCGGGCGTGACGCCTGCCACGCTTTGCCCCCCGCGTCCGGCCAAAGCCGCCGCCCTCCTAAGCTCTCGCTGGCCCGTCCCGGAACCGGCCGCGGAAGCCTAATCTGATCCGCAACCCACCGACATTGTGGGTTAATGCCACATCAGTTCAGCGCACGGGTCGCCAATTCGTAAACGTTCTTGGAGAGTCCCTCGATCGCGACAATCCGTTCCAGCTGCGCCTTCATCAGGACGCCCAGTTCGGGCTTCAGCCGCTTCCAGCCGCCCAGCGGATCGACCAGGCGGGCCGCGGTCATGGGGTTGTAGCGGTCGACGGCAATGATCTGGTCGGCCAGGAAGCGGTAGCCGTCCCCGCTCGGGTCGTGGAACCGCGCGGGGTTGAAGTTCGCGAAGGTCGAGACCAGGGCGCGCAGGCGGTTGGGATTCTGGGCGTCGAAGGCCGGATGGGCGGTCAGGCCCAGGATGCGGCCCAGCGCCGTCTCGCTGGTGTCGCGGGCCTGCAGGGCGAACCACTTGTCGACCACCAGCGGCTCGTCCTTGAACCGGTCGAAGAAGTGGCTGAGCGCCTCTTCGTAGGCCGGCCCGCCGATCTGCATCAGGGCCGAGAGGCCGCCGATCATGTCGGTCATGTTGACTGAGGCGTGGTAGTGGCCCGCGGCGATCTCGGTCACGTCGTTGCGGCCGGTCGTGGAGAGCAGGTCGAGGGCGGCGTTGCGCAGCGCGCGACGGCCGGCGCCGGCGGCGTCGGGCGAGAACTCGCCCAGGTCCTGCAGGCCCGTGTGCAGCCGGCGCAGTTCGGCGTTCAGGTGCATGGCGAGCCGCAGCCGCAGCGCATCACGCGCCTCATGGATCGCCGCGGGGTCGACCGGGTTGCGCAGCAGGGCGAGGTCCGTCTCCGCTGGCAAAGCCAGCAGCAGCGCCTTGAACGCCTCGTCCGAGGCCTGGTCGACCAGGGCGCGGCCCACGGCGTCGGCGTAGCGCTCCTCGCCCACCTCGTTCGGCCGGCCGGCGGCGCGGCTGAGGATCAGGTCGGCGGCCAGGTCCTGGCCGGCTTCCCAGCGGTTGAACAGGTCGGGGTCCGAGGCGAGCTGGACGTAGCGCTCCTTGGGCTCGGCGTCGGTCCGCATCACCACCGGGGCCGAGAAGCCGCGCAGGGCGGAGACCACAGGCAGGCTGTCGACGCCGGTGAGCGTGACCTTCATCTCCGGCCGGTCGAGCACGATCACGGTCTCGTCCACCGCCTGGCCGTCGCGCTCGAAGGCCAGCGTGCGGCCCTCCAGGTCGAGGAGGCCGACGGTCACCGGGACGGGCACCGGGCGCTTCTCAGCCTGGCCGTTCGTGGCCGGATTGGCCTGGGTGAGCGTGAGCTCGAGCGCGCGGGCTTCCTCGTCGTAGCTGCCGGCCAGCGTGATGCGCGGCGTGCCGGCCTGCTCGTACCAGGCGAAGAACGACGACAGGTCCTGGGCCGAGGCCTCAGAGAAGCATTCGATGAACGCCTCGACCGTGGTGGCGTGACCGTCCCAGCGGTCGAAGTAGAGGTCCATGCCCTTCCGGAAGGCGTCGGGCCCGATCAGGGTCTTCAGCATCCCGATCAGCTCGGAGCCCTTCTCGTAGATCGTGGCCGTGTAGAAGTTGTCGATCTTCATGTAGCTGGACGGTCGCACCGGGTGGGCCAGTGGGCCCTGGTCCTCGGCGAACTGGCGCATGCGCAGCGCCTTCACCGCCTTGATCCGCGCCACCGCCTCGCCGCGCATGTCGGCGCAGAAACCCTGCTCGCGGAAGACCGTCAGGCCCTCCTTCAGGCACAGCTGGAACCAGTCGCGGCAGGTGATGCGGTTGCCGGTCCAGTTGTGGAAGTACTCGTGGGCGACCACGGCCTCGATGCGCTCGTAGTCGAGGTCGGTGGCG
>NZ_DASWTE010000051.1:0-12757 GCF_036402295.1 Phenylobacterium sp.
CTCGCTCGAGCGGCAATACTGACCCATGAAGATCCTGGGACTCTCGGCCCACTACCACGACAGCGCCGCAGCGCTGCTGGTCGACGGCCTGCCCGTGGCCGCGGTGCAGGAGGAACGGCTGTCGCGGCGCAAGAACGACGCGGCCTTCCCCCAAGGCGCCAGCGAATGGTGCCTGGAAAGCGCCGGCCTTGAGCCCGAGGACCTGGACGCGGTGGTCTTCTACGAGCGGCCGATGCTGAAATTCGACCGCATCCTGACCACGGCGCTGCGGGCATGGCCGCAGGGACTTTCGGCCTTCAACCACGCCATGAGGAACTCGCTGGGCGAAAAGATGTGGGTGCGCGGGCTGATCCAGGCGAACCTGGGCGTGCCGGCGAAGAAGATCCTGTTCACCGAGCACCACCAGAGCCATGCCGCGGCCGCGTTCCTCACCGCGCCCACGGACGCCGCGGCGATCCTGACCGCGGACGGCGTGGGCGAGTGGGCGACGCTGACCGTGGGCCGGGGCCGGCGGACGCCCGGCGGCGCGACCTCCATCGAGCTGCTGCGCGAGGTGCGCTGGCCGCACTCCCTCGGCATGCTCTATTCGACGTTCACCGCCTTCCTCGGCTTCGCGGTCAATGAGGGCGAGTACAAGGTGATGGGCCTGGCGTCCTACGGGACGCCGCGGTTCGCCGAGGCGGTGCGCAAGGTGGTGCAGCGTACGGCGGACGGGGCCTTCGCCCTCGACCTCAGCTACTTCGAGTTCCACACCACGGTGCGGCGGGCCTATTCCAAGCGGTTCATGGACGTGTTCGGCTCGCCGCGCGCCGCCTGGGACCCCATCGACCTCGCCACCGACGACGGCCGCCGCTACGCCGACATCGCCGCCAGCGTGCAGCTGGTGCTGGAAGAGATTCTGGTCGAGCTGGCCCGGACGCTGCAGCGGGAGACCGGCCTGCCCGACCTGTGCTTCGGCGGCGGGGTCGCGCTGAACGGCGTAGCCAATGCCCGGATCCTGCGCGAGAGCGGCTTTCAGCGCCTGTTCGTGCCGCCGGCCCCGGGGGATGCGGGGTGCGCCCTGGGCGCAGCGCTCTATGCCGACAGAATCCATTTCGGCAACCCCGACCGCGCCTTCCCCGACCACGCGTTCTGGGGGCCCGAGGCGGACGGCGCGGAACTGGCGCGGATCGCGGGGGAGGACGGGTTGCGGGCGGAGGCGCTCGACGACAAGGCCCTTATCGCGCGGACGGTGCAGGACCTGACGGCGGATCGGATCGTGGGTTGGATGGAAGGCGCCAGCGAGTTCGGCCCCCGGGCGCTCGGCCACCGCTCGATCCTCGCCGCCCCGCATTCCACAGAGACCCGCGACCGCCTGAACCGGGACATCAAGTACCGCGAGGAATTCCGGCACTTCGCGCCGATCGTCCCCGCCGAGCTGGCCGACGAGTATTTCGAGCTGCCGCCGGGCGGCCCGCGGCTGGCGCGCTTCATGTCCGGCGTGTTCCCGGTGAAGCCGCAATGGCGCGCGGCGCTGGCGGCGGTGACCCATGTGGATGGCACGGCGCGGCTGCAGGCGCTGGAGCGACCCATGGCCCCTCGGCTGCACGAACTGCTGATGGCCTATGGCAAGGCGAGCGGCGTCCCGGTGCTCTTGAACACCTCTTTCAATCTCGCCGGCGAGCCGATCGTGAACCGGGTGGTCGAGGGCTACTCCACATTCCGCCGCTCGGGGATCGATGTGCTGGTCGCGGGCAATGCGCGGGTCGTGAAACGGGTGCGGGCGAAGGCCGGCGCGGTCGAGGAGATGGACGCATGACGAAATCCCACCTGAAGAACAGGGGGCGGATGCGCCGGCAGCTGGTCGTCTTCGGCAGCATGGGCGGCTCGATCGCCGAGCTGGCGCGCGGGCTCTGGCAGGAGGGTTCCGGCAAACGCTGGCTGGCGCCGCTCGCGGTGTTCCTGTGCCTGACGGGCGGCTTGCTCGTGCTGGCGGCGGGCGTCGAGGCGCTGGCCCCGTTCATCTACGCGATCTTCTAGGCTGTGCGGCCGCAGCGCCCCCTCCACCCTTCGGGTCCCCCTCCCCCGCGAGCGGGGGAGGAACTGAGCGGATCGATCGCACCCGTTCCTCACTCGCTTGCGGGGGAGGGGGACCACGAAGTGGTGGAGGGGGCGCTGGGCGCGTTCGAGGGCCTGATCGCCTGCCCGGCCTGCGGCGGCGCCCTGAAGGCGCTGGCGTGCCCCGCCTGCGCCGCGACCTACGCCGACGACGACGGCGTCCTGCGGCTGCGCGCGCCCGCCGACGCCCGGACCGAGACGGTGCGCGCGTTCTACGAGGCCGCGCCCTTCCCCGGCTATCCGCCGCGCGACAGCCTGGCCTGGCTGCGCGCGCGGGCCGAGCGCAGCGCCTTCGCCCGCCTGCTCGATCAAGCGATCCCGGGCGACGCGCGCATCGTCGAGGTGGGCTGCGGCACCGGCCAGATGAGCCTCTACCTCGCCCGCGCCGACCGGGTCGTCGTCGGCGCCGACCTGACACTGGCGTCCCTGCGCCTGGCCGAGGCCGCGCGTCGCCGCTTCGGGCTGCAAGGCGTCCGCTTCGTGGAGAGCGACCTGAACCGGCCGGGCCTCCGCGCCGGCGCCTTCGACGTCGTCTACTGCTCAGGCGTCCTGCACCACACGCCCGACCCGCGCGCCGCGTTCGCCCGCGTGGCCCGCCTGGCGCGGCCGGGTGGGATGATCGTGATCGGGCTCTACAACGCCGTCGCCCGGCTGCCGCTGCGCGCGCGCCGGCTGGTCGCCCGCGCCAGCGGCTACCGCTGGATCCCGTTCGATCCCGTCCTTGCCGACCGCGCCGCCGAACCGGCGCGGCGCGAAGCGTGGCTACGCGACCAATACCGCCACCCCGAGGAACATCGGCACACCGTGGGCGAGGTCCTGCGTTGGTTCCGGGACGAAGACGTCGAGTTCGTCCGCGCCTACCCCTCGGCCCAGCTGCGCGACGAGGCCCCCGACGACCTCTTCGCAGCCCAGCCCGACGCCTGGCCGCCCGAGCGCTGGCTGGCCCAGCTGGGCTGGATCGGCAGCCTGGGCCACGAGGGCGGCCTGTTCATCATGGTGGGGCGGCGATCGGCGTAACGCGAGTTTACGCAGGCGCAGGTTGCATCTTCGCTTGGAGCGACCGCCGATCCGACTAGAGTGGCGCAAAGGCGTGAGTCGGGCATGCCACACCACCACCATCCGATCTTCGTCGTCCTGTCGCTCCTGGTCGCCGTCTTCGGCTCGTGGACGGCGCTCGACCTGTTCGGCCGCGTGCGCTCGCACATCGGCCGTGCGCGGCAGGCCTGGCTGAGCATGGCGGCGATCGCCATGGGCCTCAGCATCTGGTCGATGCACTTCATCGCCATGCTGGGGTTCGACCCCGGCGCGCCGGTCACCTACGACCCAGCACTGACGATACTTTCGCTCGGGCTCGCCGTCGTGGCCACCTGGGGCGCCTTCTTCGCCGCGGCGCGCGAACGAGCCGGCGGGGCGCTGGTCGCGCTGGCGGGCGCGGCCATGGGAGCGGGCATCTGCACGATGCACTACGTCGGCATGGCCGCGCTGCAGACCGCTGTGCCCCTGAGCTACGATCCGGGATTGGTCGCCGCCTCCCTGCTCGTGGCGGTGACCGCGGCCACCGCGGCGCTGTTCGCGGCGCAGCGCGAGCGCTCGCGACCCTGGCGGGCCATGGCGGCGCTGATCCTGGGCTTCGCCATCGCCGGCATGCACTACACGGCCATGGCGGCGCTGCAGCTCGGCCCGCACGTGCACGCGGCGCACGACGTCGCCCCGCCCTTCGGGCTGGCCGCCGGGGTGACGGCAGGCGCCCTGGGCCTCCTGTTCATGGCGCTGATGGCCGCCCTCTACGACCAGCGCCTGAATGTGATGACGGCCCTCGACGCGGGCGGCGTCGGCTACTGGGAGCTGTCGCTGCCCGAGCTGTCGCTGCACCTTTCGCCGCGCGGCAAGGCGCTGCTCGGCATCGATGAGGCCGCGCCGTTCAGCCTGAACGAGCTTCTGGGCCTCCTGCCGCCCGAGTCCGCGGCGCGTCAGCGGGCGGGGCTGGAGCGGGCGATCGCCTCGCGCGCTGAGTTCGACGCCGAGATCCGCCTGCCCGACAGCAGCGACGGCGCCCCGCGCTGGGTCCTGGTCCGTGGCCGTGTCGTCGGCCCGGCGGGCGCGCCCGCGCGGCGCATGGCCGGCGTGCTGTTCGACGTCACCGAGCGCGAGGAAGCCTTCGCGGCGGTCGCCGAGAGCGAGCAGCGCCAGCGCCTGCTCATCGACGAACTGAACCACCGGGTGAAGAACACCCTGGCCGCCGTCCAGTCGATCTCGCGCCAGTCGGCCAAGCGCGCCGGGTCGCTGGAGGACTTCCGCAACCTCTTCGAGTCGCGGCTGATCGCGCTCAGCCAGACCCACAACGCGCTGACCCGTACGGCCTGGCAGCACGCCCGCCTCACCGAGCTGCTCGTCGAGCAGCTGGGCCCCTATCCCGCCGAGCAGGTCCGCCTCGAGGGCGACGACGTCGAGCTGGCCCCGCGCGAGGCGCTGGCGCTGGGCATGGTGTTCCACGAGCTCGCCACCAACGCCGCGAAGTACGGCGCGCTGTCGGTCCCCGGCGGCCTGGTGCGCGTGGCCTGGCAGGTCGCCGCCGGCCGCGCCGAACGCGAACTGCGCCTCGACTGGCGGGAAAGCAACGGCCCGACGGTGGTCCAGCCCGCCCGGCGCGGTTTCGGATCGCGCATGGTCCAGGGCAGCGTCACAGGCGAGCTGGGCGGGGAAGCCGCGCTCGAATTCCCCCCGGATGGCTTCCACGCCCGCCTGGCCATCCCGCTGGGGGCGCCCAGCACCGAAGCCGCCGCCTGACCTCCGCCGAGATGAACCGAACCTGACCGGATGGGTTCAGGACGGGTTCAGTCCCGCGAGCGTGTTCTGCCCGAGGGGACACGTATCCGAGGAGCCGTCATGAGACATCTGCTGTACGCCGCCGTGGCGCTGGCGACCGTCGCCGCCCCGGTGGCCGCGTCGGCCCAGCCGCATGGCCGCGAACACCGCGAGGACCGCCGCGAGCTGCGCGAGGACCGGCGCGAATACCGCGAAGACCGGCGCGACGCCCACCGCGACGGCTACGTCAGCGGCCGCGAAGCCCGCGAACTCGAGCGCGACCGCCGCGAGATCCGCCGCGGCGAGCGTGAAGTCCGCTTCAACCGCCACCGCGCCGACACCTGGCGCGACCGCGCCGAGTGGCGCGGCTACCGTGGCGCCCGCCGCGGCTACTGGTACGCCCCCGGCTACGGCTACCGGCCGTACTACTCGTCAGGCTACGTCTACCGGCCGGGCCGCTACGTGCCGGTCGTCTACCGCACCTACTACGTGCAGGACCCCTACTACTACGGCCTCCGCGCCCCGCCGCGCGGCCACCGCTGGGTCTATGCGGACGGCAATTTCGTGCTGATGGCGCTCGCCACCGGCCTCATCGCGAGCGTGGTGGCGAACGGCTACTAACGCCTAGTGCGGCCGGGCTCGTCCCGGTCGCGGCCCGCCCAGTTGTTGGGTCGTCGCCCGCATCAGTTAGCCGTCGGTCACCCTCGCAGCCCTTGGCCGGCGCGCCACGGCGTGCTTCACGACCCAGCAACAAGGTGCGGAATGAACGATCGCGACGTCTACCTGAAGCTGACCGCCATGGCCGAGGAGCTGACGAAGCTCGCCGCGGAGGCGGAATCCCTCGTGGGCGAGATGGCCCTGCAGCATGCCGCCGCCACGATCGGGGGCACGGCCAAGGCCATCTACGACCACGCCCTCGGCGGCGATTCCCACTAGCGCCTCCCTCCCCCGCGAAGCCTATGCCCGCTTCTCGGAGGACGACCTGGGCTCCGTCGAGGTGAGCAAGATCGCCGACCTCTCGGGCTTCTCGGTCGACCTGATGACCGCGCCGGAAGCCCAGATCCCCAAGGGCTACGCTGTGCTCACCGTCGTCGACGGCAAGGTGGTCTACCGCAAGCCCTAGGGCGCGGCCGTAGGAACGCCCCGTGTCTCCGGGGGTTTGGGCTCCACACCTGAAACCCGTGCGGAGACAAGACCATGGCCGACAAGCTGAGCAACGCCGACGTCCAGGAGCGCCTCTGGAAGGCGATCGACGACGACCACACGGGCATGCTGGGCCTGACCCAGGACAACCACCACTTCCAGCCGATGACCGCCTTCGTCGAGCGCGACAGCAACACGCTGTGGTTCTACACGAAGTCAGACACCGACCTCGCCCAGTCGGTCGCCGCCAACGGCGCGGACGCCGCCTTCATGTTCCTGGACAAGAAGCTGCAGGCCTGTATCGACGGCCGCCTCACCCTGAGCCGCGACCGCGAGCGGATCGAGCGCTTCTGGAACGCCCACGTGGCCGCCTGGTACCCGCAGGGCAAGGACGACCCCTCGCTCATCCTGCTCCGGCTCGACGTGAGCGAGGCGGCGGTCTGGATCACCGAGGGCGGTTTGCTGAAGTATGCCTTCGAGGTCGCCAAGGCCAACGCCAGCAAGACGACGCCGGACGTGGGCGAACGGCGCGACCTCAACTTCCACTGAGGCGTGTCGTCGAGCGTTTTCGCAGCGCCAGTAGATATTCGGCGCTGCGGCACGTTCGCGAAAGTTGACTCGAA
This sequence comes from Phenylobacterium sp., assembly GCF_036402295.1. Taxonomy (GTDB): domain Bacteria; phylum Pseudomonadota; class Alphaproteobacteria; order Caulobacterales; family Caulobacteraceae; genus Phenylobacterium. Next base: position 6,669 of record NZ_DASWTE010000051.1, read on the forward strand.
CTGATTCGGGCCAGGCAGCGCTTCGCAGCTATAGTTGCGTCGACTATCCGACACCAACGTGAGCTAACGCTCGAGCCCTGTGTTTAGCCCTCCACCGAGGCGCGGCGTATATTTTCGACGGCATCTTGCGAGGAGTGTCGAGTTCTCGACAGTCTTCGCCGGTACGCACCGATAACTTGAAACCTGTGCCGGTGAACGGCGTTTCAAGTCCCCGATGCAGAGGCTCGTACCCGCATTGCAGAACAGCCTGCTGGAAGCGCTCCCGGCCGATGATATCGCCCGCCTCGGGCCCCAGCTGATCCACGTGGAGCTTGAGCGCGGCCGCCTGCTCTACGATCCCGGCGATCCGATCGACATGGTCTACTTCCCGCACGACGGGGTCATCTCGCTCATGACCCTGATGGAGAACGGGGCGGCCATCGAAAGCACGACGATCGGCCCCGAGGGCGCGCTGGGCCTGATGGCCGCCGTGGCCCCGCGGCAGTCGCTGAGCCGCGCCATCGTCCAGACCCCCCTGCGCGCCGCCCGCATCACCGCCGAACGCCTGCACGAGGCCTGGGAGAAGAGCCCCGCGCTGCAGCGCCTGGTCGACCGCCACACTGAGGCGCTCTACGGCCACGCCATCCAGTCCGTGGCCTGCAACGCGCTGCACTCGGTCGAGGCCCGCTTCTGCCGCTGGCTGCTCACCTGCCACGACCGCATCTCGTCCGACACCGTGGCGCTGACCCAGGAGTTCCTGGCCGACATGCTGGGCGTGCAGCGCACGACGGTGACCGCGGTCGCCCGCTCGCTGCAGGCGAAGGGCGCCATCCGCTACCGCCGCGGGGTGGTCGACGTCATCGACCGGAGCGCCCTGCAGGCCCTGGCCTGCGAGTGCTACGGGGTCATCCGGGGCAACTACCAGCGCCTGCTGGGCGTGCCCGCCGGCAAAACCTCCCTGGACCGCCACGAGCGCCACGCGAAGTACGGTTCGGCCGGGTAACGCCGCTCGTCGAGGAGGGCGTTGCGCGGGCGCGATTTTCCTCGTTTCTTGCGCGGACTGAGCGGTTCCAGTGCGAGGCCGCGCATATTTCCGTCGAGAAACGATCAGATGCACTTCCAGACGCGCAAAATCCTGCTTTCGGCGGGAGCGGCCGCGGCGCTGGCCTTCGCCGCGCAGCCCGCTCTCGCCCACGACCACGGCTGCGTTGACGACGCCTGCGCCGTGCAGGCGCTGTTCGAGGCCGCCGACGCGCCGGCGACGGGCGCCGGTCAGATGTCGCTCGCCTCACCGAAGTATGGGACGTGGGGCTTCGACCTGGCGGGCATGGACCGGTCGGTGAAGCCGGGTGACGACTTCTTCAAGTTCGCCAACGGCAAGTGGTCCGAGCGTACGGAGATCCCGTCGGACCAGACGCGGTACGGCAACTTCAACCTGCTGCGCGACCTCAGCCAGGCGCGGGTTCACGCGATCCTCGAGGACGCTGCCGCCGGCAAGCTCGACGACCCCGACGCGGCCAAGATCGGCGCGGCCTACGCCGCCTACATGGACGAGGCGCTGGCCGAGAAGCTGGACGCCAGGCCGATCGCCCCCGAGCTCGCCCAGATCCGCAAGGTGAAGACCAAGGACGAGTTCACCGCCCTGATGGGCAAGTCGAACACCACGGGCTTCACGACGATCCTGCCCGTGTTCATCAGCATCGACGCCAAGGCGCCCACGAAATACACGGTGATGTCGGCCACCGGCGGCCTGGGCCTGCCCGACCGCGACTACTACCTGCAGCCGAACTTCGCGGAGAAGAAGGCCAAGTACCAAGCCTACATCCAGCAGATGCTGACCCTGATCGGCTGGAACAGGCCCGCCGAGAACGCCAAGGCCATCGTCGACTTCGAGACCGCGATCGCCGAGGTGAGCTGGAGCCGCATCGAGCGGCGCGACCGCGACAAGACCTACAATCCCATGACCCCGGCCGACCTCGCGGCGGCGACGCCGGGCTTCGACTGGAATCGCTACCTCGCGAGCGCCGGCCTGCCGAAGCTGGAGCGGATCGTGGTCACGACCAACACCGCCTTCCCCAAGGTGGCCAAGGTCTACGCGGACACCTCGCTGGACACGTTGAAGGCCTGGCAGGCGTTCCACGTGGCCGACGGCGCCGCGCCGCTGCTGTCCAAGCGCTTCGTCGAGGCCAACTACCAGTTCCAGAACAAGGAGCTGATGGGTCAGCCCGAGATCCAGCCGCGCTGGAAGCGGGCGTCGACGTTCATGGACGGCGCGATCGGCGAGTCGGTGGGCCGGGTCTACGTGGCCCGCTACTTCCCGCCCGAATCCAAGGCCAAGATGGACGACCTGGTCGCCAACATCCGACTGGCCATGCAGAACCGCATCGAGAAGCTGCAGTGGATGGGTCCTGAGACCCGCGCCAAGGCGGCCGAGAAGCTGTCGAAGTTCACCGTCAAGATCGGCTATCCGACCAAGTGGCGGGACTATTCGGCGCTCACCTTCAAGCGCGACGACCTCTACGGCAACGCGCTCCGCGCCGGCGAATTCCAGTGGAAGCGCCAGCTCGCCCGGCTGGACGGACCGGTCGACAAGGCCGAGTGGGGCATGACCCCGCAGACGGTCAACGCCTACTACAACTTCGCCAACAACGAGATCGTGTTCCCGGCGGCGATCCTGCAGGCGCCGTTCTTCCACCCCGACGCCGACCCGGCGATCAACTACGGCGGCATCGGCGGGGTGATCGGCCACGAGATCAGCCACGGCTTCGACGACCAGGGCCGCAAGTCGGACGGCGACGGCGTGCTGCGCGACTGGTGGACCGCCGAGGACGCCGGCAAGTTCAAGGCCCAGGCCGAGCGGCTGGGCGCCCAATACTCGTCGTTCGAGCCGCTGCCGGGTCACAAGGTCCAGGGCGCGCTCACCATGGGCGAGAACATCGGCGACATGGGCGGCCTGTCGCTGGCGCTGGACGCCTACCGCGCCTCGCTGAAGGGCGGGCCCGCGCCCGTGATCGACGGCCTGACCGGCGACCAGCGCGTGTTCCTGGGCTGGGCCCAGGTGTGGCGCGAGAAGATCCGCGACGACGCGCTGCGCCAGCGCCTGGTCTCCGACCCGCACTCGCCGGCGCTCTATCGGGTCAACGGCACGATCCGCAACGTCGGCGCCTGGTACGACGCCTGGAACGTCCAGCCGGGCGACAAGCTCTACGTCGCCCCGGGCGAGCGGGTGGATATCTGGTGACCCCTTTCCCTCCCTTGATGGGGAGGGACAGGCCGCGGCAGCGGCCAGGGTGAGGCAGTCAGGGCCCGAACTGAGAGGGAGGGGAGGATCAACACCTCCTCACCCTGACCCCTTCGGGGTCTGTCCCTCCCCATCAAGGGAGGGAAAAGCTCGCCGCCGCGAACGCCAGGCCGCACAGCAATGCGGTCTGGCAGGCGAGCGCCGCCAGAGGCCGCCAGCCCATGCTGCGCAGGCCCGAGAGCGAGGTCTTGGCGCCCACCGCCACCACGCCCGCGCCGATCAGCATGTTCGAGGCGAAGGTCGCGGCCGGCAGGATGGCTTCGGGCACGAAGCCCGCCGTGCGCGCGCCGGCCAGCGCGAAGAAGGCGATCACGAAGCCCGGGAACAGCAGGGCGCGGCCGGGCCCCCGCCCTTCCCCCTTCTGGCCTTCGCGGGCGGCGCTCGCGAACGACCAGGCGACGGCCGCCACCACCAGCGCCAGCAGCGACACGCGCACCAGCTTCACGGTGACGGCGAGGTCGCCCACCTGCGGCGACACGGAGTAGCCCGCGCCGGCCACCTGGGCCACGTCGTGGATCGAGGCGCCGAGGAAGACCGCCGCGGCCTGCGGCGGCAGGCCGGCGAAGTGCGCCACGGCCGGATAGGCCAGCATGGCCAGCGTCGAGAGCGTGGCGACCACCGCCACGACGTAGCCCGTCTGCCGCTCGGCCTCGGGGCCCTTGGGCAGGACCGAGGCCACGGCCATGGCCGCCGAGGCGCCGCAGATCGCCGTCGCGCTGGCCGAGAGCACCGAAAAACCCTTGGGCAGGCCGAACAGCCGCCCGATGCCGGAACCGAGGGCCAGGGTGAGCGCCACGCAGCCCAGCACCAGAAGGAGCGTCTGCGCGCCCAGGCCGGCGATGTCGCCCAGGGCGATGCGCAGGCCCAGCAGCGCCACGCCGGCGCGCAGCAGGGGCCGCTCGGCGATCTTGAGGCCGGGCGCGAGGTCCAGGCGGCCGGCGAGCGGGGCGGCGACGAGGAAACCCGCCACCAGCGCGAAGGGGGCGACCGGCGCGTTCAGCCACTTCGCGACCAGGCTGGCCGCCAGCGTCAGGCCGACGGCGAGCACGAGGCCGGGAACCCAGGCGGGCGCAGCCGCCTTCGCCTTCTGCGCCGTGCGGTGGGTGACCATGCGCTCGTGCAGGTCGCGGATGCGCCGGCTGCCCGACGTCTGGAAGGCAAAGGGGAACAGGCCGTGCAGGAAGCAGCAGATCGCGCCCATGGCCATCGAACCCGCGAAGCTCGACGCCTGCCCCAGGTGCTCGAAGTAGGTCTCGCCGACCGCTTGCGGATGCTGCGTGAACGCCTTGAGCATGGCTCCCAACCCGGCTCCTGCAACGAGCCTTCAGGGTGGCGGAGGGGGCGGGAATATCATTGCCGATCTCGGGGTCGGTACGGGCGGCTCGGAGAACCTCATTCTCCCGTCCTGCCTGCACCGGGAATGCGGGCCTACGCCACCGTTCACCTACCTTGATCAGGTCCTAACAGCGCCGAATCGCGCGGGCGCTCCGGCGAGGCGTGAACGGCCGGCGGGAACGGCTTGCAAGCTGGGCCGTTAAGTCCGTCGGCGGGTCACCTTATGTCCCTCGATCCTGCCAGGGGGCCCTCGGTCAGCCGTCACGGAACCGGGGGCCCTTCGGGCGCGGCGCTAGCGCCCGACCCCCGAAGTTAAGCATCCCTGAGAACACTCCGGAAAGCCGCCAGGCCGGATAGTTGCCGTGGTTTTAACCCTCAGCAGCTGGTCCCGCTCGCCATGCAGTTCGTCGCCCTCCCCGTGGCCGGTTCCGGTGGCCGGGAAGTCCTGATCAACCCGGAGCAGGTCGTCTGCATCCTGGACGCCGGCGAGAACCGGACGCAGATCGTGACGACCGGCCTGTCGACCGAGTCCTCCATCAGCATTGTGGTCGCTTTGAATGTGCGCGACGTCGGCCTCCGGCTCGGCGCCACCATCGTCCACGACGCCGCGGGGCTGGTGGGTTAGGGCGGGTCCCGTCCCCGCCTCCACCGACGTTCCGGGACACCCCCGATTTTCCGGAGCGCGCCCCTCGGGGGAGGAGCAGGCCGTCCCCGCTTCTCCCCCGACCTGGCGCGCCGCCGCCCCCTTCAGCGCTTCGAAAACACCCCACCTATTCCTAATTCTCCATCACCGGACCGCCGGTCTCGCAGCACTCCGCGAAAACCAACCTTCCTTCTAGTAGATTGTTTTTAATTAGTAATTTTCAGGCCTGGCCATTAAGCACCGCGTTCCGCGAGCCGATCTCGTAGCGGACTCATGCGGTCAAGGCGCTCCCCTGAGAGGGGAAAACGGTCTCTTTTGTCGCACCCCGTGGTACACGGCCAATTAACTATTTGTCTCAGAAGGGTGCCCTATGAAGAAGGTGTTTGGATTTGCGGCTGCGGCCGCCACTGCGCTGACGCTCGGTATGGTCGCCACGCCGGCGTCCGCGACGATCACGCTGGATGACCCGAGCTGCGATCTCTACAGCTCCACCGGCTGCACGTTCACGTACACCGGCAACGAGTTCGATGACGCGGCGCTGATCAAGGCGGCCTACGACCTGGCCCACCTGGCGGCCCCGCCGCCGGAAGACCTCCCGGCCGACTTCGCCTTCCTCGGCAAGACCGGCGAAGGCGGCATCGACGACGTGCCGGACGATCAGGACACCTTCACGTTCACGGACCTGCCGTTCGACGTGAGCTTCTATTCGATCAAGGCCGGCTCGGACCAGATCGTGCTGTTCGGCCTGAGCCCCGCCACCGACAGCTTCACCACGGGCGACAGCAAGGCCATCCTCGGCCACGCCATCTCGCACGTGACCTTCTTCGGCGG
>NZ_DASWTE010000052.1:0-24222 GCF_036402295.1 Phenylobacterium sp.
CCAGGGTGTCGGCGTAATCCTGGCCGAAGCGCGCGATGCCCGACCATGACAGGCCAGCCCGGTCGGTCTCGGCCTTCAGCCGCGCCTCGGACGGCAGCATCCCGCCAGGGAAGATGTACTTCTGGATGAAGTCGGCGCGCCGTCGGTACGAGGCGAAGAACTCGTCGCGGATGGTGATGATCTGCAGGCCCGCACGGCCGCCGGGGGTCAGCACCTGGCGGATCTTGTCGAAATAGGCCGGCCAGTAGCGCTCGCCCACGGCTTCGAACATCTCGATCGAGGCGACGCGGTCGAACTGGCCGCCGACGTCGCGGTAGTCCACCAGCCTGATCTCGGCCTTCTCGGTCAGGCCCTGCTCGAACATCCGCTTTCGAGCGAAGTCGAACTGCTCCTGCGAGATGGTGATGCCGGTGACCTTGGCGCCGACCTCCCTGGCCGCGAACTCGGCGAAGCCGCCCCAGCCGCAGCCGATCTCGAGGACCGACTGGCCGGAGCGCAGGTCCATGCCCTCTGCCAGCGTGCGGTATTTCTCGGTCTGCGCGCGGTCCAGCGGCTGGTCCGGCGCGGCGAAGCGGGCGGACGAATAGGTCATCGTCCGGTCCAGCCAGCGCGAATAGAAGGCGTTTCCGAGGTCGTAATGGGCGTGGATGTTCTTGCGCGAGCCGTTTCGCGTATTGGCGTTGAGCGCGTGGCCGATGCGGTTCAGGGCCCGGATGACGGGGTTGCCGACCACCACCTTGGCGATCCGCTCGAAGTTGAGGCTCATCGCCTGCAGGACGGCCGGCAGGTCGGGCGTGTCCCACTCGCCGGCCATGTAACCCTCGGCGAAACCGATGTCGCCGGCGACGACCACGCGGCGCATGAAGCGAAAGTCGTGCACGATGATCCGGGCGTCGACGCCGGGCTCGGCGCCTTCGAGCTTCAGTTCGCGGCCGGAGGGCAGCACGAAGGTGAGCTCGCCGACCATCCAGTTGCGGGCCATCAGCCGGGCCACCGAGCGGAAGGCCGCGGGCGCGCCGGCCAGCTCCGGCAGGCGGCGGAACTCGCGCGGCGATGCGGCCAGGGCCGCCAGCGACGATTGATGCGCCAGGATCATGGTCGCAACCCTCGATTTATTGCCGAGCATAACATCGATTTTTCGGGCTCGGCCAGTAGCAGCCGAGCCTTCCCGGTTCACGCCCCCTTGCCTTTTGCAATCAGGTGGGGAGCCAATTGACGCTTGTGAAGCCGGTCGCGGCGCGCCACTTAGGCGCCAGATCCCCGCGCGAGAGTGAAGCCCGTGACCAAGCCCAACGCCGTCATCGAAGTCGCAGCCCCCGGCGGCCGGCCGGTACGGATCGGCAATCGCGAGCGGCTGTCGATCATCGCCGGCCCTTGCCAGCTGGAAAGCCGCGACCATGCGCTCGAGACCGCGCATGCGCTGAAGGAGATGGCCGATCGCCTCGATGTCGGCCTGATCTACAAGACATCCTTCGACAAGGCGAACCGCTCTTCGGGCGCCACGGCCAGGGGGCTGGGCCTTGGCCAGGCCCTGCCCATCTTCGCCGAGATCCGCGAGGCGACGGGCCTGCCGGTGATCACCGACGTGCACGAGATCGACCAGTGCGCGCAGGCGGCGGAAGTCGTGGACGTGCTGCAGATTCCGGCCTTCCTGTCGCGCCAGACCGACTTGCTGCTGGCCGCGGGACGTACGGGCAAGGCGGTCAACGTCAAGAAGGGCCAGTTCCTCGCGCCCTGGGACATGAAGAACGTGGTCGACAAGGTGCTGAGCACCGGCAATCCCAATGTGATGGTCTGCGAGCGCGGGGCGAGCTTCGGCTACAACACCCTGGTCAGCGACATGCGCGCCCTGCCGATCATGGCCGAGTTCGGCTGCCCCGTGGTGTTCGACGCCACCCACTCGGTGCAGCAGCCGGGCGGGCAGGGAACCACCTCCGGCGGCCAGCGCGAATTCGTGCCGGTGCTGGCGCGGGCCGCGGTGGCGGTCGGCGTCGCGGCGGTGTTCATGGAGACCCACCCCGATCCCGACAACGCCCCCTCCGACGGGCCGAACATGGTGCCGATGAGCCAGTTCGAAGGGCTGGTGCAGGAGCTTCTGGACTATGACGCGCTCGCCAAGCGGCGCGCCCAGGCGGCTTGACCCGGCCGGCGACTGGCAGCATGGCCTAGCCATGGACCTCGCCGCCCTCCAGAAGCTGCTCAGCGCCGTCGCCGGCGCCCGGATCGCCTGCGTCGGCGACCTGATGGTCGACCGCTTCGTCTATGGCGACGTCACCCGGGTCTCTCCCGAAGCGCCGATCCCGGTTCTGGCCCGCAAGCGCGAGCTGGTCATGCTGGGCGCCGCCGGCAACGTGGCGCGCAACGCCGCCGCCCTGGGCGGGGAGGCGGCGCTGATCGGAGTGATCGGCGGCGACGCCGAGGGCCATGAGGCGCTGCGGCTGGTGGCCGCCGAGCCGGGCGTCGAGGGCTTCGTCCTCACCGATCCCAGCCGGCCGACGACGCTGAAGACCCGGTTCGTGTCGGGCGGCCAGCAGCTGCTGCGCGTGGACATGGAGACCAGCGGCCCGGTGGCCGGCGACTGCGAGCAGCGCCTGGTGCGCACGATCCGCGACGTGGCTGCCGGCGTGGGCGCGATCCTGCTGTCCGACTACGGCAAGGGCGTGGTGACGCAGGCGGTGGTCGAGGCCTGCCGCGACGCCGGGGCGATGATCATCGTCGATTCCAAGGCCCGCAGCTTCGCCCGCTATGGCGCGGTCGACCTGGTCAAGCCGAACGCGGCCGAGCTGGCCCACGCCACCGACATGCCGACCTCCACCGACGACGAGGTCGAGGCCGCGCTGTTGCACGCCCTGGGCCTTTGCCAGGCCAGGGCGATCCTGGTCACCCGGGCGGCCAAGGGCATTTCGCTGGCCGTGCGCGGCGAGGCGGTGCGCCACTTCCCGGGCGTGCCGCGCGAGGTGTTCGACGCCTCGGGCGCCGGCGACACGACCCTGGCGGCGCTGGGGCTGGCCCTGGCCGCCAAGGCCCGGATCGAGGACGCCGTGGCCTTCGCCATGCTCGCCTCGGGCGTCGCGGTCGGAAAACCCGGCACCGCCGTAGTCTCGCCGCAGGAGCTGGTCGAGGCCGCGCTGACCGCCCACATGGCGCCGGCCGAGGCCAAGATCGTCACGCCCGAGCGCATGGTCGAGGAGGTCGCGCGCTGGCGGGCCAAGGGGTTGAAGGTGGGTTTCACCAACGGCTGCTTCGACATCCTGCACCGCGGCCACGTCACCTATCTGGCCCAGGCGCGCAGTTGGTGCGACCGGCTGATCGTCGGCCTGAACTCCGACCGGTCCGTGCGCGCGCTGAAGGGCGAGGGCCGCCCGGTCAACGAACTGGAGAGCCGGGCCATGGTGCTGGCGGGGCTGGGTTCGGTGGACCTGGTGGTTCCGTTCGACGAGGATACCCCCATGGCGCTGATCGAGGCGGCGCGGCCCGACGTGCTGATCAAAGGCGCGGACTATTCCGAAGACCAGGTGGTCGGTGCGCGCGAAGTGCGATCCTGGGGCGGCGAGGTGAAGCTCGCCGAGATCGTCCAGGGCTTTTCGACCTCGGCGGCCATCGCGCGGATGCAGGAGAAGGCATGACCCGGCGGATCGTCTTCGTCACCGGCGGGGCCGGCTTCATCGGCTCCAACATCGTCGCCAAGCTGGCCGAGGACACCAGCCTCGACGTGGTCGTCTGCGACCGGCTGCACGAGGCCGAGCTCGGCAAATGGCGCAACATCGCCAAGGCTCCGATCGGCGACTTCGTAGCCCCCGACGCGATGTTCGACTGGCTGGAGCGGCGCTGGCGCGACGTGGAGCTGGTGGTCCATATGGGCGCGGTGTCCTCGACGACCGAGCCGGACGCCGACAAGATCATCCACACCAACTTCACCCTCAGCCGCGACCTCTTCCGCTGGTGCGCCGACCGGCAGCGCAAGCTGATCTACGCCTCGTCGGCGGCCACCTACGGCGACGTGGCCGACTTCCAGGACCATGACGACGTGGATTCGCTGGCCGCCCTGCGCCCGCTGAACACCTACGGCTGGTCCAAGGCGCTGTTCGACCTTTTCGCCGCGCGGCAGGCGGCCAGGGCCTATGCGCCCCCGCAATGGGTCGGACTGAAGTTCTTCAACGTCTATGGGCCGAACGAGGAGCACAAGCACTCGATGAAGTCGGTGGCCTCGCAGATCTGGCCCCAGGTCCGCGACGGACATTCGGTGCAGCTCTTCAAATCCTATCGCGACGGGGTGCCCGACGGCGGCCAGATGCGCGATTTCGTCTATGTGCGCGACGTCGCCGACGTGATCGCCTGGTTGTCCAAGAACGAGCAGGTGAACGGCATCTACAATCTGGGCTCGGGCACGGCGCGGACCTTCGAGGATCTGGCCAAGGCCGTGTTCGCCGCCGCCGGCCGCCCGGCGCAGATCGAATTCACGCCCATGCCGCCGGCGATCCGTGACAAGTATCAGTACTTCACCCAGGCGCACATGGAGCGCCTGCGCGCGGCCGGTTACAACCAGCCGATGACCGGCCTGGAAGAGGGGGTGGCGGACTATGTGGGAGCCTATCTCTCGCAGCCGGATCACTATCGCTAGCCCCCTCGCCGGCGTGGAGTCCGAGGCGTGACGGGGCGTCCCAAGGGGTTCAAGCGCCTGGTCGCCGCGACGGCCGTGCTGGTCGCGGCCCTGCTGGCGGCCGCCGGCTTCGTCTGGCGCGACGACATGCTGCGCACGGCGCTCGACCCCAAGGAACCGTTCCAGACCTACGATCCGCCGCCGGCGCCAGACTACGCCAACCGCTCGGGCTGGGCGCTCGCGCCCACCGCGCCGGAGGCCCCGACGGCGGCCGAGCCGAAGGCGGACATCTTCTTCGTCGGCCCAACGACCTACGACGGCGGGCGGCATTGGAACGCCCCGGCGGACGATCCCAGGGCCGACCGGCTGTTCCGGCGGGCGATGGCCCCGAACTATGCCGGGCCGTTCGTCCGCGTGGGCCGTATCTTCGCCCCGCGCTACCGCCAGGCCAGCCTCTACAGCCTGATGACCCTGCGCGAGGACGCCAAGGAGGCCCGGCGCTTCGCCTATGCCGACGTGGCGGCGGCCTTCCAGTTCTATCTCGACAACTACAACCAGGGCCGGCCCTTCATCATCGTAGGCGTCGAGCAGGGCGGCACTCTGGCCGCGCGACTGCTGACCGACGAGATCGTCCCCGATGCCGAGCGCATGCAGCGACTGGCGGCCGCCTATCTGGTCGAGACCGTCACCCCGGCCGACGCCCCGCCGCTGACGCCCTGCCGCAGGCCGGGCGAGCCGGGTTGCCTCGCCGCCTGGGCGTCGGCCTTCGAGCGCGATCCGGAGCGCGCCCAGGCCATACTCGACCGGTCGCTGGTCTGGGACGGCGCCGGTCAGCTGGAGAACCTCCACGGGCGAACGCCGCTGTGCTTCAATCCGCTGCTGGGCGCGGTCACCGAGGCGGAGGCCCCCGCGCGGTTGAGCCAGGGCGCGGCCAACGCCACGGGCCTGGAATGGGGGGCGCGGCCCGCCTTCCTGACCCGGCAGGTCTCGGCCCGATGCGAAAAAGGGGTGCTGCGGGTCTCGCGCCCCAAGTCCTCGACCCTGAGGCCGTCCGGGTCCTGGAGCGACCGGCGCAAGGCGGCCGCCTACAACCTGTTCTACGCCGACCTCGAGGCGGACGCCTCGGCCCGCCTGGCGGCGCTGCTGAAGCGGACCGCGCCGCCCGTCGCCGATTGACCCGCCGGCCGGCGAGGGCTCATCGTTTCGGCAACGAGAGGGAGCCGACGCCATGACCAACCGCCAGATCGTCCTCGACCAGATTCCCCAGGGCAAGCTGACGCCCGAGCACTTCCGGCTGACCGAGGGCGAGACGCCGTCGCCGGGCGAGGGCGAGGTGCTGCTGCGCAGCCGCTATATCTCCCTCGACGCCGCCAACCGCGCCTGGATGCAGGGCGCGACCTACCGCTCGGCGCTCCAGGGCGGTCAGGTGATGGCCGGCGGCGGCCTCTCCGAGGTGGTGGAATCCAACGTCGGCCACCTGAAGCCCGGCGACCTCGTCTTCGCCGACGCGGGCTGGCAGGAGTACGCGACGCTGCCCGGCAAGCATCTCTCGAAGCTCCCGGACCTGAAGCCCGAGACGCACCTGCTCAGCGTCTATGGCATCGCGGGGCTCACGGCCTACTTCGGCCTCCTGGAATGCGGGCAGCCGAAAGCGGGCGACACGGTCGTCGTTTCCGCGGCCGCCGGATCGGTGGGCTCGATCGTGGGGCAGATCGCGAAGATCAAGGGCTGCCGCGTCGTGGGCATCGCCGGCGGCGAGGAGAAGGGCCGCTGGCTGACCGAGGAGCTCGGGTTCGACGCGGCTGTCGACTACAAGTCGGCCGAGTTCAAGCGGCGCCTCCGCGAGGCGGTCCCGGACGGTATCGACGTCTACTTCGACAACACCGGGGGCGACGTGTTCGAGGCCTGTCTGTTCGCCATGAAGAACCACGGCCGCATCGCCTGCTGCGGGGCGCTTTCGCAGTATGACGGCGCGCCGCCGCCACACGGACCGCGAGGCATCCCGGGCCTGATCGTCACCAAGCGGCTGACCTTGCGCGGCTTCGTGGTGATGGATTTCGCCGCCCAGAACGACAAGGCGCTCTCCGACCTGCAGGCCTGGGTCGCCTCGGGGCAGCTGAAGGTGCAGGAGGACGTGATCGACGGCCTGGAGAACTTGCCCCAGGCCCTGATCGGCCTGCTGGCCGGCGAGAACCGCGGCAAGCGGATGGTTCGGGTCTAGTGGCCGAGACGCCGTTCAGCGCCACCTACGCGGAGGCGCGCACGAAGTTCCTGGACGCGGCAAACGCGGCCGGCGCCTCTCTGTCGACCTATACGCATCCCGAACGGGGGCCGGACGGCGGCGAGTTGGCGACCGATGTGGCCTGGATCGGCCCCGCTGACGCCGCAGGCGTGCTGGTCCTGGTGTCGGGCACGCACGGCGTCGAGGGGCACTGTGGTTCCGGCGCCCAGGTGGACTGGCTGCGGCGTGGGGAGGCGGCGCGGCGGGCGGCGAACGTCTCCGTGATGCTGGTCCATGCGATCAATCCCTACGGCTTCGCCTGGAGCCGACGGGTGACGCACGAAAACGTCGACCTGAACCGCAACTTCATCGACTTCACCCGGCCGCTGCCCGAGAACCCGGCTTACGATCAGCTGGCCGCCGCCGCGAAGCCGCTGACCTGGACCGAAGAGGCGCGGGCGCAGTCGCGGGCGATCCTGTTGGCCTATGCCCGCGAGCACGGCTTTCCGGCGCTGATCCAGGCGATGTCGGGCGGCCAGTATCGGCATGCCGACGGGATCTTCTACGGCGGGGTCGGCGAAACCTGGTCGCGACGCACGCTGACGTCGATTTTCCGCGAGCGGCTGTCGGCGGCCGGGCACATCGGGTTCATCGACTACCACACCGGCCTAGGCCCCGAGGGCTACGCCGAGCAGATCGTGAGCGCCATGCCCGACACCGGCGAGTACCGGCGCGCGGCGACCTGGCACGGCCTGGCGGTGGCCAGCCAGAGCGGCGGCGAGTCGGTATCGGCGAAGCTGGCCGGCGACTGGCTGGACGCGGCGCCCGGGCTGTTGTCCCACGCCGAGGTCACGGCCATAGCCCTGGAGTACGGCACGGTCGAGAGCGGCAAGGTGCTGGAGGCCCTGCGGGCCGACAACTGGCTGCACGCGCACGGCGATCCGCTGAGCCCCGAGGGGCAGGCGATCAAGGCGCAGGTCCGTGACGCCTTCTACGTCGACACCGACGTCTGGCGGGGCATGGTGCTGGGCCAGTCCCTCATTGCGGTCCGCCAGGCGCTTGCCGGCCTGGCGCGGGCGACGGGGTAGGTCAGCCAAAGTCCAGCTCCGGCCGCACCTCGATCGAGCCGTACCGGGCCATCGGGATGCCTTCCGCGATGCGCAGGGCCTCCTCCGCATCTGGGGCCTCGATGAAGATGAAGCCGCAGAGGACTTCCTTGGTCTCGGCGAACGGCCCATCCGTGACAAGCGACTTGCCGCGGCGGACGCGGACAGTGCGGGCAGTCTTCACGCCCTGCAGCGCGGACGCCGCGATGAAGTGGCCCTTCTGCTGGAGCCGTTCGTCGTAGGCGAGCGAATCGCGGTCCAGCGTCGCCTGTTCGTCGGGACTCAGGTCCGAGAGTGCGCCGGGTTCGGCGTAGACGAGGCAGATGTACTTCATGGCAGGCTCCTTCCGGCGCGGTTCCGCCTAAGGTCGAACGGCGCCGGCCGAACCCGACATTTTCGTCAGCCCGCGTCGCGCAGCGCCAGGCCCGCCTTCCAGTCGAACAGCTCCGACAGAACCTGCAGCGCCCGGCCTCGCTCCGATTTGAGCTCAGGGTCGCGCGCAACCACGAGGCGGGCGTCGTCGCCGGCGATGGCGATCAGGTCGCGATGAAGGAAGGGGTCGGCGAAGACGTAGTCGGGCAGGCCGCTCTGGCGCAGGCCCAGGGCGTCGCCGCCGCCGCGAAGCTCCAGGTCCTTCTCGGCGATGACGAAGCCGTCGTCGGTTCGGCGCAGGATGTCCAGGCGCTGCTGGGCGGTCTCGCTGAGCGGCGGATCGTAGAGCAGGACGCAGGCGCTCTCGCGCCGGCCCCGACCGACGCGGCCGCGCAGCTGGTGCAGCTGGGCCAGGCCGAAGCGTTCGGCCTGCTCGATGACCATGATGGTGGCGTTGGGCACGTTGACGCCTACCTCGACGACCGTGGTCGCCACCAGCACCGAGAGCTGGCCGTCGGCGAAATCGGCCATGACGGCGTCCTTCTCGGGCCCCGACAGCTTGCCGTGGACGAGCCCCACCCCGGGCCCGATTGTCTTGCGGAGCGCGATCGCACGCATCTCCGCTGCCGCCAGGTCGCTGACCTCGGACTCCGAGACGAGCGGGCAGATCCAGAACGCCTGAGCGCCCCCGGCCACCGCGTCCCGCAGGCGGCCGACGATCTCGTCCAGCCGCGGCATCGGCACGGCCCGCGTCGCCACGGGCGTGCGGCCGGGCGGCTTCTCGTCGATGCGGCTGACGTCGAGGTCGCCGTACATGGTGAGCTCCAGCGTCCGCGGGATCGGCGTGGCCGACATGGCGATCAGGTGGACCGCGTCGCCCTTGGCCTGCAGCCGCTGGCGCTCGGCCACGCCGAAGCGGTGCTGCTCGTCGATGACCACCAGCTGCAGCCGCTGGAAGGCGACTTCGTCCTGGAAGAGCGCGTGCGTGCCCACCGCCACCTGCGCTGCGCCGGACGCCAGGGCGCGCAATTTCTCGGCCCGGGCCGCGCCCTTGTCGCGTCCGGTCAGCAGGACGACGCTCAGACCGTGGTCGGCGAGGGGGCCCGAGATGGTCTCGTAGTGCTGGCGGGCCAGGATCTCGGTGGGCGCCATCAACGCGCTCTGACCGCCGGCCTCGGCCACGTCGGCCATGGCCAGCATCGCCACGACGGTCTTGCCCGAGCCCACGTCGCCCTGGACCAGCCGGCTCATCCGCTCGCCGGCCCCGAAGTCGGCCCGGACGTCGGCCAGCGCCCGCTCCTGGGCGCCGGTGAGGGCGAAAGGCAGGTCCGCGCGGACCTTGCCCGCCAGTTCGCCCGCCGGGATCTTCGCGGCCGCCTCGCGCCGGCGGGCGGCCTTGCGCTGGGCCATGGCGAGCTGATGGGCCAGGAGCTCGTCGTAGGCGAGGCGGCGTCGGTGGGGGCTGAGCGGCGAAAGGTCGGCGTCGCCCTCCGGGTTGTGTGTGCGAGCGAGAGCCTCGCGCCAGGGCGGGAACCCCTCGCGGGCCAGGAACGCCGGGTCCTGCCACTCCGGCAGCTCGGGCGTGCGCTCGAGCGCATCGTGGGCGAACCCGCGGACCCGCCGGGGCACAAGACCCTCCGTCGCGGGATAGACGGCTTCGATCTCGGGAATCTCGTCGGCCTTGTCCGGGGCGACGATGTAGTCCGGGTGGACCATCTGGCGGCCGAACTTGCTCTCCTCGACCTTGCCGGAGACGAGCCGGCGCGCCCCGACCGGATGGCGCTGCTGCAGCGAATCGCCGAAGCGGCCGAAGAAGACGAGCATGATAAGGCCGGTGTCGTCGGCCGCCTGCACGCGCCACGGCTGGGCCGACGTGCGGGGACGCTGGTAGTCCTGGATCGTCACCTCGAAGGTCATCACCTGGCCGTCGACCGCCTGGTCGAGCCGGGCGCGGGTGCGCCGGACGATCGAGTGCGGGCGGAGCCACAGGACGTCGCGCACAAGCGGGCCCGCCACGCGTTCCAGCAGTGGAGCCACGCGGGGACCGACCCCCTTCAACGAGGTGATCGGGGCATAGAGCGGGAACAGAATCTCCGGCCGCATGCGTGCACCATAGCCTTCGGCCGGAAGGCCGCGCATCATGGCGTCACGAGCCGGGATTCCGGCGGGGCCAATTCAGTTGGGGAAGAGGATGCGTGCAGGGACATGGGCGGCGGCGATGGCCGTCGTGCTGGTGGCGGGCTGCAGCGGAGACACCGGCAAGGACGTGGCCGCACGGGTCGGCGGCGAGAAGATCACCAACGCCCAGCTGGATACCGAGCTGAAGCTGGCCGGAGCGCGCGATCCCGCCGATCCCAAGCTTCGGCAGGCGGCGCTCGAGGAGATCATCGCCCGCAAGGTGCTGGCCCAGGCTGCGCGCAACGAGAAGCTGGACAAGGCGCCCGAGGCTATCGTGCTCAAGGCCGCCTCCATCGAGTCGTTCGAAGCGGGGCTCGTCCGCCGCAACCTGCTGAGTGCGGTTCCCGAGCCGACCAAGGCCGAGGTCGACGCGTTCGTGCGCGAACATCCGCAGATGTTCGAGCGGCGCACGGGCTATCTGATCGACCAGCTGTCCGTGACCGCCCAGCGGACGCCCGAGCTGATCGAGGCCCTGAAGCCCACGAAGACGCTGGAAGAGGTCGAGGCCGTCCTCAAGGCGCGCCGGATCGACTATCGGCGCAGCCTCCAGTCCCTCGACACGCTCCGAGGCGAGCCGCAGCTCTCGGCCGCCATCGAGAAGTTGCCGCCGGGCGAGCCGTTCGTGCTGCCCGACGCCGGCGGCTTCACGGTCAACCGCGTGCGCGACTCCACGGTCCAGCCGCTGACCGGCGAGAAGGCCCAGGCCGTCGCCAAGGAGCTGTTGCTCGGCCAGCGCCGCGCCAAGGCGCTGCGCGAACGCCTCGACAAGCTGAAGGCCGAAAAGGTCACGTACGGCAAGGGCTTCGAGCCGCCGGCCGCGAAGAAGCCCGCCGCCTGAGCGGTTCTGCTGGCGTACCGAGCGCGCGGGCCCTATATGCCCTCGTCTTCGAATGAGTACCGACGAAGCACGGCTCAAGAAACTGAAGCTGCGCGCATGGCGGCGCGGCTTCAGGGAAGCGGACCTCATTCTGGGGCCGTTCGCGGACCAGCACGTCTCGACATTCAGCGACGCTGAGCTCGACTGGTTCGAGGAGCTGCTCGAGCAGCCGGACCAGGATCTCTACGGCTGGATTCTCGAACGCTCGCCGACGCCGGCTGAGTTCGACGGACCGTTGATGGACCGGCTCAAGGCGTTCCGCGACGAGGCGCACAAGAACATCACGCCCCGGGGCACGGCGAATGGCTGACGACGCACGTCCGTCCGGCCCGGCCCTGATGCGCCGCGTGGCCAGCGATCCCGGCCGGCTGGATCTGGTGGGCGCGCCGGAGGGCTTCGACGCGCTGGTGATGGCCGAAATGATCAAGGCCCGCAAAGGCCTGTCGGTCTTCGTCGCCCGCGACGCCGCGCGGCTCTCGGCCTTCGTCGACGCGTTCGGCTTCTTCGCCCAGGGCGTCGAGGTCATGACGTTCCCTGCGTGGGACTGCCTGCCCTACGACCGGATTGGACCCTCGGCGGCGGTCGCGGCGCAGCGGATGGCGACGCTCTCGCGGCTGGCCCAGGGCCTCGACGACAAGCCGCGCCTGCTGGTCACGACCGTGCCGGGGCTGGTCCAGCGCGTGCCACCCAAGGCCGCGATCAAGCGCGCCAGCTACGCGGCCACGGTGGGCAACTCGGTGGATATCGCTGAGGTCGAGCGCTATTTCGCGGTCAACGGCTACAGCCGGGCTTCCACCGTCTCGGAGAAGGGTGAGTTCGCGATCCGGGGCGGGGTGATCGACGTCTTCCCGTCGTCGGCCGACGAGCCGGTGCGCCTGGACCTGTTCGGCGACACGCTGGAGAGCATCCGCGCCTTCGATCCCGAGACTCAGCGGTCGACCAGGCAGCTGAGGGACGTGGCGCTCCTGCCGGTCAGCGAGGCGCTGCTCGACAAGGAGGCCATCAGCCGCTTCCGCACCGGCTACCTTGAAGCGTTCGGCGCGCCGGGCGACGACCCGCTGTACGCGACGATCTCCGAGGGCGGCCGGCGCGCCGGCATGGAGCACTACCTGCCGCTCTTCTACCCGGACCTGGCTACGCTCTTCGACTACCTGCCGACCGATACCGCCATCGCCCTCGACCACCTGGCCCGCGACGCCCGCGACGAGCGGCTGGCGATGGTGGAGGACGCCTATGAGGCCCGATCCAACACCGAGCGGAGGGTCCACTACCACCCGCTGGAGCCCACGCGCCTGTACCTCGACGCCGCCGAATGGGACGAGCAGCTCAAGGTGCGCCCGACGCGGCGCTTCTCCGCCTTCAACGAGGCCGAGGGCGAGGCCGTGATCGACATGGGCGCTCGGGCCGGCCGCAACTTCTCGGCCGAACGCAAGCTGGACAGCGTCAACCTCTTCGAGGCGACCGTCGATCACGCGAACAAGCTCGCGGCGAGTGGCAAGCGCGTGCTGTTCGCCTCCTGGTCGGACGGCTCGTCGGACCGTCTGAGCCACATGCTGGCCGACCACGGCCTGAAGAGCCTGCCGCTGGCGCCGTACTGGGACGCGGCCAGGGCCGCCGACCCGAAGAAGCCGCAGCGGGTCGTGCTGCCGCTGGACGCCGGTTTCGAGACCGACGCCCTGGCGGTGATCTCCGAGACCGACATCCTGGGCGACCGGCTGGCCCGACCGCGCAAGCGCCGCCGAGCCTCCAACTTCCTCGCCGAGGCCTCGGCGCTCACGCCCGGCGACCTCGTCGTCCACATCGACCACGGCATAGCCCGCTACGAGGGCCTGAAGACCCTCGACGTCCAGGGCGCGCCGCACGACACGCTGGAACTGCAGTACGGCGGCGAGGCCAAGCTGTACCTGCCGGTCGAGAACATCGACCTCCTGACCCGCTACGGCGCCGACAGCGAAGGCGTGCAACTCGACCGCCTGGGCGGGGCGGCGTGGCAGGCGCGGAAGGCGCGGGCCAAGGAGCGCCTGCGCGAGATGGCCGACGGCCTGATCCGCATCGCCGCCGAGCGCGCTACCAAGGTCACCGAGGCCATGGATCCGCCCAGCGGCCTATTCGACGAGTTCTGCGCCCGGTTCCCATACGAGGAGACCGAGGACCAGCTCAACGCCATCGGTGATGTCCTGGAGGACCTCGGCGCCGGCAAGCCGATGGACCGGCTGATCTGCGGCGACGTGGGCTTCGGCAAGACCGAGGTGGCGCTGCGCGCCGCCTTCGTGGTGGCCATGGGCGGCCAGCAAGTGGCGATCGTCGCGCCCACGACGCTGCTGGCCCGCCAGCACTACAAGACCTTCTCCGAGCGGTTCGAGGGCTGGCCGGTGCGCGTGCGCCGCCTGTCGCGCCTGGTGCCGTCCAAGGAAGCCGCCGAGACGCGCGACGGCCTGGCGAAGGGCGAGGTGGAGATCGTCGTCGGCACCCACGCGGTGCTGTCGAAGCAGGTCAGCTTCAAAAACCTGGGCCTCGTGATCGTCGACGAGGAGCAGCACTTCGGGGTCAAGCACAAGGAGAAGCTCAAGGAGCTTCGCGCCGACGTGCACATGCTGACGCTCACCGCCACGCCGATCCCGCGGACGCTGCAGATGTCGCTGTCGGGCATCCGCGAGATGTCGATTATCGCCACGCCGCCGATCGACCGCCTGGCGGTGCGGACCTACATCACGCCGTGGGATCCGGTCGTCGTCCGCGAGGCGCTGCTGCGCGAGAAGTATCGGGGCGGCCAGTCGTACTTCGTCGCGCCGCGCATCAGGGACCTGCCCGAGCTGGAGCGGTACCTGCGCGAACAGACGCCCGAGGTGAAGTTCGTGGTGGGCCACGGCCAGATGGCCCCGACCCAGCTCGAGGAGGTGATGACCGCCTTCTACGACGGCCAATACGACGTGCTCCTGTCGACCACCATCGTGGAGAGCGGCCTCGACATCCCGACCGCCAACACCATGATCATCCACCGAGCCGACATGTTCGGCCTGTCGCAGATGTACCAGCTGCGCGGCCGGGTGGGGCGGTCGAAGGCGCGGGCCTACGCCTACCTGACGACGCCGGCCGAGCGGCAGATCACCCTCTCCGCCGAGAAGCGGCTGAAGGTCCTGCAGTCGCTGGACAGCCTGGGCGCCGGTTTCCAGCTCGCCAGCCACGACCTCGACATCCGCGGTGGCGGCAACCTGCTGGGCGAAGAGCAGTCGGGCCACATCAAGGAGATCGGCGTCGAACTCTACCAGCAGATGCTGGAGGACGCCGTGAACGAGCTGCGCGCCCGCGCCGGGGCCGAGGAAGTGGCCGACCGGGGCTGGTCGCCGCAGATCAACACGGGGGCGGCAGTGCTCATCCCGGACGAGTACGTGCCGGACCTGAACGTGCGCCTGGCGCTCTACCGCCGCATCTCCGACGCCGAGAAGGCGCAGGACCGCGAGGCCCTGGCCGCCGAACTCATCGACCGCTTCGGTCCGCTCCCGCCCGAGGCCGACCAGCTCTTGAAGGTGGTCGCCATCAAGGGCCTGTGCCGCGAAGCCAACGTGTCGAAGATCGACGTGGGGCCCAAGGGCGCTGTGGTCAGCTTCCGGAACGACTTCTTCAAGAACCCCGGCAACCTGGTCGGCTTCGTGGCGAAGAACCAGGTCGCCTGGAAAATCCGGCCCGACAATAGGGTGGTCGTGAAGGGCGAATGGGAAACCCCCAAGCAGCGCCTGGACGCCGCCGAGAAGGTGCTGGCCGAGCTCGCCAAGCTCGCGGCATAGATCTCAAGAGGAGTTCTTCGATGCGTCACGCCGCCCCCATCCTGGCCGCTGCCCTCGCCCTGACCGGGCTCGGGCCCGCGAAGGCGCAGCCTTTGACGCCGGACCAGGCCGACGCCCGCTGCCTGATGGTCCTGCAGTTCATCTCGCGTGACCCCAAACAGCAGGACCAGGCGGCCAAGGGAATCTTCTTCTACCTCGGCCGGCTGAGCGCGCGCGGCCCGACGGCGCGGATCGAGGGCCTGATGCGAACCGAAGCCCCCAAGCTCCAGGCCCAGGTGGCGCAGACCGAGCTCGCCCGCTGCGCCGCCGAGCTGAACGCCCGGGGCAAGGAACTCCAGGCCGTGAACCAGCGGCTCGCCGCCTCGGCGCGTCCGGCAGCGGCTCCGGCGCTGGCGCCAGCCAAGAAGTAGCGCGCTGCCGTAACGGGCTTGGGAGCGAAAAGCCGCGCGCTCCAGGCGATGAAGTCGCCAGCGCCGCGGGGTGTGGGCCGCTAGCTGGCCTTGCGAGCGTGCGCCATGGCGGCGGCCTGCTCGAGCGCGTAGCCAACGCTCTCGGGCGAGGCGACCTCGGCGACGCCCAGGTCGAACTCGACCACGAAAGGCGTGGCGCCCTGGCCGGCCTCGAAGGCCGTGCAGCCGATGACCGCGGCGATCCGCTCGCCGGCGGCGCGGGCGGCGTTCAGCGGCGTGGCCGGCAGCGCCAGCGCGAAGACCTCGGGAGCCAGACGGGCGGCGGTGTCCTCGACGCGGACGAGGCGGCCGATCATCGAGCCGATCTGCGGCACCGCACGTGCGACCCAGCCGCCGGCGCGGGGCTGCTTGAGATCGGGCTTCTCGGCGACCTTCAGCATGCAGACGCTGAGCGCCCGGTTGCGCTCGCGGGCGCTGCGGGCCAGGCGCATCAGGTGGCCGGCGAACAGGTCCCGGGTGAAGAGGCCGGTGGCCGCATCCATAAGGCCCGAGCCGCGGGCTTGCTCGAGCGCGGAGCGGATGGACTTCTGCCGGCGATAGGCCCGCGCCAGCTCGACGACGCGCAAGGCGGTCTCGCTTTCCGGCGTCTCGGGCGAGGCCACGTCGGAGATGCCGCGGTGATAGGCCTCCGAGGCCGTCACCGCCGATTCGGCGCGCATATAGAGCAGGGCGGGCGTGTGGTAGAGGCGCGTGTTGCGCCGCAGGCCCGCGGCGATGGACAGGGCCTCGTGCGGATTGTCGCCGGCCCAGAGCACCACCGAGTCGAATGGCCGCTCGTGCAGATAGTCGAAGGCTGTAAAGGCCGTGAACGCGCCCACCACCTCGGCGCCGTTGCGCGACAGGGCGTTGGATAGCGCCAGGAACTGCGGGGCCGGCTCGCCGATGGCCAGGACCCGGTAGGGCGTCGGGTCGCTGGTCGGGGCGTCCAGGGTGTGGCCGCGCTCAGAGAACGTCTCGACCCGGACCTCGAACTCCTCTTCCGCCACGGAGGTGCGAACCAGCGTCTCCAGGCGCATCGCCGCCTGGGCGGGATGCAGCGGGCCGGCGAGGGTGAGATCGAAGCCACGATCGCGCTGGAAGGGATCGGGCGCGCCCATCGCCATAACCGGGAGGCAGCGGGGCGCACAGGCCGCGCGCAGCCGCTCGGCGACGCCCTCGGCTTCGCCGTCGAGGCCGGAGAGGTCGACGATGGCGGCCTGGATCTGGAGGTCTGCGAGGGCCACGCAGGCGGCCGCCTCACTGCGCGCGGTGACCGTGCGCCAGCCCAGCCGGTCGAGCCCCTCGGCAAGGGGGCCGGCAGCGGAATCGTCCCGCGCGACGATCAGCACTCGCGCTTGGATCCCTGCCGTCATTTCCCCATCCAATTGCACCCTCGCGATCCAGAGAATGGAATCGCAAACGGCCGGAAGGTCTTCCCATACCCTGGGGCAGGTTGCAGAAGGGTTTCTTGTCGCACGGGGAGGTTGGGCTTGACTGGGGATCTGACAGGAGGCGTCGCGTTCATCACCGGCGCGAGCGGCGGACTGGGCGCGCATTTCGCCCGGCTGCTGGCGCGCCACGGCGCATCCGTGGCCATCACCGCCCGGCGCGTCGACAAGATCGAGGCTCTGGCGGAAGAGATCCGCACCGGAGGCGGCAAGGCGGTGGCGTTGCCCCTGGACGTGGCGGACGCCGCGGCGATCGGGCCGTCGCTGGACCAGGCGGCCGAGGCGCTCGGACCGGTCAGCATCCTCATCAACAACGCAGGCGTCGGCGGCGAGGGGCTGGCGCTGGACCTCTCCATCGAGGACTTCGACGCGGCGTTCGCGGTCAACGTCCGCGGGACCTTCTTCGCCGCCCGCGAGGCCGCCAAGCGGATGATCGCCGCGGGAATCGAGGGGCGAATCGTCAACATCGCCTCGATCGCCAGCCACACCGTCCTGCCGGGGCTGTCGGCCTACTGCGGCTCGAAGGCGGCGGTGGCGATGCTGACCCGCAACCTGGCGCGCGAGTGGGCGCGAAAGGGCCTGGCCGTAAACGCCCTGTGCCCCGGCTACATCCAGACTGCGATCAACGACGCCTGGTGGCCCACCGAAGGGGGGCAGAAGCAGCTCAAGGGCTTCCCGCGTCGCCGCCTGATGGACGCGACCGACCTGGATGAGGCCTTCCTGATGCTGGCGGGTCCGGCGGCGCGGGCGATCACCGGCAGCGTGATCACCATCGACGACGGTCAGTCGCTTCCGGGCGGCGGCTAGGGGCCCGAGACGCGGATTTCCGCGCCCTCACAATCCCTTAGCGCTGCGATCCACGTCCCGTGCTGCAGGGTCGGGGGCTGCAGGAAACTCGAGGCCTGCCGCCGACTGCGCCGCGTAGAAGGCGTCCAGGTCGTCGACGCCGAAGCGTCCCGCCCGGCTTGTCCAGGGTCGCGGGCGGCCCCCGGACCTACGGTGTTGGCTGACCGGACGGCAACGGGCTTAGATCGCCGGCAAGATCAGGAGGAATAGCATGCGTCAGGGTCCGCTCTCCGGCCTCAAGGTGGTGGAGTTCGCCGGGATCGGGCCCGGCCCGTTCTGCGGCATGCTCCTGTCAGATCTGGGCGCCGACGTGGTGCGGGTGGACCGCAAAGGGCAGGGGCGCGGCGCGCCCACCGACGTCACTGGCCGCGGCCGCCGCTCGGTGGCCCTGGACCTCAAGACGCCCGAGGCGGTCGAGGCCTGCCTGAAACTGATGGAGGGCGCGGACGCCATCATCGAGGGCTTCCGGCCGGGCGTGATGGAGCGCCTGGGCCTCGGTCCCGACGTGGCGCTGAAGCGCAATCCCAAGCTGGTGTTCGGCCGGATGACCGGCTGGGGCCAGACCGGCCCTTGGGCGCACGCCGCTGGCCACGACATGAACTACATCGCCATCACCGGCGCGCTGCACGCCATCGGTACGGAAGACAAGCCGGTCCCGCCGCTGAACCTGGTCGGCGACTTCGGGGGCGGGGCCCTCTACCTCGCGTTCGGACTGCTGGCCGGCGTGATCCAGGCCCGCGAGACCGGCAGGGGCCAGGTCGTCGACTGCGCCATGAGCGATGGCGCGGCCTCGCTGATGGCCATGTTCTACGGCATGAAGGGCGCTGGGATCTGGAAGGAGGAGCGGCGCAAGAACCTGCTCGACGGCGGCGCCCACTTCTACGACACCTACCAGTGCAGCGACGGCAAGTGGGTCTCGATCGGCTCGATCGAGCCGCAGTTCTACGCGCTGCTGCTCGAGAAGACCGGAATCAACGACCCCGACTTCCAGCGCCAGCACGACCGGGCCATCTGGCCCGACCTGCGCGAAAAGCTGGCCCACGTGATCGCCCAGAAGACCCGCGACGAGTGGACTGAGATCATGGGCGGCACCGACGTCTGCTTCGCCCCGATCCTCGACCTCGACGAGGCGCCGAAGCATCCGCACAACGCCGCGCGCCAGACATTCGTCGAGGTGGCCGGCGTGACCCAGCCCGCGCCCGCGCCCCGCTTTTCGGCCACGCCGGGGGCGATCCAAGGCCCGCCGCCGGCGATCGGCGCGCACGACCAGGAGGCGCTCAGCGACTGGGGATTCTCGGACGGCGAGATCGGTGCGCTGCGCTCGGCAGGGGCGCTCGCCTAAGCTGAGGCATAACAGGCGCTTATCTGAAGGCGTCGTTCAGGTTGGGTTCAGCCGCGCGCGCGCAAATTGGCGCTCGGATCGGACGTCGCGCTCTCCCGTCCCTCGAAGCGGCGGACGACCCGGATGGAACGACACGCCCATCGGCGGCGCGCTACCTACTAACCCGGGTGGCGCGCCGTTATGGTATGGGGCGGCCCCCTAGCGGCCGAGTCGGCCCAGATTTCCCGCCCGAATGAGACTTCCGAAGCTGATCACCCGCCTCCGGGCCCGGGACTTCGACCCCGTCATGGCCGCCCGGGTCAGCCTGATCGTGCTGGGCAAGGCCCTGACCCGGCTCTGGGGCCGCGACGTCATGCTCTACAACGGGGGCGTCTCGTTCTTCGTCATGCTGGCGATCTTCCCGGCCATCGCCATCGTCATGGGCCTCTACAGCGTCCTGTCGGACCCCGCCGTCGTGGCGCAGCAGGGCGAGGCGGTAGCCCAGGTCATGCCCGACGCCGCGCGCCTCATACTCCAGAGCGAGCTCGTCCGCCTGTCGACGGCGCCGCCTACCGCCATCTCGGTGCAGAGCGGCATAGCCCTGCTCATCGGCGGGTACGCGGCTCACCGGGGCTTCAAGGCGCTGCTGGCGGGTCTGTCGTTCATCCACGACGAGGACAAGCCGCGCGGCTTCGTGGGGTTCAATCTTCTGGCGCTCGCCGTGCTGATCGCCGCCATGGCCGCCCTGGGCGCGCTCTCGGCGGTCTTCTTCACCTTCCGGATCCTGGGCGAGACCTTCGAGCTGCGGCCCCTGCGTGGGACGCTGTGGCTCTACAGCGAATGGACCTGGGCCAGCACCGGCATGACGCTGGGCATGGCGCTGATCTACCGGTGGGCCATGTCGCGCGAACCCGTCGATTGGCGCGCCTCGATCCTGGGCGGAGCCATGGCGGCCGCGCTCTGCATCTTCGCCTCGTGGGCGCTGGGCTTCTACGTCGAGCAGATCGTCCAGCTCGGCGCCACCTATGGGTCGGTCGCGACCGTCGTGATCTTCCTGATCTGGCTGTCGTGGAACGTGAACGCCGTCTTCTTCGGTGGCGCGCTGGCCACGGAGGCCGAGCTCGCCATGCACGCGCGGCGGGTCCCGTTGGCGTCTGAGCAGTCTTCCTAGGGCTTGGCGACCAGGAAGCTCAGGGCCAGTCCGTCCTCGGACCGCTCCAGAACCTCGGCGCCCACCTCGGCGGCGAAGTGCGGCACGTCGATCCGGGCCAGCGGGTCGTCGGCCAGCAGGCGCACCTTCGCGCCGGCCGGCGCCGCCTCCAGCGCGCGGCGCAGGCGCAGGGTGGGCACAGGGCAGCGGTG
This sequence comes from Phenylobacterium sp., assembly GCF_036402295.1. GTDB lineage: Bacteria > Pseudomonadota > Alphaproteobacteria > Caulobacterales > Caulobacteraceae > Phenylobacterium. The sequence goes on from NZ_DASWTE010000052.1 coordinate 20,566, forward strand.
CCCGCGGGCATCGACCAGGATCTCCGTCATGCCGCGGCGCATACACCAGGGCAGGGGAGGACCCAAGCGCGGCGCGGTTCGGAGCGGGTCCGCCGCACCGCCATGGCGCCTTCGCCGTTAGGGCTAAGGGGACAAGTAACCAATCTTCTCAGCGCGCTATTAAGCGCACTTGGCCATGGTCGTCTTGACTTCGAGAGGACCCGAAGCATGCTGACCAAAAACGTCAAATCGCTCTTCACGACCTTCGCCATCGATCGGCGCGGCAACATCAGCACCGTCGCGGCGCTTTCGATGCCCGTGCTCGTGGGCTTCCTTGGCTTGGGGGCCGAAACCGCCTCCTGGTACAACGGCAAGCGCGCGCTTCAGAATGCAGCGGACTCCGCGGCGATCGCAGCGGCGACGAACGCCGACTCCTCGTCCTACGCCGACGAGGCGAAGGCCGTGGCCGCCCGCTACGGCTACCAAGACGGCGTCGACGGCGTCACGGTCACGGCGGTCAACAACGCCCCGTGCCCCGACGGCAGCCCCAAGTGCTACGCCGTCACGATCAGCCGACTTCAGCCGATGATCCTCGCCCAGGTCACCGGCTATGACGGTGAGGGGACGGTCAACGGCAACCCGGCCAAGCTGATCACGGCCAAGGCGGTGGCGATCCAGGGCCTGGCTCCGCGCGAGTATTGCGTCCTTGCGCTGGCCAGCAGCGGCGACCCTGAAGCGCTCCGCACGAACGGCGCGCCCAAGGCCGACCTCACAGGCTGCAGCGTGATGTCCAACAGCAACGCCCAGTGCAACGGCCACGACCTGAAGGCCGAGTACGGCGATGCGTTCGGCACGAACGACGGCTGCGGCAAGAAGAAGACGTCCAACGTCGACAAGCTCGCCGACCCCTACTCAGGCTTGACGTCGAACATCCCGGCGCAGAACTGCCCCGGCTATCCGGTGGCGCCCAAGAAGAAGCACGATACGGCGCTTCCGCCCGGCAACGTGCTCGGCGGTACGGAAACCCGCACGCTCATTCCGATGTGCGGCGACGTGCAACTGTCGTCTGACTTGACCATCGCCAGCGGCAGCGCAGGCTCGGTCCTGCTGATCCGCAACGGCAGCCTGGACCTCAACGGGCACACGCTGAAGACCCAGAACGGGTCAGCGCTCACCGTCATCTTCACGGGCGACGACAACAGCCGCTCGCACGCCCCCATCGGCACCGGCACGTTCGACTACCAGGCGCCGACGACCGGCCCCTGGAAGGGCGTGGCGATGTACCAGCATCCCAGCCTGACCGGCGGGGTCGACATAAAGGAAGCCGGCAACCAGCCGACCTGGTCGATCACGGGCCTGGTCTATCTGCCCAAGGCCAGCGTCACCTTCTCGGGCGCTGTGAACAAGTCGAGCTACGGCAAGTCCTGCTTCGGCCTGGTGGTCGACAACGTGACCATCAACGGCACCGGCAGCATCCTCTCCCACGGCGAGTGCGACGAGGCCGGCCTGGAACTGCCCCACGCCGACGTCCCGACCCGCGGTGAGCTCGTCTCGTGATCCGCCGGATCGCCACTCTCCTCCAAAGGCTCGGCCGCGACGAACGAGGCGTCGCCGCGGTCGAGACCGCTTTGGTGGGCACCGTGATCCTCGCGTGCCTGTTCAACGTCATCGAGGTCGGCCGCTACGCCTACACCACGATGCAGGTGACGTCGGCGAGCCAGGCCGGCGCGCAGGCGACGCTCGTGCACTGCGAACCGGGCGACACGCCCGTGACGAGCGAATGCGCGGGCGTGACGGCGGCCGTCGAGATCGCGACCAAGGCCACCTCGCTGGGCAACCAGGTGCAACTGGACGGCGCTCTGGAAGAGGGCTGGTATTGCGTCACCGGCCAAAGAACGCTGCAGATGGTTGCGACCGCCACGGAAGAAGCGCCCTCGGACTGCGACGACGAGGGCCTGCCGAGTGGCCCGCCCGCCCTCTATGTGCGCGTTCGCGTGACGAGCGAATTCGAGCCCATTTTCCCGGGTCTCACGATCGTGGCGCGGTTCCCTGAGACCATCACCCGCACGGCCTGGATGCGCGTCAAATGATCCCTCTTCCGACCACGATCCGCCGGTGGCGGCGGGACAACAGCGGCGCCGCCGCCGTCGAGCTGGCTCTCGTGCTGCCGTTCGCGATCATGCTCATCGTGGGCTGCATCAGCGGCTCGCATATGATCCAGATCATCAACAGCATGCACTTCGCCGTCGAGGAGGCCGCGCGGTGCTATGCGGTCAACAAGACGACGTGCAATTCCGCTACCGCCGCGCAGAACTACGCCGCGGGGCGGTTCACCGGCGGGAGCACGACGCCGCAGTTCATCGCCTCGGTCGAGGGCTGCGGCCGCCGCGTCACCGCCCTCGTGACCTACACGTGGCGGATCGGGCTCTCCAACATGAGCGTCCCGCTTTCGGCCACGTCCTGCTTCCCGGCGGAAGACGTCACCTAGCGACCCCGCAGGTTTCGCGACCCCGGCCTGCCTGCTAGAAGCCGCCCTCCGGATGGGTGGCCGAGTGGTTTAAGGCACTGGTCTTGAAAACCAGCGTGGGTGAAAGCCCACCGTGGGTTCGAATCCCACCCCATCCGCCAGGACGCATTGATTTTCTTTGATTAATTTCCGTATCACAACGACGGCCCCACTTGCGGCCCCACTTCTGGCGCGGCAGGGTTCGAGTTTAGTTCTTCTGCTGCCCGACAGCCGCCCTCCCGGTCTACGTCGGCGTTTCCCCTTCGGCATCGGCTTCGGCGCGCTCGACCTCCACCAGTGCAGCCTTGCCCTCGTGGAAAGTGACGATGGTGTCGGGCAGCCCGATTAGCACCAGCGGACACGGATTGCCCACGCCACGGCGAAGCCGGTCATCGAGCTTGCGCCAGTGCGTTGTCGCCTCGCCGCGTTGACCGGCGCCCAGGTGGATCGGACAGTGGTGGGCGAGACAGCATGACCCGGGCGCATTACTTAGGGTACTACACCAGAGCCGCCCTGAACCGAGTGCTCAACGGATGGCTCGACGAGGTTCGGTGGACCAAGGGCCATGCGCGGTACGGCTCGGACGCCGGGTTCACCCCGCCCACGGCCGCTTTCCCGCGCTCCTGACGCTCCCTGCCAGCCAGCAAACAGGAAGGGCAGGGCGAGGATGCCGACCACGATAGCCATAGGCCAGAGCACGGCAATCGCCATGGTCCCGGTGGCGTGGTTCTTGGGCATGTCACGGTAGGCGACGAGCAGGCTGCTCACGATGATGCCAGCCACGTAAAGCGCGACGGGAACCGCGAAGATCAGTTCGAAGGGCGCTCAAGCCTTTTAGCAGTTCGGATTTCGCGCGTGATCGCCGCAACTAGGCTTGCGAGCGCCGTAAGGCTGATCAGCGCCCCGAGCCACTCCTGCCACAGCGTGACTCGCTCCACCCGATACCGGCCGGGCGCGCCGTCGAAGGTGATCAGCGGCCCGCGGGACGGGATGGCGCGACCGTCTCTGGTGACCTGCCAGATTGGGAAGGCGGCACGCCCAATCGTGACCGGGCCAGGGGTCTTCACATCGATCGCAGAACCGCGAGGGAGAGCTCGCCAGCGCGGCACGAGCCACTTGACGTCGTTCACATCCGGGACCGCTACGCCGCGCGGCAGATATTCCGGCGCGTC
>NZ_DASWTE010000053.1:0-10716 GCF_036402295.1 Phenylobacterium sp.
GACAGGGCGCCCTCGGCGGATCACGCCGGGGGTGTTTCGCGTTTGCGAAGGCTACAAAGTCTTGAATTTTCAGAAGGAAGCGATGGTGGACGTGACAGGGATTGAACCTGTGACCCCCTCGATGTCAACGAGGTGCTCTCCCGCTGAGCTACACGTCCGTACCTTCGGGAAGGCGGGGATATACAGATCGACCCCGGCCTTAGCAAGCGGGGCCGCGCGCGACGTTTAGGCCGCGATCATCCGTTCCACTTCCGACACGATCTCGCGGAGGTGGATGGGCTTGGACAGCACCTTGGCGCCGGCCGGGGCCTGCTCGCCGGCGGCCAGGGCCACGGCGGCGAAGCCGGTGATGAACATGATCCGCAGGCCGGGATGCTTGGCGGCGGCCTGGCGGGCCACCTCGATGCCGTCCAGGCCGGGCATGACGATGTCGGTGAGCAGCAGGTCCCACGGTTCGTCGAGGAAGGTCACGGCTTCCTCGCCGTCCGCGCACGAGGTCACCTCATGGCCGGCGCGTTCGAGCGCGCGGGCCAGGAAGCCGCGGAGGGAGTCGTCGTCTTCGGCGAGGAGGATGCGGGACATGGCTTTTGCTGAACGCGTGATCGGCCATAATAGCTATCGAAGGGTAAAGACCGAATGAAGGTTGGTTTGACGCTGGGGGGCAAGGCGGCGTTCTATGCACGCGATGAACGCATTGGAGCCCCTGCCCGGAATCGCCCCTGACATCGGCCCCGCCTTCGAGGTGCGACGGGCCGGACCGCCGGGGGCGCCGCCCACACCGCTGGTGTTCGCCTCGCCGCATTCGGGCCGCCTCTACCCTGAGGACATGATGTCGGCGGCCGCCCTGGACGCGATCAGCATCCGCCGCTCCGAGGACGCCTTCGTCGACGACCTGATCGCCCAGGCGCCGAATCACGGGGCCGCCGTGATCACCGCCAACTTCGCCCGCGCCTACATCGACCTGAACCGCGAGCCGTTCGAGCTGGACCCCGGCATGTTCGCCGACGAGCTGCCCGAGTTCGCCCGCTCGCGCACCGCCCGCGTGGCCGCCGGCCTGGGCGCCATCGCCCGAGTGGTCTCGGAAGGCCAGGAGATCTACCGCCGCAAGCTGACGTTCGCCGAGGCCCGGACGCGGATCGAAGGGGCCCACCAGCCCTACCATGTCGCCTTGGCCGGCCTGATCGCCGAGGCGCAGGCGGCCCACGGCTTCGCCATCCTGGTCGACTGGCACTCCATGCCCGCCGCCGCCGCCCGGGCGGGCAGCCGCGACCGGCCGTCCGACATCGTGCTGGGCGATCGCTACGGCGCCGCCTGCGCGGGCGTCCTGCCCAGCCGCGTCGAACGCGAGCTGGAGGGCCTGGGCTACCGGGTCGCGCGCAACACCCCCTACGCCGGCGGCTACACCACAGAGCACTACGGCAAGCCCGGCCGTCGCGTGCACGCCCTACAGATCGAGATGAACCGCGCCCTCTATCTCGACGAGGCCACGCTTGCCCCCACCTCGGGCTTCGAGCGGCTGAAAGGCCACATCGAGCAGCTGACGCAGGCGCTGGCCGCCGCCGACTGGAGCGCGCTCAGGGCCGCCTGAGCCGCTCGGCCGCGCTTGGCGCCGGCGCCGTTCATCCCATCTCTTTGACGACGACGAACGAAGGGAGCCGCCGCAGCATGTGCCGCAACATCAAGACCCTCTTCAACTTCGAGCCGCCGGCGACTGACGAGGAGATCCGGGCCGCGGCGCTGCAGTTCGTGCGCAAGATCTCGGGCTTCAACACCCCGTCCAAGGCCAACAAGGCCGCCTTCGACGCCGCGGTGGAGGAGGTGTTCCACGCCGGCCACCACCTGATGCACGCCCTGGAGACACAGGCTCCGCCCCGCGACCGCGAAATCGAAGCCGCCAAGGCCAAGGCCCGCTCCGCCGAGCGCTTCGCGAAGGCCTGAGGCGCGCTCAGGCCAAAAAAAAGCCGCGCCATCGGGCGCGGCAGTTCATTAGGGAGGAAACGCCCAGGAAGGGCGAGGCGCCGAAGCGCCCGTACGCTTAAGCTAGTGTGCGGCGCACAAATTCGCAAGGCGTCTGCAGAAACTTTTGTGTCGCACCCCCACATCGCGACTGAAATCGCAGGAAAATCAGGAAATCGCGTTACGTCAGCCTGACTCGACACTATGTGCACTGCACAACGCCCTAGCGGCGCGGCGCGGGTTCCCGTAAAAGCGCGCGCCTTTCGAAAGAACCGTTCGCCTCCCATGTCCCTGCGCAACATCGCCATCATCGCCCACGTCGACCACGGCAAGACCACGCTCGTCGACCAGCTGCTCGCTCAGTCGGGCGTCTTCCGCGCCAACGAGGCGACGGTCGAGCGCGCCATGGATTCCAACGACCAGGAGCGCGAGCGCGGCATCACCATCCTGGCCAAGTGCACCTCGGTCCTGTGGCACGGGAAGGCCGGCGAGACCCGCATCAACATCATCGACACCCCCGGCCACGCCGACTTCGGCGGCGAGGTGGAGCGGATCCTGGGCATGGTGGACGGCTGCGTCCTCCTCGTGGACGCCGAGGAAGGCGTCATGCCGCAGACCAAGTTCGTGCTGGGGAAGGCATTGAAGATGGGCCTGCGCCCGATCCTGTGCCTCAACAAGGTGGACCGGCCGCACGCCGACCCCGACCGGGTCCACAACGACGCCTTCGACCTGTTCGCCGCCATGGGCGCGACCGACGAGCAGCTCGACTTCCCTCACATCTACGCGAGCGGCAAGAACGGCTGGGCCACCCTGGACCTCGCCCAGCCGAACGCCGACATGGCGCCGCTGTTCGACCTGATCGTCGACCACGTGCCGCCGCCGAAGGCCGAGGCCCGCAAGGACGAGCCCTTCCAGATCCTCTCGGTACTGATCGAGAACGACCCGTTCCTGGGCCGGCTGCTGACCGGCCGCATCGAGAGCGGCAAGGCCGTGCCGGGCATGCCGATCAAGGCCCTGAGCCGCGACGGCAAGGAGATCGAGCGCGGCCGCATCACCAAGGTGCTGGCCTTCCGCGGCCTCAAGCGCCAGCCGATCGACGACGCCGAGGCCGGCGACATCGTCGCCATCGCCGGCATGTCCAAGGCGACTGTGGCCGACACCCTGTGCGCCATGGATGTCACCGAGGCGCTGCCCGCCCAGCCCATCGACCCGCCGACCATCTCGATGACCGTCAGCGTCAACGACAGCCCGCTGGCCGGCCGCGAAGGCGACAAGGTGCAGAGCCGCGTGATCGCGGCGCGGCTGCTGAAGGAGGCCGAGGCCAACGTCGCCATCCGCGTCACCGAGACCTCCGAGAAGGACGCCTTCGAGGTGGCCGGCCGCGGCGAACTGCAGCTGGGCGTGCTCATCGAGAGCATGCGCCGCGAAGGCTTCGAGTTGTCGATCAGCCGCCCGCGCGTGGTCTTCCAGGAAGATCCTGAGACCGGCGAACGCCTGGAGCCCATCGAGGACGTCATGATCGACGTCGACGAGGAGTTCACCGGCATCGTCATCGAGAAGCTCAGCGCCCGGAAGGCCGAACTGAAGGACATGGGCCCGTCCGGCGCCGGCAAGACCCGCATCTCGCTGATGAGCCCGTCGCGCTCGCTGATCGGCTACCAGGGCGAGTTCCTGACCGACACCCGCGGCTCGGGCGTCCTGAACCGCGTGTTCAGCCACTACGAGCCCTACAAGGGCGCCATCGACGCGGGCCGAAAGGGCGTGCTGGTCTCCAACTCTGACGGCGAAACGGCGGCCTACGCCCTGTGGAACCTGGAAGAGCGCGGCTTCATGTTCGTGGGCGCCGGCGAGAAGACCTACCAGGGCATGATCATCGGCGAGAACAGCCGCGCGGACGACCTCGACGTCAATCCGATGAAGGCCAAGCAACTCACCAACGTCCGCGCCTCGGGCAAGGACGAGGCCGTCCGCCTGACCCCGCCGCGCCGCCCCACCCTCGAGCAGGCCATCGCCTACATCGAGGAGGACGAGCTGGTTGAGGTGACCCCGAAGTCGATCCGCTTGCGCAAGAAGGTCCTGAACCCCTCGTTCCGCAAGAAGCGCGTCCGCGAGGACTGACCCCGTCTCCTGGCGCGTCAGCGCCGCTAGATTTAATCCGCGGAAGACGCAGAAGGACGCGGAAGGTCAGCTGGTATGGCTCCTTCCGCGCAATTCCGCGTTTTCCGCGGTTAGATAGCAGCGCCTGCGGCGCGCTAGCGAATGACCAGTTCGCTTAGCGCGTGGTCGGCCGCCTTGCGCACCACCACGTCGGCATAGGCCATGGTGGGCGCGATGTGCTCGTGCAGGTTCACCAGGTTGAGGTGTGTCCAGGCGGCCTCGAACATGGCGTCCCGGCGCTCGGGGTCGAGCTTGGCGAAGAAGCTCTCCGGGTCGGCCGCGATGATCCCGTGCAGGCGGGCGAGGTACCAGGCCTTGGCGTCGGCCGGATCGGCGTCGATGTAGAGCGAGAGCCCGAACTGCGCCCGCGCCTCCGGCGTCTGCAGCACGTTGATGCCCTCGACGATCACCACGCCCACGCCGTCGACCGCGCGCGCCTGCCCCGCCACGATGTCGTAGGTCACGTGGCTGTAGATCGGGATCTCGGCCCTGCGGCCCGCGGCGAGGTCGCCCAGGAAGGCGTGCAGGGCGGCGGTGTCGTAGGTCTCGGGGAAGCCCTTCTTCATGCCCAAGCCCGCGACCTCGAGCTGGGCGTTCGGCTTCAGGAAGCCGTCGGTGGCGACGATCTGCACCGGCAGCCCCGCCGCCTCTAGCCCGTCGGCGATGAAGCGGGCCAGCGTGCTCTTGCCCACCGCCACGCCGCCCGCGATCCCGACGAGGAACACGTAGCGGTCCGCCGCCCGCGCGGCGACGCGCGCGATCAGGTCTGCGCCCAGGCCCGACATCAGTCCTCCGCGATCCGGCTGTGCCGGCGCGTGTCGCGCATGGCTAGGTAGACCAGCAGCGAGCCCGCGATGATCACGGTCACGTAGGTGAAGAACGCCGTCTCGCGGCCGGCCTGCTTGAACGCGAGGGCCACGTACTCGGCCGTTCCGCCGAACGCGGCGTTGGCCAGCGAGTACGGCAGGGCCACGCCCAGCGCCCGCGTCGCGGTCGGGAAGAGCTCGGCCTTCACCACAGCGTTCACCGATGAATAGCAGGCCACGATCAGCAGCGAGCCGGCGACCAGAAGGAAAGCCATCCCGGCGTCGCGCGTCCCCGCCAGCGTCGACAGGATCGGCCAGGTCAGCGCCGCCCCCAGCACCCCGAACGTCAGCAGGATCGCCCGGCGGCCCACTCGATCCGACAGCGCCCCGATCAAAGGATTCACCAGCATGAACACCGTCAGTCCGCCGGCCACGATCAGGTTCGCCTGGTCCTTGGTGAAGCCCGAGGTGTTGACCAGGAACTTCTGAATGTAGGTCGTGTAGGTGTAGTACGAGAGTGTCCCGCCGGCAGTCAGGCCGATCACCGTCAGGCTCTCCTTTGGGTGGCTGGCGATCAGGCCCCAGGTGGTGGCCTTGGGCCCGGTCCGGGCGTGGAACGACGGCGTCTCGTCCATGCCGCGCCGCAGCCAGAACACCGCGATCGCCAGGCCGCCGCCGATGAAGAACGCGATCCGCCAGCCCCAGGCCTGCATGTCGGCCGGCGACAGCAGCGAGGTCAGCAGGAGCAGCACGCCCATCGCCATCAGCTGGCCGGCGATCAGCGTGGAGTAGAAGATCCCCGACCAGAAGCCGCGGTTCTTCCGGCTGGCCATCTCGGAGAGATAGGTGGCGCTGGCCCCGTACTCGCCGCCCATGCTGATCCCCTGCAGGATTCGCGCGAAGACGAGGATCGCCGGCGCCGCCACCCCGATCTCAGCCTGCCCCGGGCAGACCGCGATCATCAGCGAGCCCAGGCACATCAGGCTCACCGAGGCGACCATGGCCGCCTTGCGCCCGATCCGGTCGCCGTACAGGCCCATGACCCAGGCGCCGACCGGCCGGGCCAGGAAGCCCACCCCGAACACCGCCGCGGTGCTCAAGAGCTGGGTGGTCCGGTCGCCCGCCGGGAAGAAGATGCTGGAGAAGTAGAGCCCGAAGGCGGCGTAGACGAACCAGTCGAAGCTCTCGACCAGGTTGCCCGCCGAGCCCGCCAGGATCGACCGCAGCCGGTTGGCCTGGCGCGACGGCTCGGCGACGGCGGCGTTGTCGGCGACCTCGGCGGTCAAGCGGCGTCCCCCTCGAAGTCCGCGATACCACCCGCTTTCGCGCCCGTGTTCAATCGTGCTCAAGTCGCGCCCCAACCGGAGGCGGCATGCTGAAGCTCTACACCCACCTGGGCACCATCGGTCTGGCCGTTGAGATCGCCCTGGAGGAGGCCGGCGCGGCCTACGACGTCCACCGGATGAACTTCGCCGAGAACGAGCAGCGCGCCGCGCCCTACCTGGCGATCAACCCCAAGTCCCGCGTGCCGTCCCTGGAGACCGACCGCGGCGTGATCACCGAGACCCCGGCGATCATGGGCTACATCGCCCGCAGCTTCCCGGCCGCCCGGCTCTCGCCGGAGGGCGACGTCTTTGCGATGGCCGAGCTCGAGTCGCTGATGAGCTACCTCTGCGCCTGGGTCCACCCCGCCGCCGCCCACCGCCATCGCGGCTACCGCTGGGCCGACGACCCAGCCGCCATCGCCGACATGCGCCGCAAGGCCCCCGAGGTGTTCGGCGAGGCGATGCATCTGATCGACACGAAGCTGTTCCGCGGGCCCTGGGCGCTGGGCGGGACCTATTCCGTCGCCGATCCCTACCTCTACGTCGTGACCGGCTGGATCCCGCGCGACGGTCTCGACCTGGCCGACTTCCCGCGTCTGGCCGACCATCAGGCGCGCATGGGCGAGCGTCCGGCGGTCAAGACCGTGCTCGCACGCATCGCCGGTTGAATCGCCTTAGGGTCGTCGCAAAGGCGGTGGTACTTTCAAGGCCATGACTCTGCCGGCCAAACCCTACCCGCCCCGCCACTACCCGACGCCGGCCGCCAAATGCGCGGACCTGGTGGTGCACGTCATGGGCCTGACTCTCGCCCTGGTGGGCGGCATCGTGCTGCTGACGCTGGCGGTGATGAAAGGCTCGATCAGCCAGGTCGTGGGCGTCTCGATCTACGCGGTGGGCGTGCTCTGCATGCTGGCCTTCTCCACCGCCTACAACTTCGCCAAGCCGCAGTACCGGCCCACGCTGCGGCGGTTGGACCACGCCGGCATCTTCCTGATGATCGCCGGCTCCTACACGCCCTTCACCATCAACCTGCCCGGCGCCTGGGGCTGGGGCATGACGGCGTCCGTCTGGTCGATCGCGACCCTCGGGGCGCTGGGCAAGCTGTGCCTCGTGCACATGGACCGGAAATTCTGGGTGGCCGTCTACCTGGCGCTGGGCTGGCTGGTGGTGGTGGCGCTGAAGCCGATGATCGACACGCTCGCCTGGTATGCGCTGGCCCTGCTGGTCACCGGCGGCGTCCTCTATTCCACCGGCGTCATCTTCTACGTGAACAAGCAGCTGAAGTTCGCCCGCGCCATCTGGCACGGCCACGTGGTGGCCGCCGCGGCCGCCCACTGGACCGCCGTGCTGCTGGGCGTGGTCCTGGCCGCCCAGCACTGATCCCATGCGCGTCCTCGCAGCCGCGCTCGCGCTCGGCCTGATTGGCGGCGCGGCGCAGGCTCAGGGCTACGCCCGCGACGGCCGCACCTGCGACGGCTATCCCCGGGCTCCGATCGAGACGGTCGCCGGAACCTGCGCCGGCCTGGTGCTGGCCCCGCCGCCCGCCAGCCTGGCGCTGTCGAAGCGGACGATCCGCATGCCGCGGACCCTGCTGCCGCTGGCGAACGGCGACCTGCTGGTCTCCGACCTCGGCGCCTGGACCACCGGCCGCGGCGCGGTCTGGCGGGTGACGCCGAGGCCCGGCGGCGAGCCCACGATCAAGCCGGTGCTGCACCGGCTGGACATGCCGCACACCCTGGCGATCGGCCCCGACGGCAATGTCTACGTCGGCGAGATGAGCCGCATCAGCCGGTTCGACCCCGACGCCGCCGACCCGCAGGCCACGCTCACGCCCGTCGTCACCGGCCTGCCCGACAACCGCCTGCACGAGAACCGCCACCCTCTCTCCGCCTTCGTTTGGGACGCCGACGGCGCGTTCCTGGTCAACGTGGGCGCGCCGTCCGACCAGTGCCCGCCGAAGGCCGGCCAGAAGACCTGCCCCGAGGCCGAACGCCAGGCCGCCATCTGGCGTTTCGCCCCGGCGGGTCCGGGCAAGTGGGCCGCCGAGCCCACAGTGTTCGCCCGCGGCCTGCGCAACTCGCTGGCCTTCGTCCGAACGCGGGCCGGGACCATCCTGCAGGCCGAGAACAGCATCGACGTGACGACGCCGACCTGGCCGCCCGAGGAGCTGAATGTCATCGTCAAGGGCGCCCATTACGGCTGGCCCTACTGCATGGGCGCGAACGAGGCGGCGCCAGCCTGGAAAGCGCAACGCGTCGGCTGCGCGTCCTACCGCAAGCCCGACCTCCTGCTCCCGCCGCACGGCGCACCGCTGGACCTGGTCGAATACCGCGGCGCGATGTTCCCCGAGCTTTCAGGCCGGCTGCTGGTTTCGCTGCACGGCTACCGGCCCACCGGCTCGCGGATCCTCGCCATCGAACTGGATGCGAACGGCCTGCCGAAGCCCGGCGCGAAGCCGCGCGACCTCACTCCCGGTTGGGGCGCGGTGAAGGGCAAGCGGCCGGCCGGTGCGCCCGTCGGCATGGCGGTGGCGAGCGACGGGGCGATCTGGGTCGCCGACGACCGCAACGGGGCCATCCTGCGGTTCGCGAAGGACCGGCGCTGAGGCCTATTCGGCGGCGAACCGGAACTCGACCGCCGTCTGCGGGATTGCCACGTCCGGCGCCGGCCGCGCCCGCAGCATCAGCCCGTTCATCGCCAGCGTCTCGGCGACCATGCACGCCGCCGCGCCCATCGGGAACGGGGACGAAGCGTCGAGCAGGCCGCACAGCCGCTCGTCCAGTGAGCGGTAATCACCCGCCTGGGCGCAGCCGAAGACGTCGAGGATCAGCGCCTCGTCGTCGGTCAGCCGGGGGTCCGCTGGGATAGAAAGCTGCACCCGTCGCCGCCCCTTCAGCGCCAGCTGCTGCACGAAGGCCTCCAGCATCCGATAGGCCGCCTCCCCCGCGCAGCCGCACGCCGCTTCGAAGTGGGCCCTGAGCCCATGGCAGGGCGTGGTCAGCGCCAGGAGCCGCACGGTGCGGATCAGCAGGCGCTCGCCGTGGAACAGGGGATCGTAGGGCTGCTGGTGCATGGCCGACTCCTCGGAGGCCGGCTCACGCTATTGCAGTTGCGAATCGTTCGCAACAACGAACGGGAGCGTCAGTACCGCCGCTCCATGAAGACGTCGGCCCGGACATACGGCGTCTCGGTCGGCGCGAGGTCCTTGAAGCCCATGGCGCGGTAGAGGCTGAGCGCCGGGGCGAGGCCCGAGTTGGTCTCCAGATAGAGCCGCGTCGCCCCCAGCTCGGCGCCGGCGTCGATGCAGCGCCGCATCAGGAGCTTCCCGAGCCCCGAGCCGCGCAGTTCCTCCGATACGGTCATCTTGGCCACCTCGTAGCCGCCGTCGTCCATCTTCAGCAGCGCCACGCAGCCCACCGCCACGCTGTCCTTCAAGGCCATGAAGACGCGGCCGCCCTTGTCGATGATCTTGCCCTGCGGGTCGTTCAGCACCTCGCGGTCCTTGGGTTCGATGACGAAGTACTTCGAGATCCAGGCCTCGTTGAGCACACGGAAGGCCTCGGCGTGGCGGGGTTCGAACTCGACGATCTCCATGCGCGCCTCCCGACTTGGCGGACCACCAGAATGCCCTCTATGTCCAGCTAATGCCGAACCCCATTTTCTCAAGCCTGCCCACGACCGTGTTCGAAGAGATGTCGGGCCTGGCGCGCAGCCTGGGCGCGATCAACCTCGGCCAGGGCTTCCCGGACGACCCCGGCCCCGAGCCCGTCCGCGCCAAGGCCGCCGACCTCGTGCTCAACGGCTACAACCAGTACCCGCCCATGGCGGGCCTGCCCGAGCTGCGCCAGGCGGTGGCCGACCACTACAACCGCACCCAGGGGCTCGACTTCGAGGCCGGCGAGATCACCGTCACCTCCGGCGCCACCGAGGCGCTGGCCGCCTGCTTCCTGGGCCTGATCGAGCCCGGCGACGAGGTGGTGGTCTTCCAGCCCTTCTACGACGCCTACCTGCCGATGATCCGCCGCGCGGGCGGCGTCCCGAAACTGGTCAGCCTGCAGCCGCCGCACTGGCGCTTCGACCCGGCGATGCTGGAGGCGGCCTTCAACGAACGCACCCGGATGGTGGTGCTGAACAACCCGATGAACCCCACCGGCGTCGTCCTGCCCGAGGAGGATCTGGCCCTGCTGGCCGAGTTCTGCGTGGCGCACGACGCGGTCGCCGTCTGCGACGAGGTCTGGGAGCAGGTGGTGTTCGGCAACGCCCGTCACCGGCCGCTGATCGCCTTCCCCGGCATGCGCGAGCGGACGGTGAAGATCGGCTCGGCCGGCAAAATGTTCGGCCTCACCGGCTGGAAGGTGGGCTTCCTCTGCGCCGCGCCGGCGCTCACCCACACGCTCGCCCGCACCCACCAGTTCCTGACCTTCACCACCGCCCCCAACCTGCAGGCCGCCGTCGCCTGGGGCCTCGGCCAT
>NZ_DASWTE010000054.1:0-6619 GCF_036402295.1 Phenylobacterium sp.
GCCTAGTCGGTGGGCGGTTCTTCGGCGACTTCCGGTTCGACCTGAGTGGCGACCTCGACCAGCGGCGCGGCCACGAGCGGCGGAGGTCCGGCCGGAATAGCCTGGGCGGGGACCCGCCTCAGCGCCTGGCCCATGAACATCCGCCACATCTCGGCCGGCGCGGTCGCGCCGCTGATGCGGCCCATGGGCCTGGCGTCGTCGCGGCCCATCCAGGCGCAGCTCGCGAAACCGCCCGTGTAGCCGCAGAACCAGGCGTCCTTATAGTCCGACGTCGTGCCGGTCTTGCCTGCGAGGTCATAGCCCGGCACCGCGGCGCGTGCGCCGGTGCCGGCGACCATCACCGTGCGCAGCATCTGGTTCAGCTCGGAAAGCGCCGGGTTCGCTACCGCCGGAACCGGCTGCGGCGGGCGCTTCTGGTAGATCACCGTGCCGCCCGAGCGGATCCGCTCGATGCCGTAGGCCTGGACGCGGTTGCCCCCGTTCGAGAACGCCGCGTAGGCCTGGGTCATCTCCAGCGGCGACACCAGGGTCGTGCCCAGCGCCATGGCCGGGTCGATGTTGACGGTCGACTGGATCCCCACCCGCCGTGCGGTCGCGGCGACGTTGGGCCGGCCCACCTCGTCGGCGAGCCGCGCCGCCACGGTGTTCACCGACTTGGCCAGCGCGTACTCAAGGGTGATGGGCCCCAGGAAGCTGCCTTCGTCGTAATTGCTGGGCGACCAGCCGTTGATGGTCACCGGCTCGTCGACGACCGGCGTATCCGGCGTGCGGCCCTGCTCCAGCGCCGTCAGATAGACGAACGGCTTCCAGGCCGAGCCGGCCTGCCGCCGGGCGCTGACCGCGCGGTTGTAGGGCGCGGTCGTGTGGTCGATCCCGCCCACCAGCGCGCGCACCCGGCCCTGCCCGTCGATGGCGACGATCGCCGCCTGGTCGGCGGCCTGGGCCTTGTGCCCCGCCACGACGGCTTTCGCCGCCTCCCCGGCCGCCTGCTCCATCGGCTGGTCGAGCGTGGTCTCGACGACCAGGTCGCGGGTGAGCTTGGGGACCATCCTGCGGACCTCGCCGTCGACCCAGTCAACGAAATACTGCGAGGGCGCAGTGGCCGCGGTCTTCCAGACCTTGGGCTTCTGCCCCTTGGCCTTGTGGCGCTGGGCGGCGGTGATCACGCCGTTATCGGCCATCGCGTTGAGCACGAGGTTCGCGCGCTCCAGGCAGCGGTCGTACTGGGCGATGGGATCGTAGTTGGTGGGCGACTTCAACACCCCCGCCAGCATGGCCGCTTCCTTGATCGAGAGCTTCGCGGCCGGCTTGTTGAAATAGCGCTGGGAGGCCGCCTCGTAGCCGTACGCTCCGGCGCCGTAGTAGGCCCGGCTCATGTACATGCCGAGGATCTGGGCCTTCGAGTAGGTGTTCTCGAGCTCCACCGCGTAGACCAGCTCGATCGCCTTGCGCTCCAGCGAGCGCTCCTGGGTCAGGAACAGCAGCCGCGCGGTCTGCTGGGTGATGGTCGACGCGCCGCGCATCCGGCCGCCGGTCAGACCGCCGACGACGGCGCTGGCCATGCCGCGCGCATCGAAGCCGGTATGCTCGTAGAAGCGGCGGTCCTCGATGGCCACGATCGCGCCCGGCACGTGCTTCGGCAGCCTGGCCACGTCCACCGGCGGCGCATAGCGACCGCCCCGCACGCCGATCACGGCGCCCGAGCGGTCCAGGTAGGTGATCTGGGGCGGCCGCTGGATGGGCGGCATGCGCGGCAACTCGGGCCCCTGCGCGGCCATGGCGAGCGCGGCGAACTGGGAGATCAAGTCAGGCGGCTCCAGCTACGTCCCCGGGGCCTATGTCTCCCGCTCCGCCGCGTCGGCCAACATAAATCGCGGTAATGCGACCCTATTGCGCGGCATGCAGACGGCGTCTGCATGGCTTCTGCTACAGCGTGACGAAGCTCTCGAAGCCGCCGAAGATCATCCGCTTGCCGTCGAACGGCATGTCGTCGCCGGGCCCTTTCAGGCGCGGGTCGGCCATCACCTTGGCCATGATCTCGTCGCGCGACTTGCGGTCGGGATAGGTCGCCCACGAGAAGACCACCACCTCGTCGTCCTTCGCCTGCACGGCGCGCGGGAACGAGGTCAACTCGCCATAGGGCACGTCGTCGCCGATCGTCTCGACGTAGCTGAGCGCGCCGTGCTCCATCCACACCTCGCCGGCCAGCCGGGCCATCTCCTTGTACGCCTCGAGGTTCGCCTTCGGCACCGCCAGCACGAACCCGTCCACATAGGGCATGGAAGCCTCCTTGTTGTTCCGTCCCGCCCCGAGGACGTTTCGGGCGTCCGAATCCCGACAACGAAGAAACCCGGGGGCCGCAACGCCGGTTGCTTGCTGGCAGGGCGCGGGGACGCCAAATTCGGCTGTCCGGGATTCGCGGACGAAACGAGGAGACCGCCCGCGTGGCTGAAGCGATCCGGCGCCGCCGGCGGGTGAAGATTGTGGCCACCATCGGGCCGGCCTCCTCAAGCCTCGAGCGGCTCGAGGAGCTGTTCCGCACCGGCGCGGACGTCTTCCGCCTCAACTTCAGCCACGGCACCCAGGACGGCCACGCCGAGGTCGTCGACCGCATCCGCCGGGTCGAGAAGAAGACCGGCCGCCCGATCGGGATCCTGGCCGACCTGCAGGGCCCGAAGCTCCGGGTCGGCCGCTTCGCCGGTGGCGCCGTCATGCTGCAGTGGGGCCGACCCTTCCGGCTCGACCTTCAGGAGCGGCCGGGTGACAGCCAGCGCGTGCAGCTCCCTCACCCCGAGATCATGGCGGCCGCCGGGCCCGGCGCTCTGCTCCTGCTGGACGACGGCCGCATCCGCCTCGAAGTCACCCGCCAGACGCCCGACTTCCTCGACACCCGCGTGATCGTCGGCGGCCGGCTGAGCGACCACAAGGGCGTCAACCTACCGGGTCTCACCCTGCCGATCCCGGCGCTGACGACCAAGGACCGCTCCGACCTCGCCTTCGCGCTCGAGCACGGCTGCGACTACATCGGCCTGTCGTTCGTGCAACGCCCCGAAGACGTGGGCGAAGCGCGTGAGCTCGTGGGCGACCGCGCCTTCATCCTGTCGAAGATCGAGAAGCCCGGCGCCTTGCAGTCGATCGACGAGGTGATGCAGCTGTCGGACGCCATCATGGTGGCGCGCGGCGACCTCGGCGTGGAACTGCCGGCCGAGGACGTGCCGCTGATCCAGAAGCGCCTGATCCGCGCCGCCCACCGGCACGGCCGCCCGGTGATCGTCGCGACCCAGATGATGGAGAGCATGATCGAGAACCCGGCGCCGACCCGCGCGGAGGCTTCTGACGTGGCCACGGCCGTGTTCGACGGCGCCGACGCCGTCATGCTCTCGGCCGAGAGCGCCACGGGCAAGTATCCTGTCGAGACCGTGCGGATGATGGACCGCATCATCGCCCGCACCGAGGACGACGACGACCTCAAGGCCGCCCGCGCCGCGGGCCGCCCGACGCCCGACAAGTCCGCCGGCGACGCCATCTGCGCCGCCGCGCGCCAGGTGGCCGAGACCATCGAGGCCAAGGCGATCGCCGCGTTCTCGCTCTCGGGCCGCACGGCCATCCGCATCGCCCGCGAGCGGCCCGACAGTCCGATCCTGGGCCTCACACCACAGATCGAGACGGCGCGGCGCTTGGCCCTGGTCTGGGGCGTGCATGCGCTGACATCCGAGACCACCCACACCATGACGGAGACCGTGGCCCAGGCCGCCGCGCTGGCCCTGAAGAGCGGCTTCGCCAAGCGACGTGACGAGATCGTGGTGATCGCCGGCGTGCCGTTCGGCCGCTCGGGCGGAACCAACTCGCTCAGAGTGGCGAAAGTGACCTGAGCTCGGCCAGCACCTCCTCGGTGTGCTGGCCCAGGATCGGCGACGGGAAGCGGAGCGCCGGACGCGCGCCGTCGTAGGCGAACGGCGCGGCCGGGATGATGTGGCGACCGACGTAGGCGCGCTCCATCTCGGGCCAGAAGCCGGTGGCGGCGAGCTGCGGGTCGTAGCCCAGTTGGTCCACCCGAGAGACCGGCGCGGCCGGGACACCACGGGCCTGCAGCAATCCGGTCGCCGCTTCGGGCGACAACGGCGCGGCCCAGGCGGCGATCGCGGCCTCGATCTCGTCGGCCCGCCGGTTGCGGCCGTCGACGGTGGCGAGGGCCGGATCCGCCTTCCAGGCGGAAGCGCCCAGCACTTCGCAGAGCCCTTGCCACGCCTGCGGACCATCCACCGCCACGGCCAGCCAGGTGTCGGGATCGGCGCCCGCGACCACGCACACGGGCGCCGCCCGCGGGCGTCGGTTGCCGGTGCGTGGCAGCGGGCCTTCCGTGAGCTGCTGGGCGATCAGGGCGTCGGCGCCGAAGCCGAAGAGGCAGGCCACTTGGGCGAGGTCGATCTCGGCGCCGCCCCTGCGCGCCCTTCCCCACAGCGCCGCCAGCACCGCGTTGGCGGCGTTCAGCCCGGCGATGGG
Source organism: Phenylobacterium sp. (assembly GCF_036402295.1). Lineage (GTDB taxonomy): Bacteria > Pseudomonadota > Alphaproteobacteria > Caulobacterales > Caulobacteraceae > Phenylobacterium. The sequence goes on from NZ_DASWTE010000054.1 coordinate 4,504, forward strand.
GTCGCCGAAGGCCACGTGCTGCAGGCATGGCGGCCACTCCTCCCGGCCATTGGCGAACGGAAGGCCGCTGGCCTGTTCCACCGTCGAGCCGTAGGCGCGGACGCCGGTCAGCGGGCCGCCGTGGCCGAACGCCGGCATGGACACGGCGATGAGGTCAGGGCTCAGCGCGCGGCGAACGTCGGGGCCCAGGCCCAGGGCGTCCATGACCCCGGCCGCGAAGTTTTCCACCAGGACATCGGCCCATGAAATCAGACGCTTGGTGTGCGCCAACCCCTCGGCGCTGGTCAGGTCCAGGACGACGCCGCGCTTGTTCCGGTTCACCGATATGAAGCTGAATTTGGTCTCGCGCGGCGGCGGATCGCCCGACTGGTCGGTCTCCCAGCCGCGCCACCAGTCCGGATGGGCCTCGGACTCTATCTTGATCACCTCGGCCCCGAGGTCAGCCAGCGTCCGGGCGCAAAGCGGCCCCGCCCAGCCCATCGAGAAGTCGACGACCTTCAGACCGCGAAGCGGGGCGGACGCCGGACCGCCCTCGAAGGGGGCGGCCGGCCGGCCCGTGAAGCTGGCGCGGTACGGCAGCGTCGGCCCGACGACACCCGCGCCGTCGACAGCTCCGAAGGCGCCGCGGTCGCGCCAGTGCGGCACGTTCGGCATCTCCGCGAGATCCGGCATCGGCGTCAGCGGCACGCGCGCCGCCAAGCCATCCTCCACCCACGCAGCCGTCGCGCGCGTGCGCAGCGGCGGCGTCACCTGCGGGTCGATCTCGTCGGCCAGCAGCAGGCGCTCCACCGTGGTCGCGAAACGCACGTCTTCGGCCAGCTCGGGCCGACCGATCAGGCGGCAGAACGCCTTCCACTGCGCCGGGGTAAGCGTCGTGACCCCCAGCCAGCCGTCGGCCGTGCGGTAGCTGGCGCAGGGGTAGCTCGGCACGTAGCGGTTCACGCCGACGCGGAGCGCCAGCCCGCCCTCCATCAGGGCCGAGACCGCGCCGGTCTCCGTGAGGCACATGTACGCCTCGTGGACGTTGGTCGTGACGCGGGCGGGTCGCGGCCGGGCGATCAGCGCGCCGAGCGCGGCGTTGAAGCCCGTGAGCGCGGCGGCCAGCTGCGGCCCGTGCCCCTGCGCCAGCGTCGGCGGGCCTTCGGCGGGACCGAACGAATAGGCCATGCCGGTCAGGGCCTGCATCAGCTCGTCGGCGCCACGCCAGGCCCCGTAGGGACCGTCCGGGTGGAACCAGCGGATCTCGAGCAGCACGGCGCCCAGCTCGGCCGCGAGCCGCTCGCTGGCCGTCACGCCGGCGGGGTCAAGACCGCCGATCACCAGGTCTGCGCAGGCCGGGGCTTCCGTGGTCTTGCCGGCGTCGAGCCAGCGCCCGAAGGCCTCGCCCGCCGCGCCGGCATAGCCGATCACTGTGTCGTCGCCGCCCGCCGCGCGGACGACGGTCGCGCCGAGTCGGGCGAACAACCGACCGCAGTGGCGCACTGCCACGGCGCGGGAGGCTTCGACGACGACGAGGTCCTGGAGCAGCCGGTCCATCCGCCGCCAATGAGGGCCGATCGAGCCGCGCCGCGCAAACGAAAACGGCCCCGCGGGATGCGCGGGGCCGTTCGGTTCTTGGGTGCGGGGACAGGATTTGAACCTGTGACCTTCAGGTTATGAGCCTGACGAGCTACCGGGCTGCTCCACCCCGCGGCAAAGCCTAGAGCTGAAATCGTGAATTGAAGGGTTCTGGATCCTGATCCGCTTGGTAGACCTGGCGGCGACCTACTCTCCCGCGCCTTAAGACGAAGTACCATCGGCTCTGAGAAGCTTAACGACCGAGTTCGGGATGGGATCGGGTGGGGACTTCTCGACAAAGCCACCAGGTCAACGAAGCGGATCAGATTGAGAAGACATCAGCGCTGAATACCGCGCTTCATGAGTTCAACTAAGAACGATCAAGCCGATCGAGCGATTAGTACCAGTAAGCTCCGTACCTCGCGGCACTTCCACACCTGGCCTATCAACGTGGTGGTCTACCACGGCTCTCGGCGAAGCCTTGTTTTGAGGTTAGTTTCCCGCTTAGATGCTTTCAGCGGTTATCTATTCCACACTTAGCTACCCTGCTGCGCGGCTG
>NZ_DASWTE010000055.1:0-1864 GCF_036402295.1 Phenylobacterium sp.
AAGGGTTGGGAGTCCAAATGAACGGCGGTGAACGGCTCAGCGTGGCCGTGATCGGGGCCGGAGTCGCGGGTCTTTCCGCGGCCTGGCTCCTCTCGGAAAAGCACGACGTCACCCTGTTCGAGGCCGACCCCCGCCTGGGCGGCCACGCCAACACCGCTGAGGCGCCCGGCTTCCACGGCCCCGTCCCGGTCGACACCGGCTTCATCGTCTACAACGAGGGCAACTACCCCAATTTCACGGCGCTGCTGGAGCACCTGGGCGTGCCCAGCCTCTACGCCGACATGTCGCTCAGCGTGTCGCTGGACGACGGCGCGTTCGAATATTCCAGCTTCGGTATCGGCGGCGTCTTCGCCCAGAAGCGCAACGTCCTGTCGCCCCGGTTCTGGGGCCTGCTGCGCGACATCAACCGCTTCTTCCGCCACGCGCCGAAGGACCTGGCCGAGTTGGAGCGGCAAGCAACGCCGCTCGGCGACTATCTGCAGGCCAAGGGTTACGGCGACGCCTTCCGCGACGACCACCTGCTGCCGCAGGCCGCGGCCATCTGGTCGACGCCGCTGGATCAGATCGGCGCCTATCCGGCCGCATCGCTGATCCGCTTCTTCCTGAACCACGGGATGATGACCATCACGGGCCGCGGCCTGTGGAGGACCGTGGACGGCGGCAGCCGGGCCTACGTCGCCAAGCTCACCGAAGCGTTCCGGGGTGAGGTGCGCAAAGGCGTGCGCGTGGCCGGCGTGCGGCGCGACGCCAACGGCGCCGAGCTACGCCTGGCCGGCGGCGCGCGCGAGCGGTTCGACCAGGTGGTGATCGCCACCCACGGCGACACGGCGCTGTCGCTGCTGGACGATCCGAGCCCCGACGAGCAACGGCTGCTGGGCTGCTTCCGTTACTCCCGCAACATGATCGCGCTGCACACCGATCCGGTGCTGATGCCCAAGCGCCGCCGGGCCTGGACGAGTTGGAACCACATCGGCATGCGCGACCAGCCCGGCGAGGGCGCGGTCACCTACTGGATGAACCGGCTGCAGAGCCTGAAAGGCGCGCCGGAGCTGTTCGTCACCCTGAACCCGAACAAGGAGATCGCCGCGGACCGGCTGCTGAGGACCGAGGTCTACGAACACCCGCTGTTCGACGCCGGCGCCATCGCCGCCCAGCAGCAGATCTGGGATATCCAGGGTGCGCGGCGGACGTGGTTCTGCGGCAGCTACCTGGGCCACGGCTTCCACGAAGACGCGCTGCAGTCGGGCCTCGCGGTCGCCGAGCAGCTGGGCGGCGTGCGCCGGCCGTGGACGGTCGAGGGCGAGTCCGGCCGCATCCACATCCGCGAGCCGGCCCTGGAGGCCGCGGCCTGATGGTCCGCTCCGGCCTCTATCCCGGGGTCGTCACCCACACCCGGCTGAAGCCGCGCCGGCATGCGCTCCGCTATCGGATCTTCATGCTGCTGCTGGACCTCGACGAGCTGGACGCGCTCGACCGGGGGCTGAAGCTGTTCTCGCTCAAGCGCTTCAACCTCACAGGGTTCGATCCCCGCCGGCATGGCGACGGCTCCGCGACCTCGCTGAAGGCTCAGGTGGAGGCCCAGCTCGCCGCCGCCGGAATCGCGCATGGCGGGCCGGTGCGGATGCTGGCTATGCCGCAGATCCTGGGGCTGGGGTTCAACCCGATCACGGTCTACTTCTGCCATCGGCCCGACGGCGCGCTGTCGGCCATCCTCTACGAGGTCAACAACACCTTCGGCGAGCGGCACAGCTACCTGATCCCCGCGGAGGACGGCCCCGTCGTGCGGCAGGCCTGCGAGAAGGGCTTCTACGTCTCGCCGTTCATGGACATGGACCTCTCCTACGCCTTCCGGGTGCGCCCACCG
>NZ_DASWTE010000056.1:0-68191 GCF_036402295.1 Phenylobacterium sp.
TCCACGCCATCGCCTTCGCCAACAAGGACGAGCTGAAGGGCAGCTTCGTGGACAACACCACCCGCGAGGGCTTCCTGCGGGCGATGAACATCTCGGCGTTCAGCTTCGTCGACTGCGCCCGGCGCGCCTCGGCCCTGATGCCCGAGACCGGCGGTTCGATCCTGACGCTCACCTACATGGGCTCGGAGCGGGCGATCCCGAACTACAACACCATGGGCGTGGCCAAGGCCGCGCTGGAGGCGGCCGTGCGCTATGCGGCGCGCGACCTGGGACCGAAGGGCGTCCGGGTGAACGCGCTGTCGCCCGGGGCGATGAAGACCCTTTCGCTGGCTGGCATCTCCGGCGGCCGCGGCATGCTGTCCAAGGGCCGCTCGCTGTCGGCGATGAAGGAAGACACCTCGATGGAGGGTGTCGCCGGCGCGGCCCTATGGCTGCTGTCCGACCTCGGCCGCTCGACCACCGGAGAGTGCGTACACGTCGACGCCGGCTTCCACATCATGGGCTTCTCGGACGACGAGGAGTCCGCGGCCGGCTAGGGCGTGTAGGCCCGCAGGAACCGCGCCGCCGCTTCCACGGCGATGCCGTCGATGCGGGCCTCGTCCAGTTTCGGATCGACGCCCAGCAGGGTCGCGGTCTGGTGGGAGCCCAGCACCATGCCGGCGAAAAACTCCGCCGCCTGCAGGGGATCCGGGCACGAGAGCCGGCCGGCCTTCGTCTCCAGCTCGAGGAAGGCGGCAAGACGTCTGCGGCTGGCCCGGGCGCCCGCCTCGTAGATCGCCGCGGCCACCTCCGGCATCTCGCCCACGCCCAGGATCGCCATCCGCATGAAGGCCGGTCCCTGCGGCCGCATCACCGCCTGCAGCAGCACGCGGCCGAACTCGGCCAACGCCTCCTCCGGGTGCTCGACAGCGGTGGGCGTATCGAGCGAGGCGGTGATCTCGTGCACCCTTCGGTCCATGACCGCCCGCACCAGGTCGGCCTTGGCGCCGTAGTGGTTGTAGACGGTCTGTTTCGACACGCAGGCCCGGCGCGCGATCTCCTCCACCGAGGCGGCGATGCCGCGCTCGGCGAACACCTCGACTGCGGCGTCGAGGATGGCCTCGTTCTTCGAGACGTCGATCTGGCCGGCGAGGCGCGGCATCTAGTGACCCCCGCCCTGCGGCCGGCCGGTGTCGACCTTCACGGGCCGCGTGAAGAAGGCCAGCGCCATCGCCACCCAGCAGCCCAGGGCGAGCGCCGCAAAAGCGTCGCCGAAGCTCAGCACCGAAGCCTCACGGCGGATCATGGCGCTCATGGCCTTGGCCGCCATCCCTTCGGGATCGGCCGCGCCGCGGGCGCCCATCACCTGGGTCAGGCCGTCCATCAGGCCGGTGCTGGCGGCGTTGGCCGTCGAGGCCGCGGTGGCGATGTCCATGTAGTGGACGGCGGTCTGGTGGCTCAGGATCGTGGTCAGCAGGGCCAGGCCGATGGCGCCGCCCACGTTGCGGATCAGGTTTATCAGCCCCGAGGCGTCCTTCATCATCGTCACCGGCAGCGACGCCACGCTCATCTGCTGGGCCGCGATCATGGCGACCATGGTGCCCAGGCCGCGGGCGACCTGCAGCGTGAAGAACTCCCAGAAGCCCCACTCGTCCGTGACCCGCGCGCCCAGCTGGATCGCCCAAGCGGCGAGCGCGAAGCCCAGGATCATGGAGATGCGCAGGTCCATCATCCGCACGATGCGGCCCGCGATCGGCGCGGAGAGGAACATGGTCAGCCCCGACACCAGCATGGTGTTGCCCACTTCGGCCGACGAGAAGCCGCGCACCTGGCCCAGGAAGATCGGCATCAGGAACGTGCCGCCGAACAGACTGAGTCCCGTCACGAACGTCATGACGATGCCCAGCGAGAAATTGCGGTCGCGGAACGGCGCCAGCGAGACGATCGGCTGCCAGTAGACGAGCTGGCGCCAGATGAAGGCGATCCCCGTCAGCACGGCGGTGACGGTGAGCCAGAGGATCATGCCGTCGTCGAACCAGCCCTCGTCGTTCCCTTCCTCCAGCACGAACTGCATCGAGAGCAGGAACGCCGTCATCAGGCCCAGGCCCCACCAGTCCACGCCCTTCGACAGGCTGGGGTCGCCCTTGTCGAAGTTGGCGTAGCGGCCGACCAGGAAGATCACGAGGAGCCCTACCGGGATGTTGATGAAGAACAGCCAGCGCCAGCTCAGCAGGTCGGTGAGGTGGCCGCCCAGCGTCGGGCCGATGGTGGACGACAGCGTCACGATCAGTCCGACGATGACATTGGCGGTGATGCGCCGCTCGGGCGGGAAGACGGTCATCGCGGTGGCGAACACCGGCGGGATCATCGCGCCCGCGAACAGGCCCTGCAGCGCGCGGAAGACGATCATCATGGCGACGGACGAGGAGAGGCCCACCGCCACCGATGTGATGATGAAGCCGATCACCGCGACCACGTAGAAGTTCCGCGTGCCCCACATCTTGGTCAGGTACGCCGTGAGCGGCATCACCACGACCTCGGCCAGCAGGTAGATGGTCTGCACCCAGCTGATCTCGTCGGCCGTCGCCCCGATGCCCGACTGGATCTGCGTTAGCGAGCTGGCCACGATCTGGATGTCGAGCATGGCCATGAACTGGCCCACGACCATCCCGCCGAAACCCAGGAACACCTTCACCCAATCGACGGGCGCGCCGTCGGCGCCCAGCACGACGGGGACGTCCGCCTTACGGGCCCGCACGGAATCCGGATGGAGGACCGCGTCGGTCACTGGACTACTGGGTGGCGCCTTGGCGCGCGAACCGGGTAGGTCGGCCGCCGGACTCGGCGAACGAGGGGCCGGTGTCGCGGGTCACGTCCACCTTCACCTCCAGCGACAGGCCGGGCCGCAGGCCGCCAGCCAGCTTCTGGTTCGGGTCGATGGCGATCCGCACCGGCAGGCGCTGGGTGATCTTGGTGAAGTTGCCGACGGCGTTCTCCACCGGGATCAGGGCGAACTCGGCGCCGGTGGCCGGGGCGAAGCTCTCGATGCGGCCCTTGATGGCTTCGTCGCCGAAGGCGTCGGCGTGGATCGTCACCGGCTGGCCGATGCGCAGGCGCGCGACCTGTGTCTCCTTGAAGTTGGCGACCACATAGGCGTCGGCCAGCGGCACGAGGCTCATCAGGGCGCCGCCGGGCCGCACGTACTGGCCGACGCGGACGCCCCTGGCGCCGACGACGCCGGCGACCGGCGCGCGGATCTCGGTGCGGGACAGGTCGATGCGGGTCTGCTCGGCCGCGGCGCGGGCGGCGGCGGCCTGGGCCAGGCTCTGGTCCTTCGCCGAGCCCAGCGACTGGGCGACGCGGCGCTCGGCCTCCAGCGCGGCCTTGGCCTGGGAGACGCCGGCGATGGCCTGTTCCTGGGCGTTGCGGGCGGTCTGGGCGCGTTGCGGGGAGACCCAGCCCTCACGGGCCAGCGCGCCGTAGCGCTTGAGCTCCGAGTCGGCCCAGCTCGCCTGGGCGTGGGCGCTTTCCACGGCCGCGGCCTTCTGGGCGATCATCGCCTGCTCGAGGCGGGCCTTGTCGTCGACGGCGGACACCGCCGCCTCCAGCGCCTGGGCGTTGGCCTCGGCCTGCGCCAGGCGGGCCTTGAGCGTCGCGGGATCGATGCGGACCAGCACCTGGCCCGGCCGGACGGCCTGGTTGTCGTCCACCAGCACCTCGGCCACGTAGCCGTCCACCAGGGGGGCGATGGTCACCTTGTCGGCGGCGACGAAGGCGTTGTCGGTCTTCTCGTACTTCTGCTTGTCGATCCACCACAGCCCGCCGCCCACGGCGACGGCCACGGCGGCGACGCCGCCCGCGAGGATGGGAACCAGTCGGCCCTTCTTGATGCCGGCCATGGAGACTCCGCTCCGGACACGAAAAATGGACGCTGGCGTCCAGCCTACCGAAATATGTCCGCGCCGGGTTAGCCGCAAGTGAAGATTGGACGCCACCGTCCAGTTTTTGCCGCGGCTGGACGTCGCGGCGGGTTCGTGGCCTATCCGCGGCATGAGCCCCAATGGCCAGCACGACGCCGACGTCATCATCGCGGGAGCCGGAGTGGCGGGCGCCACCCTGGCGCTGTCGCTGGCCCGGGCTGGCCTGACGCCCGTGCTGATCGACCCCTTGCCGTTCGACGCCCAGCTGGCGCCCACCTTCGACGGCCGGGCCTGGGCGATCGCTTATGCCGCCTACCGCCAGTGGAAAGCGCTGGGGCTGGCCGAGGCGCTGGATCCGCAAGCCCAGCGGATCGAGCAGATCCTGGTCACCGACGACACCACACCTGGCGCGGCGGCCGGCGGGCCCACGCCGTTCTTCCTGCGCTTCGATTCCGAGGAGATCGCCGACCGGTCCGAGGGCGAGCCGCTGGGCTACCTGCTGGAGAACCGCCACGTGCGCGCGGCGCTGGCGGCGGCCATCCAGGAGGCGGGCATCCAGGTGCTGGCGCCGGCGCGCGTGGCCAAGGCGGCGTTCGGTCCGCGCGCGGCCGAAGTCACCCTCGACGACGGGCGGATCCTGCGCGCGCCGCTCGCGGTCGGGGCCGAGGGTCGCGGCTCGGTGATTCGCCATGCGGCGGGCATCGGGGCCATCGGCTGGGACTATCCGCAGACCGGCGTCGTGGCGACCGTGCGGCTGGACCGGCCGCACGCCGGCGTCGCCTACGAGTTCTTCCTGCCCGGCGGCCCGTTCGCCATCCTGCCGCTCACCGACAACCGCGCGAGCCTGGTCTGGACGGAGAGCCCCGCGCGCGGCGCGGCGCTGAAGACGGCGCGGCCGCAGGTCTTCCAGGCGCACCTGGAGCGCCGCTTCGGCGACTTCCTGGGCGAGATCAAGGTCGAGGGGCCGGTGTTCACCTATCCGCTCAGCCTGCAGCTCGCCGAGCGCTTCGTCGCCCCCCGGGCGGCCCTGCTGGGCGACGCGGCGCATGGCGTCCACCCGATCGCCGGCCAGGGGCTGAACCTGGGCCTGAAGGGCGCGGCGGCCCTGGCCGAGGTGCTGGTCGATGCGGCCCGGCTTGGCGAGGACATCGGCTCGGAGGTGGTGCTGGAGCGCTACGCCGCCTGGCGCCGCTTCGACACGGTGACGCTGTCGGCCGGCATGGACCTCTTCGTGCGGCTGTTCTCGAACAACAACCCGCTGCTCCGGGCGGTGCGTGGCGTCGGCATGGCGGCGGTCAACCGCGTCGGCCCGGCCCGGCGCTTCTTCATGCACGAGGCCGGCGGCGCGGTGGGGGATTTGCCGAGGCTGTTGAAGGGCGAGGCGCTGTAGTCCCTCCCTTCATAGGGAGGGAAGGCTCGCCGGAGGCGAGCAGGGTGGGGATGCGTGGGCCAGACGCAGGCGTGGGTGACGATCGAGACTTCCCACCCTGACCGCTTCGCGGTCTGTCCCTCCCCATTAAGGGAGGGAGGTCACTCCCCTTCCCCCAGCTCCCGGGCCTCCTCCGGCAGCATGATCGGCACGCCGTCGCGGATGGGATAGGCCAGCCGGGCGCCCTTGCTGACGAGCTCGCCCTTGTCGCGGTCGTAGGTCAGCGGCCCGTGGGTCACCGGGCAGACGAGGATCTCGAGCAGGCGGGGATCGACATCGCCCAAGACGGACGGGCCCAGCGGAGGTGCGGCTTCGCTCATGGCGTCCCTCTACTGCAGCGAATGGTGCTCGTCATCCGGATCGGAGGCGTCGATCTCGAGCAGGGTGGTCAGCACCTCGAAGCGGCCGGCCAGGTCGGGGGCCTCCAGGAACGCCTGCTTCTCCGCCGGCTCGAAGGGCAGGCCCATGCAGAGGCTGTTGACCAGCGCCTCCAGCGGGGCGTCGTTGGCCGTCTCCCAGTCGATGTCGAGCTCGCGGCGGTTGAGATAGCGCTTCAGGGCGGTGGCGAAGCGGGCGCGGGCCGCCTCACCGGCTTCGGCGTCCTCGTCGCGGCCCAGGTCGCCGCTGAACCGGTCGTACTTGGCCCGCACCTGGCGGTAGGGCATGCGCAGGTCCAGCTCCTCGCCGGTCTCGAACCGGCAGAGGCCGGTGAGCGTGATCAGGTAGCGCCCGTCCGAGGTCTCGGCGTAGCTGGTGATCCGGCCCAGGCAGCCCACCTCGGCCAGCTTCGGCCGCGCGCGGCTGCCGCCGCGGGTCTGGACCATGCCGATCACCCGGTCGCCGGCCATCGCGTCGTCCACCATGTTGAGGTAGCGCGGCTCGAAGATCTGCAGCGGGAGCTCGCCGCCGGGCAGCAAAAGCGCGCCGTCCAGCGGGAACACCGGGATCAGTTGCGGCAGTTCGGCGAGGGTCTTGTAGGGCGCCATGCGGGCCCTTTCTAACGGCTAACTGAACAGAATCGACGACAGCTTGCGGCGTCCCTGCTTGGCGACGTCCGACATCGGACCGGCCGCCTCGAAGACCGTCAGCAGCTGCTTGCGCGCGGCCTGGTCGTTCCACTCGCGGTCGCGGCCGATGCTCTCGATGAGCTCGTCGACCGCCTCCATCATCTTGCCCGAGGCGGCCAGCGCCTTGGCGAGCTCCAGCCGCGCCTCATGGTCGTCGGGATCGGCGGCCAGGCGCTTCTCGAACTCGGCGGTCTCGGAGGGCGCCTCGGCGGCCAGGGCCAGGGCGGCGCGCACGGCGTCGATGTCGGGGTCCTTGGCGTCGGGCGGGGCCATCTCCAGCACCTCGGCCGCCCGCTCCAGGTCTCCTGCCTGCTGGTAGAGCCGCGCCATGCCGCCGATGGCCTTGGCGTTGCCCGGGTCCATCTGCAGCGCCTGGGCGTAGGCCTGCGCCGCGCCGCCCTGGTCGCCGAGGCCCAGCGATTCCTTGGCCATCTCGAGCAGCTCGTCAACGGGCGAGACGCCGGCGCCGGTCTTGGCCAGGCGGTCGACGAACTGCTTCACCTGGCTGTCGGGCAGCGCGCCCATGAAGCCGTCGACCGGCCGGCCGTCCACGAAGGCGAACACCGCCGGGATCGACTGCACCCGCAGCTGGCCCGCGTAGGCGGGGTTGCGGTCGATATCGATCTTCACCAGCTTCACCGCGCCCTTGGCGGCGGTCACCGCCTTCTCGAGCGCCGGCCCCAGCTGGCGGCAGGGGCCGCACCAGGTGGCCCAGAAGTCCACGATCACCGGAACCGTCTTCGACGCCTCGACGACGTCGGCCATGAACGACGCGTCGGTCGCATCCTTGATGAGGTCGGCCGGAACGGCGCCGCTGGCGGCCGGTTGGCCGTGGGTATCCCCGATGAGGGTCATGCCCGAAAGATCCTTGTCGAAAGTCGTTGAACGTCTTGCGCCCAAGATGGTCGCAACTGTGGCCGGCTTCAACGCGTGATGCGGTTCAAGCCACCACGGCCATGGCGGCGAAGTCCACCACCAGCGGCTCGATGCCCAGCGCGGCCAGGAAGGCGCGGAAGCCGTCGCGGGTCACGGTGGTGGTGGCGGTGTTGGTGAGCGGGTGGAAGTTCACGAGGTCGGCCTCGGCCAAGGTGCGGTCCAGCACGAAGCGCACGCGGCGGCTCGTGTCGTTGACCAGGCCGAACGCCGTGACCGAGCCGGGCGCCACGCCCAGGGTCTCGGCCATCAGCTCGGCATTGCCGAACGACAGGCGCGCCGAGCCGATCACCAGGTGCAGCCGCTTCAGGTCGATCTGCGCGTGCCCCTCGGCCGAGACCAGCCAGAGCTGGCCCTTGGCGTCCTTGAGGAACAGGTTCTTGGTGTGGGCGCCCGGGATGTCCTCCTTGATCGCCCCGCTCTCGCCCACCGTGAACACGGCGGGGTGGTCGTAGGTGGTCTGGGAGACGCCGTGGGCGGCCAGGAACGCGAGGAGATCGTCTTTCGTCTTCATCGCCGCCCTGATAGCCGAACTGGACGCGAAGGCGAGGGGGGCATTATGGGTCGCGGGCCGAGCTGCCGCCGAGGTTTCCATGGAACTTGAGTGCTATCCCACCGTCAGCCGCGACGTGACGCCGCCCGAGATCGTGCCGGGCCGGCCGCAACGCGCGTGGATGGACAAGTTCCTGGCGCGCCACCCCTACCGCTGCCTGCCGCTGACCATGGCGAACACGAGCGGCTGGGAGATCCTCTGCCCCGTCGCGTTCACGGCCGAGTGGAACGGCGGGCTGATGCAGGAGGACATCAAACTCACGCCCGACCGGCCGCACCCGCATTTCCACCACTACGTCTCGAGCCACTTCAGCCACGGCGTGGTGACCTTCCACGCGGGCTATCTGTTCCGCACGCCGCCCGGCTGGTCGATGATGGCGATGGGCGCGCCCAACCACGTGAAGGACGGCATCCAGCCGCTGGCCGGTGTGGTCGAGACCGACTGGCTGCCCTTCCCGTTCACGATGAACTGGCTTTTCACGCGGCCGGGCAAGGTGCGGTTCGAGAAGGGTGAGCCCTTCTGCTTCATCACGCTCATCCAGGACCACACGCTGCATGAGATCCAGCCGGTGATCCGGCAGCTCGATTCCAACCCCGAGCTGCGACACCAGTACGACGTCTGGGAAAAGCACCGCTCGGAGTTCAACAAGAAGATCTTCCGCGGCGACCCGGAGGCCACGAAGGAGGCCTGGCAGCGCTACTACTTCAAGGGCGAGTACCCCGAGGAAGTCGCCGCCCCCGCGCCTGAGGGCCACGTCAACAAGCGCCGCCTGAAGACCCCGCGCATCGGCCGCTGAGACTGCGACGGGAGGCCGCTTGCAAACCGGAAAACGGTCTGCCATAAGGCCGCCTCTCGCACGGGGGCCCGCCAAAAGCCCCCACGGAGCGCGGGCGTAGCTCAGGGGTAGAGCACAACCTTGCCAAGGTTGGGGTCGGGCGTTCGAATCGCCTCGCCCGCTCCATTTTCCAGAATTCGGAAGCGTTGGACGGTCCTTCAGGGACCGCTTCCGCGCGCAAGAAGGCCAGGTGATCCAGCGCCGCCGCCATGGTCGAGGAATCGACCGCCGCCGGTCATGCGCTGGCGCGCGAGGATGGCGTGGCCGCTGGCCACCGAGGCGTCGGTGAAGGCGGCGCATCCCGACGGTCAGCGGCGCTTCTACCGCTTCGCCGGCGGCCCTCGCCCTGCTGCTGATGGGCCGGCTCACCCTAAAGGGCGCAATCCTTGGCGGCGCTGACGCGCCTCGACGCCGGCCGCCTAGCCCAGACCCATCCGTTCCAGCATTGCGTAGAAGACGCTTTCCTGGCGTTGGGTGGTCTGGATGTCGGTCATCAGGGCCGAGAGGCGGCCCTTGCCGTTGTCTCGGGCGGCGATCACCGACTGGTTGTAGGCGCGGATGTTGGTCGGGCCCTGCACGGCGGGCGTCGCCGCGGGCGGACCGGCCTTGGCCGGCGGACCCTTGCCGCGTCCCCCCTTGCCGGGCGGGGTGGCGGCCGCAGGCGGCCCTGCCCCAGCAGCGCCGAGGTCGGCGGCGCGGACATAGCCGGGCGTACCGGCCACGTCGATCTCGTACCAGCCGCCGTCGGGGCCCGACTTGGGCGACAGGGCGCGCCCCGCCGGCAGGTTCATCACCGAGTCCGAGGAGGCCACCGGCGCCGAGCGCACGACCGTGGCGCGCAGGGTGACGAGGCCCTGCGGCGGCGGCGCGGCGGCGGGCCCGGTGTTACTGACCTGCTGAACCTGCGCCTGCTGGCCGCTGCCCTTGGGCATCGCCAGCTTGGTGACCGAGGCGGACGTCGCGTAGGCCGGCGCCTGGCCGCCCAGCACGTCGGCTTCGGACGCCCCATCGGTCATGGCGCGGCCCTGGGTGAAGGTCTTGGCCATGCCGGTGTGCTGGTCGACGACGCCGCCGGTGACGTCGATGTCCTTCTTCAGCGCGCCCAGCAGGTCGGTGCGCTCGCGGCGGATCGCCTTGCGGTCCTTGTCGGTCGAGGCGCTGGCCAGGCGGGTGTTGATGTCGCCGAGCTGGGCGGCGCGGCATTCCACCAGCGCCTGGCCGCTATCGGCGATCTGCCGGCTGACCGACAGCTGACGGCCGGCGTCCTGGTCGATGTTGAACGAGGCGCGCCGCAGGTCGCCGCCGGCTTCCTGCTCCTTCAGCTTCGCATAGGCGTCGGCCGTCGCCACGATGGCCACCAGCACGGCCAGGGCCGCATAGGCCTTCATGTTGTCGCCGCCGCCCGAGAAGCCGATGCCGCTGACGCCCGGCACGTTCAGGCCCATGGCGCCGCTCAGCATGTCCTGGCCGAACATCAGGCCCGCCGGGCTCGCACCCGCCGGGGCGCCGCCCTGGGCCGCCTGCTGTTGGGCCGCGTTCTGCATGGCCATGTTGGCGACGCCGCCGATCAGGCCGCTGGCGCCGCCGAACCCGCCGCCGAAGCCGCCGCCACGGCCGCCGAGCCCGCCGCTCATCGCGCCCTTGGCCAGCACCATGGCGCCGGTCTTCAGGCCCTCGCCGATGGCGGCGCTCATCTTCGACTTCTTGAGGTCGTCGTATTCCTTGTCGAGCTTCACCAGCGGCGCGCGCTGGGCCTCGCAGGCGTTGAGGATGGCGTCCTTGCCGCCCTTCTGCGCCCAGGCGGGCTGAACGTTCAGGCTGAGCAGGGCGATCGCACTGACGGTCACCCGGAAGCGTCGCGAATTGAACATCGTAACCCCCATCCCATCCTATCCTTACCGCACGCCGAGCCTCTCGAGCTCGCCGCGCGATGCGTCGTCGCCGCCCTCGGCGGCCTTGCGGTACCAGTCGATCGCTTTCCGGCGGTCGGCGCGCACGCCCTGGCCGGTCTCGTACATGATGGCCAGGTTGCGCATGGCGAGCACGCTCCCGCGGTCGGCGGCGGCCTGGAACAGGCGCACCGCCTCGGCCGGATTGGCGCGCACGCCGGCGCCGCGCGCCGTCATGCTGCCCAGGCCGAGATAGCCGCGCGCGTCGCCGGCGTTGGCGGCCGCCCGGTAGTATTCCGCGGCGCGGGCGTAGTCCTGCGGCAGGCCGGCGCCGGTCTCCAGCATCACGGCCAGGCTGGACATGCCCTCGCTGTTCCCGAGCTCGGCGGCGCGCTGGTACCAGGTCGCAGCCTGGACCTCGTCCTTGGCCACCGCCTCGCCGTCCTCGTAGGCGTAGCCCAGGCGCACCATGGCGTCGGTGTCGCCCGCCGTGGCGGCGCGCTGGTAGAGGCCGAACGCGCGGCGCGCATCGCGCGGCACGCCCCGGCCCTGTTCGTAGAGGTCGGCCAGCTGGGCGATCGACGGGCCGTCGCCGGCGTCCACCGCCTTCTGCAGCCAGCCGGCCGCCTGACGCGGATCGGTCGGCGCGCCGCGGCCGCGCAGGTAGGCTTCGGCCAGCATGCCCATGGCCGAGGCCGAGCCTTTGTTGGCCGCCTGCTGCAGCCACCTGAAGCCGGCCGCCTCGTCCTTCTCGGTCCCGAAGCCATTGAGGCGGCAAAGACCCCAGTTGACCATGCCGCCGGAATGGCCGGCCTCGGCCGAGGCCTTGAACCAGCGGGCGGCGGCGTTCACGTCCTTGGCCGCGCCCCGGCCGGTCAGCGACATGACGCCCAGGTTGTACATGGCCGCGCCGTTGCCCTGGTTGGCCGCGGCGGTCCAGTCGCGCAGCGCCGAGCGGTAGTCGCCGCGGGCGAACGCCTCGCGGGCCGCCACCACCAGCTCCTGGCCGGGGGCCGCCGAGCGCGAAGCCACCTGGAACGAGCCCGCCGGCAGCTTCTCGATCGCCTTGATGCGGTTGAACGCCAGCTTGCGGAACGAGCCGGTGATCTCGCCGCGGTCCTGGGCGTCCATGTAGGCCTTGAAGTCGGCCGGGTCGTCGGAGTCCTTGATCGACTGCCAGAAGACCTGGTCCTTCTCCCACTTGATCTTCGTGAGGTCGGCGGCGGGCGCGGCGGCCTGCCGGGCCGGCCCGTTCGGGTCGAAGCTCCAGTGGACGTTGGGCCAGATGCCTTGAAGGTCGGGCGTCTGGTCGCCCTCGGTCATCCGCTCGACCTCGGCCTGCACGTAGCTGGGCAGCTCGCCCACGGTGATTCCAGGCCGCGTCATGCCCTGGGTGAGCGCGATGGCGAACGGGCTGTTGGCCGACCCGGAAACGCCGTCCTGGGCCACCTGGCCGGGGGCCGCGGCCATCAGGGTCACGACGGCGGCGCTGTTGGGACCGGCTTCGCGCGCCAGCCCGCGGGTGTTGCCGCCCAGACTGCGGGTGGCGGTGGGGTTGTTGCGGCAGGCGTCGAGGATGATCAGCCGCACCGACTTCGCGCCCGCCAGGGACTGGCCCAGGCTGGCGGATTCAAGCGAGCTGGCGGTCAGGGCGGTCTTGCTTGTGGAGATGGCGTCCTTGGGCAGCAGGTAGTTCACGCCGTCGATCATGGCGCCGTGGCCGGCGTAGTAGATCACCGCGGCCTCGGACCCCTTGGCGGCCTGCTCGAACTGGCCCAGGCCTTCGATCAGCTGAATCCGGGTGGGATCGGTGAGCACCGTCACTTGGAATCCCAGCTTCTGCAGCGTCGCCTGCACCAGCTTGGCGTCCTTGGCCGGGTTGGTGAGCGCCGGCACTTTCTCGTACTTCGAGACGCCGACAATCAGGGCGACGCGCTGCGCCGCCCACGCGCCGCCGGCGAGCGACACATTGACCGCGACCGCCACCACGATGGCGGTCCAGCCCCTGCGAAAACGGCGCGGCCTATCGGCCCGCATGAGCACACCCTCCAGCCCAGCGCTCACATCATACTCCAAAAAGCCAAACACAACCGCAGAGGTCGGATCAAGCCGACCTCGGACACATTGCTATTCGAGATCGGCGACCGCTTGGACGCGCCGCGGCCGAGACTTCACGCAAAAGTGGCCGAGTGCGTCGCCTCGACAGAAAATTCTCTTGCCTGTTCCACGCATTAACCCCCCGTTCGGGGGGGTAGGTCCTGCGAAAATGTGGGGGGAAGGTAGATATCCGCCAGCTTCCGCGCGGCCTCGGCCATCGCGGCGCGCAGCTCGGTCGGGTCCAGCACTTCGACCTCGTCGCCGAGCCGCAGGAGGGTGGCTACGGCCTCCGAGCCGGTCTCGATGGGGATGGTCACCTCGCGGCGTCCGGCGGCGTCCGGCGGGCCGGCGTCCCGCACGGCGAGCGCGATGGCCTGGCTCTCGCGGCCCAGGCGCCGGAGCGCGCTGTCGGTTGCCTTGAGCCGCGCCTCGCCGGCCTGCATGCGCGCCTCGTACTCGTCGCAGAACCTGGTCCAGTAGGCCGCGAGGTCGAACTCCGGCGGCGGCTGGGCCGCGTCCTCCAGCACCTCGAGCGACAGGATGCTGGCCACCCGGTAGGTCCGCGGCTGGCCATCGACGCCGGCCACCAGGTACCAGACGCCGGCCTTCAGCACGACGCCCAGCGGCTCGACCTCGCGGTCCACCACCCGCGCCCAGCTGTCGTAGCGCAGCCGCACGCGCCGGCCGCTCCAGACCGCCACCGCCAGCTCGGGGAGCAGGGCCTGTTCGTCGGCGCCCTTGAACCAGGACACGGGGTCGAGGTGGAAGCGGGCGCCGACCCGCTCGGCGTCACCGCGGGTCTGGTCGGGGAGGGCGGCCAGCAGCTTCAGGCGCATCCGCTGCAGCGCCTCGCCGAGGCCCAGCTGTGCGGCCGCGCCCGGCAGACCCGCCAGGAACAGCACCTCGGCCTCGCCGCGGTCCAGACCGGTCAGTCGCGTGCGGTAGCCGTCCAGCAGCCGGAAGCCGCCATTGCGCCCCTTCTCGGCGTAGATCGGCACGCCCGCCGCCGAGAGCTCGTCCACGTCGCGGTAGATGGTCCGCACCGAGACCTCGAACACCTCGGCCAGCTCGCGCGCCGTCGCCTGGCCGCGGGCCTGAAGGGTGAGCAGGATCGAGAGGAGGCGGCTGGCCAGCATCTTTTCGGACCATGCGCCAGGAAAGCTGACATCGGATGTCACCTATCGTGGCGCAGAACGGGCGCCGCATGCAACAGGAGGCGCCGTTGAAGGCTCTAGGGATCGCGATGGGTGTTCTGGCGCTGGGCGCGGGCCAGGCCGGCGCCGAGGTGCTGGAGGTGCGGCAGTATCGGATCACGCCGGGCGGCCGCGACGGCTTCGTCGCCCTCTTCGAGCGCGAGTTCGTGGAGACTCAGGAGGCCGCGGGGATTGCGCTGCTGGGCCAGTTCCGCGACCTGGACGACCCGAACCGCTTCACCTGGATCCGCGCCTTCCCCGACATGGCGGCGCGCGAACAGGCGCTGACGGCCTTCTATTCGGGACCGTTGTGGAAGGCGAAGCGCGAGGAGGCCAACGGCTTCATCCTCGATAGCGACAACGTGCTGCTTCTGAGGCCGGCGGGCCTCGGCCAGGGGTTCAAGGCGCCACCGCCACGGGCCGCTCCGGGTGCGCCGCCGAGGCCCGGCGTGGTGATCGCCAACCTCTGGCGGCTCTGGGCCGAGCCCGACACGGAGTTCGCCGCCTTCTTCGAGACGACCGTGAAGCCCGAACTGGAGGCCGCCGGCCTGCCGGTCATCGCCGCCTTCCTGCCGGTGCGCGAGCCAAACAGCTTCCCGCGGCTGCCCGTCCGCGAGGGCGAGAAGCTGTTCGTCTGGTTCACTCGCGCCGACAGCGCCGAGGCCTACGCGGCGGCGGTGAAGCGCCTCGAAGCGCGACCGAACTGGAAAGCCCGGGTCGCGCTCCTGCTGGCCGACCGCCTCGAAAGCCCGCCGCTCGTGCGCCGGCTCGCGCCGACGCCCCGCTCGGCCCTGCGCTAGGTCTTCGGCTGCGGGTACTGCACCCGGGGCCGCAGGTTGTCGATCACCGCGCGGGCGTCGAAGGCCTTGGGATCGCCCTCGGGCTTCCTGCCGCGCTCCATGACGATCTCGGCCGAGGCCTCGAACCGCTCGACGGTGCGGATGTCGACGCGGTCGGCCCAGAAAGGATCGCCCCAGAAGGGATCCCAGGTGTGCCAGCCGAAGCCGCGCCCGTAGTAGCGCCAGGAGGGCCGCCAGAACCCGTACGACCCGTACCAGGGCCGGTAGAACGGGTCGGGTTCGACGTAGCTGCGCACCTTCTTGTCGGTGTCGCGGTCGACCACGGCGAACCAGTCGTAGCCGTTCTGCACGGTGAGCTCGGCGGCGCGGAAGAGCAGGTAGCCCTCCACCGTCTCGCGGCTGGTGAGCGAATTGCCGGCGAAGTTCACGCGGAAGCGGTTGGGCTCCAAGCGGAGCTCGGAATAGCCGCCCTGGGTCGCGCCGCTTCGGACAACGGGCTGGTAAGGCGTCGGTGTCGCGCACGCCGCAAGACCTGCGGAGAGGGCGACCGCAACGGCGAATGCAATGGTTTTCCTGGACATGTCACGATCTCGAACTCGGACGTCCCCCTGATAGGGAAACGTATGTTTCACAACACTTCGCCGCAATTGTGGTTGCTGCGTTGCAGATCAGGCTCCGGTGACCGCGAGCACATAGATGACGCGCCCCAGGGACCCGAAGAGAAGTACGCCCACGGCCAGCGCCTGGATCATGAAGCCGGTCTCGCGCTTCTTCGGGTCGGCGACGTAGCCCAGCTGGTAGAGGATCCGCCCCACGATCCAGATCAGGCCCACGATCGCGGCGACCAGGTCGCTCCAGTAGATCGCGAACAGCCAAAGCGGGACCAGGAACAGCGGCAGCCACTCCAAGGTGTTGTAGTGCGCCCGGATGGTGCGCTCGAGCACCGGGTCGCCGGTCATGCACGGCGCGGCGATCCCGCACTTGGCCCGCGCCCGGCCCACCATCAGTCCCATCCAGAAGTAGGTCAGCAGCGCCAGCAGCGTGACGATGGCGACGTAGGCGTGCGACTGCATTGGATCTTCCCCGAAGGCGGCGAACGAGCTTCGCCTTGTGTTGGGGGGACCTTGGCGCCATCCGGGGGCGAGGGGAACCGCCGTGCGCGCGGCGCGCTCTTGGCGGGTCAGACCCGTTGGGAGCGAGCGCCATGGACGTGGACTCCGCAGCCATCCAGACGATCGACTACGACAACGAGCGTGCAAAGCTGTTCGTCCGCTTCGTCAGCGGCGAGCGCTACGTCTATGTGGGCGTGCCCGCCGAGGTGTGCCGCTCGTTCCTGGACGCGGACTCGAAAGGCCACTTCTTCCACGCCGAGATCCGCGACCAGTACCCGTACAACCGGCTGGACAGCTAGCCCCGCTTGTCCCGCTTTGCCGCCACGCGCAGGCGCAGGGCGTTGAGCTTGATGAAGCCCGCCGCGTCGCGGTGGTCGTAGGCGACCTTGCCTTCCTCGAAGGTGACCAGCTCCTGGTCGTACAGGGAGTAGGGCGAGGTGCGGCCGATGACGGTGACGCCTCCCTTGTAGAGCTTCACCCGCACCTGGCCGGTGACGTTCTTCTGGGAGAGGTCGATGGCCGCCTGCAGCATCTCGCGCTCGGGCGAGAACCAGAAGCCGTTGTAGATGAGCGACGCGTACTTCGGCATCAGCTCGTCCTTCAGGTGCATGGCGCCGCGGTCCAGCGTGATGCTCTCGATGCCGCGGTGGGCGTGCAGCAGGATCGTGCCGCCGGGCGTCTCATAGACGCCGCGCGACTTCATGCCGACGTAGCGGTTCTCCACGAGGTCGAGGCGGCCCACGCCGTTGTCGTGCCCGAGCTGGTTCAGCTTGGTCAGCAGGGCGGCCGGAGACAGCTTCTGGCCGTCGATGGCGACGGGGTCGCCGTTTTCGAAGTCCATGGTGAAGACGGTGGGGGTGTCGGGCGCGGCCTCGGGCGCGATCGTGCGCATGTGCACGAACTCGGGCGCCTCGACGGCCGGGTCTTCCAGCACCTTACCTTCGGACGACGAGTGCAGGAGGTTGGCGTCGACGCTGAACGGCGCCTCGCCGCGCTTGTCCTTGGTGATCGGGATCTGGTGCTTCTCGGCGAAGTCGAGCAGCGCTTCGCGGCTCTTGAAGTCCCACTCGCGCCAGGGGGCCACGACGCGGATGTCGGGCTCGAGCGCGTAGTAGGCCACCTCGAAGCGCACCTGGTCGTTGCCCTTGCCGGTCGCGCCGTGGGCGACGGCGTCGGCGCCGATCTTCCGGGCGATCTCGATCTGCTTCTTGGCGATCAGCGGCCGTGCGATCGAGGTGCCCAGCAGGTACTGGCCCTCGTAGACCGTGTTGGCGCGGAACATCGGGAAGACGTAGTCGCGCACGAACTCCTCGCGCACGTCCTCGACGAAGGCGTGCTCGGGCTTCACGCCCAGGGTGATCGCCTTGTGGCGCGCGGGCTCCACCTCCTCGCCCTGACCCAGGTCGGCCGTGAAGGTCGCCACCTCGGCGCCCAGCTCGGTCTGCAGCCACTTGACGATGGTGGAGGAGTCCAGGCCGCCGGAGTAGGCGAGGACGACGCGCTTGACGGGCTTTTCGGCCATGGCGGGGGAAGGCTTTCGAGGAGTGGGTGAGGGAAGTCGCGCGCCTTTAAGGGGCAAAGGGCGACGGGTTCAAGACCTTCCCTCCCCATTAAGGGAGGGACTAGACCGTGACCTGGGTGCCCATCTCGACCACGCGGCCCGGCGGGATCTTGTAGAAGTCCGTCGGGTTGGCGGCGTTCTTCATCAGGAAGATGAAGAGCTTGTCCTGCCAGAGCGGCATGCCGGACTGGGCCGAGGGCACGACGCTTCGTCGGCCGAGGAAGAACGACGTCGCCATGATATCGAACTTCAGCCCCTGCTTGCGGCAAAGGCCCAGCGCCTTCGGCAGGTTCGGGCTCTCCATGAAGCCGTAGCCGATGATCACCTTCTTGAAGTCGTCGTTCACTGGCTCGATCCGCACCCGGTCGTCGTCGCGCACTCGCGGCGTCTCGGCGGTGTGGATGGTCAGGATGATGTTCTTCTCGTGCAGCACCTTGTTGTGCTTGAGGTTGTGCATCAGCGCGACCGGCGCCGTGTCGGGGTCGGAGGTCAGGAAGATCGCCGTGCCGGGCGCCCGGTGCGGCGCCCGCGCCTTGAGGATGTCGGCCAGCTCGGCCAGCGAGACCGAGTCGCGGCGGGTCTTCTCGGTGAGGATCGCCGCACCTCGGTTCCAGGTCCACATGATCACCACCAGCGCCCCGCCCAGCACCAGCGGCAGCCACGCGCCCTGCGGGATCTTCAGGAGGTTCGAGGAGATGAACACAACGTCCAGCGAGGCGAACGCCGCCGAGGCGCAGAACGCCTGCCAGACGGGCCGCTTCCACATGTAGCGGACGATGTAGAAGAACAGCAGCGTGTCGACGAACATCGCCCCGGTCACCGCGATGCCGTAGGCGGCGGCCAGGTTCGACGAGGTCCGGAACATCACCAGGAGGACCAGGACGCCGATCAGGAGCACGTTGTTGACCAGCGGCACATAGATTTGCCCGGCCTGGGTCTCGGACGTCCGGCGGATGTCGATGCGCGGGAAGAGACCCAGCTGCACGGCCTGCTGGGTCATCGAGAAGGCGCCCGTGATCACCGCCTGGCTGGCGATCACCGTGGCGGCGATCGAGAGCAGCCAGACGGGCCAGTAGGCGACCTCGGGGATCATCAGGAAGAACGGATTGGCCCGCGCGTCGGGGTGGGACAGCACCAGGGCGCCCTGGCCCAGGTAGTTCAGCACCAGCGAAGGCAGCACCAGCGCCACCCAGGCGGCCTGGATCGGCTTCTTCCCGAAGTGGCCCATGTCGGCGTAGAGCGCCTCAGCCCCGGTCACCGCCAGGAAGACGCTGCCCAGGATGATGAAGCCCAGGAAGCCGTTCTGGATCAGGAAGACGACGCCGTAGTGCGGCGAAAGGGCCCGGAAGACGGACAGGTCGTCGCCGATATGGATCAGGCCGAGGACACCCAGGGTCACGAACCAGATGGCCGTGATCGGGCCGAAGAGGCGCGCCACGCTGGCCGTGCCGCGCGCCTGGATCAGGAACAGAGCCACCAGGATGGCCATCGACGCGGGCAGGACGAACCTAGCGAGCCGCGGGCCTATCCCGGGAATTTCCTTCATGCCCTCCATCGAGCCCAGCACCGACACCGCCGGGGTGATGATGCCGTCGGCGTAGAACAGCGCCGCACCGAACATGCCGAGCAGGAAGATGACCAGCGACCGCCCGCCGGGGCTGACCCGCTGCGCGAGCGCCATGAGCGCGAGCGTGCCGCCCTCGCCCTTGTTGTCGGCCCGCATGAGGAAGATCACGTACTTGACCGTGACGATCAGGATCAGCGCCCAGGTCACCAGCGAGACGACGCCGAGCACGGCCATCTCGCCGCCTCCGCCGCCGCGACTGTGCGCCAGCGCCTCGCGCATCGCGTAGAGCGGGCTGGTCCCGATGTCGCCGAAGACGACACCCACGGAACCGAGCGCGAGAGCCCAGAAGCCCTCCTTCCCGTGTCCCTCGGGCGCGTGCCCGTTCACAGGGTGCGACGTGTCTTCGGACGCCTTTTGAGCGTCGACGGCCTGGTCAGCCATCCAAAATCTCCGGGAAACCCGAGAGGGGCTCCCAAGGCGGCCCTATGCCGTCGCGGCGGGCGCGAATACACCCAATCCGGACACCATTCAATCGCACGGCTCGGCGTGACGTGCGACGTGCAAGCGCAGCCTTGAACGGTTCAGCCCGCGCCGTAGTTTCGGCGCTCGCGCGTCAGGGGAGAAGAATGGACCGCAAGCTGGCGCTGGTGACGGGCGCTTCGGCCGGGATCGGCGCCGCCTTCGCGCGTATCCTGGCGAGCCACGGCTACGACCTGGCGCTCACCGCGCGGCGCATCGAGCGGCTGGACGCACTGGCCGAGGAGGTGCGCCTCCGCTACGGCGTGGAAACCCTCACCGTCGCCGCCGACCTGGCCGACCCGGAAGCGCCCGGCCACGTCCTCGACCACCTCACCGCCCACGGGCGCACCGTCGACTGCCTGATCAACAACGCCGGCTACGGCCTGCCCGGGACCTATGGCGAGACGCTCTGGCAGGAGCAGGCCGCGTTCGTGCAGGTGATGGTGACCGCGCCCTGCGAACTCGCGCACCGGGTGCTGGGCGGGATGCGGCAGCGGCGGTTCGGCCGCATCGTCAACGTCGCCTCGCTGGCCGGCCTGCTGCCGGCGGCGGCGGGGCACACACTGTACGCGGCCTCGAAGGCCTTCCTGGTCCGCTTCTCCCAGAGCCTGCACCTGGAACTGGCCGGCGAGGGCGTCCACGTCACCGCGCTCTGCCCCGGGTTCACCTACACCGAATTCCACGACGTCAACGGTACGCGCGAGCTGACCGCGTCCTCGACGCCCGCCTGGCTGTGGCTGGGCGCTGACGAGGTGGCGGCCGCCGGTTACGAGGCCATGGAGGCCAACCGCCCCGTCTGCGTCCCCGGCGCGCCCAGCAAGGCCATCGCGGCCCTGGCCAAGGCGATCCCCGAGGACTGGGCGCTCGCGCTCATGGCCAGCCAGGGCGCGCGGTTCCGGAAACTCTGACGCCTCCTCTCCCTCTCCGCTTCGCGGGGGGAGAGGAGGTCAGTCAGTGTCCGCCGTACGGGTTCGCCACGCCAGGTCGGATGAAGCCGGTCGTGCTCTCCGCGAACCCCGCCAGGATGAACTGGATCGCCAGGGCGCAGAGGATCAGGCCCAGCACCCGCACCACGATCGTGAGGCCGATGCGGCCCAGGATGCGGCTGAGGATCGGCGTGGCCAGGAACGACAGCAGGGTGGCGACGGCCACCGCGCCGATCACGCCCACGCCGACGGCCGCGCCCTGGAGGCCGTAGACCCGCGCCTGGCTGGCGTAGATGACCACCGTCGAGATCGCGCCAGGCCCGATCAGGAGCGGCATGGCGAATGGCACGATCATCCGCTCGAATCGTTTGCGGGCGAAGGCGCGGCCGGAGCCCACCGGGGCGTCGGCGGCCTCGGTATAGGTGGCGGTGAAGTCGTCGCGGGCCATTTCCAGGCCCAGCAGGAACAGGATGACGCCGCCTGCGATCCGGAACGCGGGCAGCGAGATGCCGAAGAACTCCAGCAGGCTGAGGCCCGAGAAGTAGAAGAAGGTCAGGAAGCCCAGGACGAACAGCGAGATGTAGAGCGCGATCCAGGCCCGGTCGCGCGACTTGGCGCCCGCGGTCGCGGCGGCGAAGAGCGGCACATTCCCAATCGGATCGATCAGGGCGAACAGCGCGACGAAGAAGTTGACCGCGAACTCGGCCTGGCTCATCAGGGGGTCTTAGCCCAAATCGCCAACTGCGGAACACCCCGGCCGGGGTCCGCCTGCTCACGGAGCCACGCCATGGCCGCCGCCGCCACGCTCGCGCAATCCCCCGTGAAGGCCGATCCCCGCCTGATCGTGCCGCTGGACCTGCCCAGCGTCGACGAGGCCCGGGCCATGGCCGAGATGCTGGGTG
The DNA here is from genome assembly GCF_036402295.1 of Phenylobacterium sp. Taxonomy (GTDB): domain Bacteria; phylum Pseudomonadota; class Alphaproteobacteria; order Caulobacterales; family Caulobacteraceae; genus Phenylobacterium. Next base: position 21,283 of record NZ_DASWTE010000056.1, read on the forward strand.
ACGCGGTCAGCTTCTACAAGGTGGGCCTCGAGCTCTTCGCCTCCGACGGCATGGCTCTGGCGCGCGAGCTGAAGGCCGCGGGCAAGCAGGTGTTCCTGGACTGGAAGCTGCACGACATCGGCACGACGGTGCAGCGGGCGGCGTCTGTGCTGGCCCAATCCGGCTGCGACTTCCTCACCGTGCACGGCGAACCGCAGGTGATGGCCTCGGCGGTGCGCGGCAAGGGCGGCTCGAACCTGAAGATCCTGGCGGTGACCGTGCTCACCAGCCTGTCGGACGAGGACCTGGCCGAGGTCGGCTACCACGAGACCGCCCGCGCCCTCGTCGAGCGGCGCATCCACCAGGCGATCGCCGCCGGCTGCGACGGGGTGATCTCCAGCCCGCACGAGGCGGCGCTCGCCCGCGCGCTCGGCGGCAAGGACTTCCTGGTGGTGACCCCGGGCGTGCGGCCCGACTGGTCGGCCAAGAACGACCAGGCCCGCGCCGCCACCCCGCTGGAGGCGCTGCGCGCCGGCGCCAGCCACATCGTCTGCGGCCGCCCCATCACCGCGGCGAATGATCCCCACGCGGCGGCGCGGCGCGTGGCGGGCGAGATGAGCGGGGCCTAACGCCTCCCAATTGCGACGTTCGCCGAACCCGCTACGTTGCTGGGCGTGGGCGGGGGACAATCATGACGAAGACCTGGCTGCCGGCGGCGCTGGCTGTCGCCACCGGTCTGGCCCTCGCGACGGGGGCTCGCGCGGAGGATCCACAGCCCTGCAGCAGCGCGCCGGGCGGCGCGGGGCCGGCCGCCGGCGCGGCGAAGACGTTCCTCGAGAGCCTCGGTCCGCTCCAGCGGACCGTCACGGTCCGGAGCTACAGCAAGCCCGCCGCCACGCGGTGGTCGAACCTTCCGATCGTGCTGGCGCCGCGGGTCGGCGTCCGCCTGGGCGATCTCACGCCCGCCCAGACGACGGCGGTGAACGCCCTCCTGGCCACGGCGCTCAGCCATTGCGGGATCGAACTGCTCGACGGCATCCGCGCGGCCGACGGCATGCTGAAGCCGCTGGACAATCGCGGCATCGGCTGGGATCCCGCCAACTACTTCATCACCTTCATCGGCGAGCCTTCGGCCGACAAGCCGTGGAGCCTCAAGGTCGACGGTCACCACGTCGCCTACAACATCACCTTCAACGCCGCGCGCGTGAGCGCCACGCCCCTGTTCGACGGCGTCGAGCCGGTGGAGTTCAAGGTGGGCGACCGGACCTACGAGCCCCTTGCGCCGCAGGCTGGGGCGATGCGTGCGCTCGCGACGGCCGTCGCGGGGTCGCCGGCCGCCAAGCTGGAGGGCGAATTCAGGGATGTCACGCGCGGCTCGACCCCGGACGGCGACACCAATTTCCCAATCAGCTATCCGACCGGCAAGGCGGGCCGCGGCGTCAGCTATGCGGCGTTGACGCCAGCCCAGCAGGCGCTGGTGCGCGCGGCGATGACGCGGTGGGTGGACCTGCCGAACGGCGCGATCTCTAGGCCGCTAATGGCCGAGTACGCCACGGCGGCGGCCATGGCGGAGACCTACGTGGGCGTGGCGGGTAGCCCGGACCTGGCCAAGCCCGGCTCGTACGTCCGCATCGACGGCCCGCGGATCTGGATCGAGTTCATCGTCCAGCCGGCCGTCGCCGACCCCGCCAAGGTTCACTACCACACCATCTGGCGCGACAAGCTGGCGGACTACGGCGGCGCGTTCGCGCACTGATGCGGCGGCGCGGGTTCCTGGCCGGCGCGATCATCTGCGTCCCCTTCGCCCAGGCTTGGGCGCACGCCATGCCGAACTCGACGCTGGTCGTGGAGTTGCTGCAGGGCGCGGTCCGTCTGGTCGCCAGAATTCCCACGTCCGAACTGGGGGCTGTGCTGGAGCGCGGGCGGCCGGCTGACCGCTACGTTGGCGAACACGCAGATATTTTCGGAGCCGACGGCCGGACCTGGACCGCGGAGGTCGGGCCGGTGGCGGCGTCCTCTGCCCGCGAGCATCCCGGCGTCGTCGTCGAACTGCTGTTCAAGCCGCCGGTCGGCGCCGCCACAAAAGCTGCGACGCTGCGCTACGACGCGGTGAACCACCGGGTCGCGAGCCACTATGTGCTGGTCTATCGCCGCATCGGCGAACAGCTCGTGCCGCTCGGCCGGCTGCAGTCCCCGGCCACGGAGCTGAAGCTGTCTTAGAAGTCCACCGCCAGGCCCTTGCGTTCCCAGTCGCCGAAGCGAGTGGGCTCGGGGCCCTTGGGGCCCCCCTGTTCGGGCTCGCGGGCGGCTTCCGCCTCGGCAGCATGGCGCTGGGCGGCCTCTTCCAGCGCACGCCGAGCGGCGGGGCTGAGGTCCTTGCCGGGGGCGGCGTTGGGCGGCGGATCGTCCATGGCTTCGATCTAAGCCCTTGCGCCGCGACGCGCCAGCGGGCACGCCGCGCCGCGTGAACGATAACGAAGACATTCCCGGGCTTCCCGCCCGCGCCGCCGCCCTCGATCTCCTGGGGACCGCCCTCTCCCGCCGCGCAGGCCTCGACGAGGGCCTGAACCACCCGGCCATGGCGGCGCTGGCCCCCCGCGACCGCGCGTTCGCCCGCGCGCTGGTCATGGCGACGCTGCGCCACCTCGGCCCCATCGACGCGGCCCTGCAGGCGAAGATCCGGAAGCCGCCGCCTGAGCGGATCGTGAACGTGCTGCGCCTGGGCGCGGCCCAGCTGCTGGTGCTGAAGACGCCGCCGCACGCCGCCGTGGGCGCCACCGTCGACCTCGCCGCGGCCCAGAAGGGCGGCCAGGCGTTCAAGGGCTTGGTCAACGCCGTGCTGCGCGGCTTCACCCGCGAGCCCGTGGCGCTGGACGATCCGGCGCTGTTTGCCCCGCAGTGGCTCGCCGCCCGCTGGGCCGCCGCGTTCGGCGCTGACGAGGCGCGCGCGGTCGCCGCCCTGATCGCCGCCGAGCCGGCCACCGACCTGACCCTGCAGGACCCCGCCGACGCCGCCGAGCTCGCGCCCGAGCTCGAGGCGGAGGTGTTGCCGGCGGGCAGCCTGCGCGTGGGCTTGAAGGGCGAGGTCTCGGCGTGGCCCGGGTTCGACGCGGGCCGCTGGTGGGTGCAGGACGCCTCCGCCGCGGTCCCGGCCCGCCTGCTGAACATCCAGCGCGGCGAGACCGCGGTCGATCTCTGCGCCGCGCCGGGCGGCAAGACGCTGCAGCTCGCCGCCGCCGGGGGCAAGGTGGTCGCCGTCGACCGCTCGGCGGGCCGCATCAAGCGCGTCTCGGAGAACCTCGCCCGCACCGGTCTCGGGGCCGAAGTGATCGTGGCCGACGCCGCCGAGTGGCGCGACAGCCGCACCTTCGACGGCGTGCTGCTGGACGCGCCCTGCTCCGCCACCGGCACCTTTCGCCGCCACCCCGACGTGCTCTGGGTCGCGAGCCCGGCCGACATCCCCAAGCTCGCCCAGGTGCAGGCGAAACTGCTCGACAGCGCCGCGCGCCGCGTGAAGCCCGGCGGCCGCCTCGTCTACTGCGTCTGCTCCCTGGAGCCCGAGGAGGGCGAGGGCCAGGTGGCGGCCTTCCTGGCGCGCACGCCAGGATTCGCGCTGGATCCCATCGCCCCCGGCGAAGGCGGCGCGCCCGAGGCCTCGCTACGTGAGGACGGCACGCTGCGCATCCTGCCGCACCATCGCGTGGGTGGGACCGACGGCTTCTACGTGGCGCGGTTGCGGAGGACCTAGGTGCTGGCGCTGCTGATGGCGGCCGCCGTGACGTGGGGCGGGTTCGAGGACTTCCCTCAGGCCACGCCCGAGATGCGGGCCATGCCGCTCGGCGTCCGCACCCTCATCGAGCGGCGCGCCTACTGCAATCACTGGTGGGGCGAGTACGCCTACGACGGCCCGCGTGGCCGGCAGATCAACGAAGCCCTCCGCGAACTTCGCTGCAGCACTGTGGCGCGAGAAGACCGCCGCCTTCGCCGTCGCTACGCCAAGGCGCCGGGCATTCTGAAGGCCCTGGACGAAACGCGAGATTGGCTACCGTAGGCGCATCGCGCTAACCAAGGCGCATGGCCAAGCCTGTCATCATCGCCCCATCGATCCTCGCGTCGGACTTCGCGCGCCTCGGGGAAGAGGTTCGCGCCATCGAGGCGGCCGGCGCCGACTGGGTCCACGTCGACGTGATGGACGGCCACTTCGTGCCCAACATCACCATCGGCCCTGACGTCGTGAAGGCGCTCCGCCCCCACGCCAAGATTCCGTTCGACTGCCACCTGATGATCGCCCCGGCCGACCCGTACATCGAGGCGTTCGTCGCCGCCGGCGCCGACTATGTCAGCGTCCACCCGGAGGCCGGGCCGCACCTCAACCGCACGCTGAAGCAGATCCGCAAGCTGGGGGCCAAGGCGGGCGTGGTGTTCAACCCGTCGACCGACCCGTCGGTGATCCAGTGGATGATGGACGAGGTCGACCTGATCCTCGTGATGTCGATCAACCCAGGCTTCGGCGGCCAGACCTTCATGCATTCGCAGCTCCGGAAGATCGAGGCGCTGCGCAAGATGATCGACGCCGAGGGGCGCGACATTCCCCTCGAGGTGGATGGCGGGGTCACGCCCGAGACCGCGCCCCTGTGCATCGCCGCCGGCGCCACCGCGCTGGTGGCCGGAACCGCCGTCTTCCGCGGCGGGGCGGAGCGTTACGCCGCCAACATCGCAGCCCTGCGCGGCTGATCGCGGCGATGGCCGGGCTCACGCCGCCGCGCCTCCCTGGACGCCATCTGGCCCTGGCGGTGGCCGTTGCGACCGGCCGGGCGCTGATGGAGGAGTGGCGGGCGTCCGAGCCGCACCGCTGGCTGACCGCCGGCCCGCGCCCCGACGGCTTCGGGGTGCAGCCGCGCGACTTCCGGCCGCCCGACCGCGGCCAGGGCGAGGCGATCCTGGCTGGCGCCTTCGTGCTGGGCGGCCAGACCCTGGTGGTGGGCGTGCGCGGCGACCCCTGGGACCGGCCCAGCCCGAGCCGCAGCTTCGCCGAGGCGCTGCACCGCTTCGACTGGCTGCCGCACCTGATCGCCGCCGGGCCGGAAGGCGCGGCCGAGGCGCTGCGGCTGGTGCTGGAGTGGCGCCGGCAGTTCGGCCGCTGGAACAGCTTCGCCTGGGCGCAGGAGGTGATGGCGCGTCGGGTCTACAACCTGGCCTGTGCCGGCCCGCTGCTGGCCGCCCGTGCGTCCGAGGCCGAGACGGCGCAGCTCGCCGCCGACCTTGCCCGCCAGGCCCGCGACCTCCTGACGCCCGGCGGGCCCGAGGGCGCGGCCGAGCGCTGCGCGTGCGCCGCCGTGGCCGCGGTGTCGCTGCGTGGGCCGGCGGGGCGCAAGCTGCTGGCCCGGGCGCTGGCGCGGCTGTCCCGCGCACTGGACGCGACCGTGGCCCCCGACGGCGGCCACGCTTCGCGCCGGGCGGACCTGGCGCTGGAGCTTCTCTTCGACCTGCAGACCCTGGACGAGGCCCTGATCCAGAAGGGCCAGGCCGCGCCCGAGGCCGTGCAGCGCGCCATCGACCACCTGGCGGCCGGCGTTCGCTTCGCCACGCTCGCCGACGGAGCGCTGTCGACCTTCCAGGGCGGCCGGGCGCGCACCGCGTCCTATGTCGCCGCCGCCCGCGCCCAGGACGAGACCGGCGACCGCCCCACGCCCAGCGAGCTCGGCGGCCGCCAGCGGATGGACGCCCGCAACGTCCAGGTCATGGCCGACGTCGCGCCGCCGGCCGCGGGCGCCTGGTCGCTGGCCGCCACCGCCCAGCCGCTGGGGATCGAGGTGCTGGCCGGCGACAACCGGCTGATCTGCGGCGCGGGCCGCAGCATCGCCGAGGGAGCCACCGTCGAGGTGGGCGAGGCCGGCCTGGGCCGTCTGCTCTCAGGCTTTGCCGAGCGCGTGCTGGGGCCGCGCCTGATCGACGCCGACGTCGTCGTCGAGGTCCAGCGCCATGAGGCGCCGGGCGCGCTCTGGCTCGACCTGGCGCACCACGGCTGGATGCGCCGCTACGGCCTGATGCACCAGCGCCGCCTCTACCTCGACCTGCTGGCCGGCGAGCTGCGCGGCGAGGACCGGCTGACGCCCACGGCTCGCGCGCAGGGCCCCGACGGCCGCCACTTCGTCCCCTACGCCCTGCGTTTCCCCCTGGCGGCCGGCGTCCGCGCGCTGGTCTCGCAGGACCGGAAGAGCGTGCTGCTGCGCGTCGAGGGGGCCAGCGAGGGCTGGATCCTGCGCAACGACGTGCTCGACATCGCCATCGAGCCCTTGATGCGCGGCCGCCGGCCCGCGTCACAGCTTGTGCTTCGCGGCCAGCGCCGCGCCGATTCCGGCGCGCGGGTGCGGTGGAAGCTCGCGCCCGCCCGCCAACCGGTTGACGCTCCGCTCACCGCGGCTTAAGGCGCGCCCATCCCGCGTGACTGGCGACTAAAGGTGGGCGACCACCGGGGAGCGCGAGGACCATAGCTCGCCGCGCGCCTGGGCATTTCCTTCGAACCTCCAAGGAGAATGCCGTGCCTGCTGCGCCCGATTTCCCGCCCGCACCCGACAAGGTCACCGTCCGCCGCGCCCTGCTGTCGGTGTCCGACAAGACCGGCCTGGTCGAGGCCGCAAAGCAGCTCGCCGCCCTGGGCGTCGAGCTCGTCTCCACCGGCGGCACCCGCAAGGCCATCGCCGACGCCGGCCTGCCGGTGAAGGACATCTCCGACCTCACCGGCTTCCCGGAGATGATGGACGGCCGGGTGAAGACGCTGCACCCGGTGGTGCACGGCGGCCTGCTGGGCGTGCGCGACGCCCCGGCCCACAAGGCGGCGATGGACGAGCACGGCATCGGCGCCATCGACCTCGTCTATGTGAACCTCTACCCGTTCGAGGCCACGGTCGCGGCCGGCGGCGACTACGAGACCTGCGTCGAGAACATCGACATCGGCGGCCCGGCGATGATCCGCTCGGCGGCCAAGAACCACGGCTACGTGGCCGTTTGCACCGAGCCGTCCGACATGGCCGAAGTGCTCGCCGAGTTGGCCGACGGCGGCGCCACCTCGCTGGCGCTGCGCAAGCGCCTTGCGGCCCGCGCGTATGGGCGCACGGCGACGTACGACTCCTCCATCGCCTCCTGGTTCGCCCACGAACTGGGCGAGTTCGCGCCGGCGCGCTTCTCGATCGGCGGCCAGCTCGCCCAGACGATGCGCTACGGCGAGAACCCGCACCAGGCGGCCGCCTTCTACCGCTTCCCCAACCCGCCGGTGGGCGTGGCGACGGCGAAGCAGCTGCAGGGCAAGGAGCTCAGCTACAACAATATCAACGACACCGACGCCGCGTTCGAGCTGGTCGCCGAGTTCGATCCTGCCGCCGGCCCGGCCTGCGCGATCATCAAGCACGCCAACCCGTGCGGCGTGGCCACCGGCGGCACGCTGCTGGAGGCCTATGAGCGCGCCCTGGCCTGCGACCCGACGAGCGCGTTCGGCGGCATCGTGGCGCTGAACAGCCGCCTGGACGCGGCTACGGCCGCCAAGGCGCTGGAAATCTTCACCGAGGTGGTGATCGCCCCCGAGGCCGACGAGGACGCGGTCGCGCTTTTCCGCAAGAAGAAGAACGTGCGCCTGCTTGTCACCGGCGGGCTGCCCGATCCGATGGCGCCCGGCAAGACGTTCAAGTCGGTGTCCGGCGGCTTCCTTGTCCAGAGCCGCGACACCGCGCGGCTGACCGCGGCCGACCTCAAGGTGGTGACTAAGCGCGCGCCGACCGAGGCCGAGATTCGCGACATGCTCTTCGCCTTCACGATCGCCAAGCACGTGAAGTCGAACGCCATCGTCTATGCGAGAGCCGGCCAGACGCTGGGTGTCGGCGCGGGCCAGATGAACCGCAAGGACTCGGCGCGGATCGCGGCGCTACGGGCGGCCGACTTCGGCCTGGACCTGAAGGGGTCGGCCTGCGCGTCGGAGGCCTTCTTCCCGTTCCCCGACGGCCTGATCCAGGCGGCCGACGCGGGCTGCACGGCGGTGATCCAGCCGGGCGGCTCCATCGGCGACGAGGCGGTGATCGCGGCGGCCGACGAACGCGGCCTCGCCATGGTCTTCACCGGCGTCCGCGTGTTCCGCCACTAAGCGCCGCAGGCAAGAGATGGAGAACGGCGGAATGGCGCGGAAAATCGCGGAAGAGGATCAGATACCTTCCGCGTCCTTCCGCGCTTTCCGCGGTTTGACTTTGAGGGCGCTGACGCGCCCTAGGCTTGAGCGGTGACGCCCAGGCGGCGGGGCGCGGCGGGCGCGGCGGGCGCGGTCTTGAATTCGGTGAGCGCGGTTTCCAGGCGGCCCAGCTCGGCGGCGAGCGCCTCGCGGCGGGCCTCCAGTTTGCGCACTGCACAATCGCGGCCCGAGGCGCCATCGTCCTCGGCGTGCAGCACTTCCTCGATGTCCGGCAGCGACACGCCGGCCTTGCGAAGGCGCGAAATCCACTCCAGCCGCCGGCGCGCGGCCGGGTCGTAGAAGCGGGCGTTCAGGCGGTCGCGGCGCGCCTCGACCAACCCTTTCTCCTCATAGAAGCGCAGGGCGCGGGCAGTCAGGCCGAAGAGGCGCATGGCGCCGGCCATGCCGAGGCGGGGCAGATGATGGATGTTCTCGACAGTCATGGGGTCCTGTCCGGGGATGGGGCTTCCTCGCGCGCCTCTCGAACCCTTCCGCACAGCTCCGCAAAATTGCGTTGTGGAGCTTGTGCGGCTCACGCTCGGTGAGGCGCGAGCGGCAAGGAGCCTGCTTTTCCTTCGTCCGACAAGGAAAAGCGTGCAAAGAATTGGCCTCTCGCAGACCACTGTTTGTGAAATTGCAAAATGCGCTACAAGCTTTTCGTCGGTCCCAAGGTGCGCAACCTCCGCGCCCGACGCGGCTGGCGGCTCGAGCATTGCGCCCGCGAACTGGGCATCTCGGTGAGCTATCTCTCCCAGATCGAGGCCAACCAGCGGCCGGTCACCGACCGCGTCCTGATGGGGCTGATCCAGACGTTCGACGTGCCGGCCTCCACCTTCGAAGTCGATGACGACCAGCGCCTGATCGCCGACCTGCGCGAGGCCGTGGCCGACGCCGGGCCGGGGGAGGACCCGATCCCGCTCAGCGAGCTGCGCCAGCTCGCCCTGCAGGCGCCGGCCGTCGCGCGCCGCTTCCTGGACCTGCACCGCAGCAATCACCGGCTGGCCGAGCGGCTGAAGCTGACCGAGGAAGCCGTGTCGCTCGACGAGGCGACGGCGGCCAGCTCGCTGCTCCCCTACGAGGAGGTCCGCGACTTCTTCCATTTCAAGGACAACTACGTCGACGCCCTGGACCACGCCGCCGAGGACCTGGCGCAGGAGATCGGTCTCGACCGCCCGGGCTCGGCCGACATGCTGATGGAGATGTACCTACGTGAGCGGCTGGGCGTGCGCGTGCGCTACGCGCCCCTGGGCGACGTGATGCGCCGCTACGACCCGTCGTCCCACGAGCTGTGGCTCAACGCGAGCCAACCCGCCGCCACGCGCGCCTTCCAGATGGCCTTCCACGTGGCGGTGGCGAACCTGTCGGACGTGATCGAGGCCGAGCTCAGTCAGGCGCGCTTCAAGAGCCGCGAGGCGGTAGATGTCTGCCGCGTCGGCCTGGGCAACTACGCCGCCGGCGCCCTGCTGACGCCCTACCGCCGCTTCGCCGCCTCGGCCCGCGAACTGCGCCACGACGTCGAGCAGCTGGCCTCACACTTCGGGGCCAGCCTGGAGCAGGTCTGCCACCGGCTATCGACCCTGCAGCGGCCCGGCCACCGCGGGGTGCCGATGTACTTCGTGCGGCTCGACTACGCAGGCAACATCACCAAGCGCCACAGCGCCACGCGCTTCCGCTTCGCCCGCTTCGGCGGCGCCTGCCCCCTCTGGAACGTGCACGACGCAGTGGCCTCGCCCGACCGCTTCCTGGTGCAGGTGGCGGCCATGCCCGACGGCGTACGCTACCTCTGCGTGGCGCGGGCGGTGGTGAAGCGGTCGGAAAGCTACCTGACGCCCGACCGCCGTTACGTCCTGGGGTTCGGCTGCGAGATCGAGCACGCCCACGAGCTGGTCTATTCCGAGGGCCTCGACCTCAAAGGCCCGGCCGCGCCCATCGGCACGAGCTGTCGCATCTGCGAACGCGACAACTGCGCCCAACGCGCCTTCCCGCCGGTGGACCGGCGGCTCAGCGTGCCCGAGCACGAACGCAGGACGGTGCCGTTCCGGCTGGGGAGCTGAAACCCACAACAAAGCCTGTCATCCTGGTTTCCGCGCAGCGGAAGACCGGACCCATTGAGCTCGGCGCCTGATAGTTGCGTGCAGCGTTGCCGCCGAGGCCTTCCACGACCGCAGAGTCCAATGGGTCCGGTCTTTGGCCTGGCGGCCAAAACCGGGATGACAACCGTTGGGTGGGCGCTGGTGACTACCCCGCCCGCCGTTTCCGTCCGCTTGCCGCTTCCGCCGCCAGTTCGCGCAGGGCGGCGTTGGCGATGGTGAGCTTGGCGAAGGTCCAGCCGCCGCCGCCGGTCTCGATCTCCTCGACCGTGCGGGTGGCGGCGCGGCTGAGATCGGGCCGCAGCGCCGCCCAGGCGGAGACCGCGCTCTTCGCCGAGACCGCGTCGTCGCCGGCCTGCGAGCCGCCGGCGAAGGCCATGATCGCCCGCGTCAGCTGGGTCTGCTCCGACAGCAGGTCCTCGATCAGCCGGCGCAGCGCCGTCCGCTCGAAGATGTCGCCGGCCCGGAATTCGCCGGCCGCCGCCCGGAGGCGATCGAACGCGAACACCGCGCCGGTGGCGTAGTAGAGCCGCGCCACGTTGGGCAGGCTCCAGCTCGACGCCTCGGCCATGTCCACCAGGTCGACCGCATTGGTCAGCGGGCCCAGCACCGCGGCGGCCTCGGCCATCTTCACCGGTGCGCCGGCGTCGATCAGGCGGGTCACCTGGGCGTCCACCGCCGCCCGCTCGGCTTTCGACAGGATGTCGGGCAGCAGGCTGTGCAGCGCCTTGAAGCCGGGCGCGTAGCGTTCGGTGAGCTCGGCCACCGTCAGCCCCTCGCGGCCGCTGCGCCGCGCCAGCCAGAACGTCGCGCCGCGCACGCCCGACACCAGGCGGCGGAACAGCGCCATCTGGCCGGCGCTGGGGATCTTCAGGTCCAGGGCCTCGACCTGGCTCCACAGCGTCTCGAAGTCGAGCACAAGCTTGGCCGCTTCGTAGCCGGCGGTGAGCGCCGTCACGTCGCAGCCCGCCGATGTCATGGTCCGCGACGGGAACGACGGCCCGCAGCGGTTGATCATGTCGTTGGCGATGACCGTGGCGATGATCTCGGGCCGCAGCCGGTGGCTGAGGATCGCGTCCTTGTACTTGCGCAGCGGCTTCGGGAAGTAGGCCTCGAGCCGGCCCTCGAAGAATGGGTCCTCCGTGGCGCGGTCGGCGACGATGTCGCGCTTCAGCTCCAGCTTGCCGTAGGCCAGCAGCACCGCCAGCTCGGGCCGGTACAGCCCCTTGCCGGCCTTCAGCCGCTCGGAAATTTCCAGCGCGTCGGGCAGGCCTTCCACCGCGCGGTCCAGTCGCCCGGCGTGCTCCAGCTCGGACATGAACCGCGCGTGCGGCGCCAGCTCGCCCACGGTGTCCAGTTCCAGCAGCGAGAGCGCCAGCGTCTGGTCGTAGTTGTGGACCAGCACGTGGCGCGCCACGTCGTCGGTCATGGTCGGCAACAGCTTGTTGCGCTGGGCCCGAGTGAGCTTGCCCTGGCGCTCCAGGATGCCGGTGGTGATCTTGATGTTCACCTCGTGGTCTGATGAGTCGACGCCCGCGGAGTTGTCGATGGCGTCGGTCTCGACCCGGCCCCCCTTCGCCGCGAACTCGATCCGGCCGGCCTGGGTCAGGCCCAGGTTCGCGCCCTCGCCCACGACCTGCACCCGCAGGTCCTCGCCGTTGACGCGGACGGCGTCGTTGGCCTTGTCGCCAACTTCGAGGTGGGACTCCCCCTTGGCCTTCACGTAGGTGCCGATGCCGCCCAGGTAGAGCAGCTCGGCCGGCGTCTTGAGGATCAGGTTGATGACCTCGGTGGGCGCCAGGGCCTCGGCTTCGGTCCCCAGGAGCGCGCGGACCTGCGGCGACAGCGGGATCGACTTCAGCGACCGCGAGAAGACCCCGCCGCCCTTGCTGATCTTCTTCTTGTCGTAGTCCTGCCAGGAGGACCGCGGCAGGGCGAACATCCGCTCCCGCTCGGCATAGCTCTTCGCCGGGTCCGGATCGGGATCGATGAAGATGTCGCGGTGGTCGAACGCGGCCTGCAGGCGGATGAACCGCGACAGCAGCATGCCGTTGCCGAACACGTCGCCCGACATGTCGCCGCAGCCGACGACCGTGAACGGCTCGGACTGGATGTCCTTGCCCATTTCGCGGAAGTGGCGCTTCACGGCTTCCCAGGCGCCGCGGGCGGTGATGCCCATGACCTTGTGGTCGTAGCCCACCGAGCCGCCAGAGGCGAACGCGTCGCCCAGCCAGAAGCCGTAGGACTCGGCCACGCCGTTGGCGATGTCGGAGAAGGTGGCCGTGCCCTTGTCGGCCGCCACGACCAGGTAGGGGTCGTCGCCGTCGTGGGCCACCACGCTCTGGGGCGGGATCACCTTGCCCTTGGCGTCGAGGTTGTCGGTGATGTCGAGCAGGCCCGACAGGAAGACCTTGTAGGCCGCGATGGCCTCGGTCCGCACCGCGTCGGGCGAGCCGCCCTTCGGCAGCTGCTTGGGATAGAAGCCGCCCTTCGAGCCCACCGGCACGATCACCGCGTTCTTCACCTGCTGGGCCTTCACCAGCCCCAGTACCTCGGTGCGGAAGTCGTCGCGCCGGTCCGACCAGCGGAGACCGCCGCGCGCGACGGGGCCGAAGCGCAGGTGCACGCCCTCGACCTGGGTCGACCAGACGAAGATCTCGCGGAACGGCTTCGGCGCCGGCAGGTCGGCCAGCTCGCCGCTCGCCACCTTGAACGAGATGTAGGGCTTCACCGAGCCGTCGCCGGCCCGCTGGTAGAAGTTGGTCCGCTGGATTGCGCCCACCAGCAGCGCCAGGCGGCGCAGCACGCGGTCGTCGTCCAGGCTCTCGACCAGCTGCAGGGCCTCGACCACCTCGTCCATGACCGCTGCGGCCTGGGCCTTGCGCTCGGGCACCTCGGCGGCGATCGCCGGGTCGAACTTGATGCGGAAGAGGTCGAGGATCAGGCGCGTGACGCCCGGGTGGTTCGACAGCGCCTGTTCCTGCGACCGCTGCGACGGGTCCAGGCCCGACTGCTGGCGGTAGCGGGCGAGCGCGCGGACCAGGGCGGCGTCGCGCCACGGGATCGACAGCTCCATGACCAGGCGGTTGAAGCCGTCGTTCTCGGTGCGGCCCGTCCAGACGGCGACGACGGCGTCCTCGAAGGCGTCCTTGATCTCGGCGAAGACCAGGTCGGCCCCGCGCGGGTCCTCGATCTCGAAGTCGTGCACCCAGACCGCGTCGCGGCCCCCATTCGGGGTGTCAGTTGGATTGATGGCGAACCCGGCCTCGGCCAGCGCCTTCAGCCCCATGTTCTCCAGGATCGGCAGCACATCGGCCAGCGCCGCCGGCACGGCCCGCCGGTAGAGCTTGAAGCGGAAGCTGAGCGGGCCGTCGGCCCGCGTGCGGTAGGCGCGCACGCAGATCGACTGGTCGGCCGTGAAGCCGTCGATGACCGCCACGTCCTCCAGAGCCTCGGCGGCGTCGAAGCGGTCGCGGTAGCCGGCCGGGAAGGCGTCGCGATAGCGGGCCACCACGTCGCCCACGGCGTCGGGCTCGCGCCCGCTGCCACGCACGGCGGCGTCGAATCGATCCTCCCAGGTCCGGGCGGCTTCGGTGATCTCGGCTTCCAGACGCCGCAGGTCCGGGACCTTGTGGTGGCCTGGGGTGAACCCGATGATGTAGTGCACGCGCGCCAGCGGCGTGTCGTTGAAGCTTGGGTAGTAGGCCGACAGCCGGCCGCCATAGGCCTCGGTGAGCAGCTCGCCCGCCTTCTTGCGCAGATCGGAATCGTAGCGGTCGCGCGGCACGAACAGCAGGACGGACGCGAAACGGTCGAACGGGTCCTTCCGCTCGAAAAGCTTGACGCGGGGGCGGTCGGCCAGGTGCAGGATGCCCAGCGCGATCTCCAGCAGCTCGTCCTCGCTGATCTGGAAAAGCTCGTCGCGCGGGTGGTTCTCGACGATGTTCTTGAGGCGCTTCTCGTTGTAGCTCCCCGGCGCCGCGCCGGCGCGGGCCAGAACCCGGGCCACCTTGTCGCGCACCAGGGGCACCACGCCAGCCGGCTGGTCGTAGGCCTCGGCCGTGAACAGGCCCACGAAGCGGACCTCGCCGCTGGGCCGGCCGTCGTCGCCGTACCGCTTGACGCCGACATAGTCCATGTAGCCTCGCCGGTGGACCCGGCTGCGCACGTTCGACTTGGCGATCGTCAGCGCGGGGTCGCGCACGATGCGGTCCTTCATGGCCGCCATCAGCACGGCCGGCTCATTGGCGCGGCGCAGGACAGTGCGCTCGGGATCGCGGAGCACGCCCAGGCCGTCCTTGGCCTGATAGAGCGGCTCCTCCGGCGCATACTCGCCGCTCTTCAGCTTCGGGTACTCGTAGACCCGGGCGCCCAGGAACACGAAGTGCTCCGCCCGTAACCACTTCAGGAACCCCACCTCGTCGGGGCGCGCCTTGCCCGAGCTCTCCAGTTCGGCGACGGTCTTGCCCATAAGCTCCAGCATCGCCGGGAAGTCCTCGACCGCCTGGCGCACGTCGGACAGCGTGGCTTTCACACCCTCGATCAGCGCCTTCTCGCGGTCGGGGCCGATCGGCTCCAGCAGCACCTCGATCATCGACTCGCGCCGTGCGCTCCCCGTGCCGCCGCGCAAGCCCGCGCGGTCGCGTTGCACGTCGACGATGGGATGGAACATGGCGCGCACCGACAGGCCCTGGTCGGCGATTTCGCCCATGACGCTGTCCACCAGGAAGGGCGCGTCGTCCTGCACGATCTCCAGCCGGTCGAGGTCGGCGCCGTCGACCGGCGCGATGCGCAGTTGCGGCCCGCGGCCGCGTCGCCGCTCGGCGAAGCGCCAGAAGTCGGCCAGGGTGCGCGCGAGCTCGGCGCTGCCAAGCTCGGGCAGCTCTTCGGGCTGGGCGTCGGCGGCCGCCTGCTTGGCGAACGCCTTGGCGGCCACGGCGGCAGGATCGTTCTTGAGTTCGGTCTGCAGGGTCCTGGCCAGGCCGGCGCCGGTGCGGGGAGAGCGGCTCATTTGGCCGCTCCCCAAACAGCGCAAGAACTCCACGCGAGTACGCCGCCGGAGGAGAGTGTCCGGCGGCGTGTGGTTCCACCGTGGGGGAGCGGCGGAACGCGGGGTGCTCGCTGCGCCCGTGGGGTTGGGGAACGGACGCACCTGCCAGGCGACTCTGTCGTCCAGCCAACATTAGATAGGTAGGCGGGCATGGAATTTAAGTCCCGGATCGCAAGTTCTTTGAGCGGCGTTTGGGGGCGGTCGAGGGCTGATCTTCGACCCCGGCCTCGTCCGGGGCGCGCTCGGTCTGGCGCTTCAGCTCGCCGGGGTCGCCGTTCTCGCTGAGGATCACGGCGATCCAGCGCGACCCCGGGAACTGGGCCAGGATCACCATCATCACGGTGGTCAGCGGGGTCGACAGGAAGGCCCCGGTCAGGCCCCAGACCACGCTCCAGAAGGCCAGCGCCAGCAGGAGCACGATGGGATCGATGTTCAGGCTCTGGCCCTGCATGCGCGGCAGGATCACGTTGCCCACGAAGGTGGTGATCGCCTGCAGCACCACGAACAGGGCGATCGCCTGCCACAGGGTGTCGAACTGCAGGAGCGCGAAGATCGGCGGCGCGGCCACCGCGACGATGCCGCCCACCACCGGGATGTACGAGGCGAAGAAGATCAGGATCGCCCAGAACAGCGCGTTGTCGAGGCCGACCACGGCCATGACGATCCACGAGGCCCCGGCGATCATCAGGCCGGTGACGGTCTGCACCCACAGGTACTGCTCCACACCGTTGCGGATGCGCGTGAATGCGGCGGTCGCCTCCTGGCGCTCCTCGCGGGAGGAGAACAGGTGGATGACCTTGCGTTCCCAGCCCCTCCGCGAGGCCAGGATGAAGCCCAGGTAGACCAGCACGAAGGCCGCGGTGGAGAGGAAGTCCTGCAGCCCGCGGGCGATCTGGCCCAGGTAGCTGGCCGGGTTCAGCTGGCGCACAAGCTGGGTCAGCGACGGCGGCGCCTCCATACCGATCAGCCCGGCGACGCGGGCGATCAGGTCGTTCAGCTTCGGCGTGTAGGCGACGAGCTGGCTGCCGAACGCGGCGGCGTTGTCGGCGATGAAGAAGGCCGCCCCGCCGAACATCGCCACCGATAGGACGATGGCGAGCGGCGTGGCGAACCGGCGCGAGACCACGGGCACCCGCGCCTCGAGCACGCGGGCGAACCCATCGATCATCACCGCCAGGAAGATGGCCAGCGCCAGCGGCGTCAGGATGTCGGCCAGCACGTAGAGCACCACCCCGCCCGCGATCGTCGCGAGGATGATCAGTGCGTTGCGCGAGACCGGGTCGGCGGCCAGCGAATGTCGTCCAGCGGGCATGCGCGCTTTCGGGGGAAGCTCGGCGGCAATGTCGGCGGCGTCGGCGCCGCCGTCAAATCGGGCGTGCTCTACCCGGGTTTATTGCGGATTGGGAGCGCCTTTGCCCTGCCGACGCCGATTTTCAGCACGAACCGTCGCCAAATCGTCACGCTCGGGGTGCGTCAGCGCCGAAATTGATTCAACCACAGAAAACACAGAAGAACACGGAAGAGAGCCGGACGAACTCCGGGCGCTCAGTCCCCTTCTGTGTTTTCCGTGTTTTCCGTGGTTCAAAAGACAGCGCCTGCGGCGCGAAGCGGAGTGGCTGGGCATGAGCGACAACGGCGTCCTGATCGGGTTTTCGGACCATCCCGAGCAGCTCCTGCTCCACCGGGCCAACCGCCACGGCCTCGTGGCCGGCGCGACCGGCACCGGCAAGACGGTGACCCTGCAGGTAATCGCCCAGGGGCTGTCCGACGCCGGCGTTCCGGTGTTCTGCGCCGACGTGAAGGGCGACCTCTCGGGCATCGCCGTCGCCGGCACACCCAACGAGAAGATGCTGGCCCGCGCCCAGGCGATGAACCTGACGATCAACCCGATGGCCGCGCCCACCGTCTTCTGGGACCTGTTCGGCGAGCAGGGCCACCCGATCCGCGCCACGGTCTCCGAGATGGGGCCGCTGCTGCTATCGCGGATCCTCGAGCTGAACGACGTGCAGGAGGGCGTGCTCTCGGTCGTCTTCCGCGCCGCCGACGAAGAGGGCCTGCTGCTCCTCGACCTCAAGGACCTGCGCGCGGCGCTGGCCTACGGCGTCGAGAACGCCAAGGCGCTCTCGGCCCAGTATGGCAACATCTCGCCGACCACCATCGCCACCATCCAGCGCAAGCTCCTTGTGCTGGAGGACCAGGGCGGCGCCAACATCTTCGGCGAGCCGGCGCTGCAGCTCTCGGACCTGATGCGCACAGACGGCTCGGGCCGCGGCTTCGTCAGCGTGCTGGCGGCCAACAAGCTGATCTCGACGCCCCGGCTCTACGCCACCTTCCTGCTCTGGCTGATGAGCGAGCTCTTCGAGGAGCTGCCGGAGGTGGGCGACCCCGAGAAACCGCGGCTGGTGTTCTTCTTCGACGAGGCGCACCTGCTGTTCCGCGACGCGCCCTCCTCGCTGCTGGAGAAGGTCGAGCAGGTGGTGCGGCTGATCCGCTCGAAGGGCGTCGGCGTCTACTTCGTCACCCAGAACCCGGCCGACATCCCCGACACCGTGCTGGGCCAGCTCGGCAATCGCGTGCAGCACGCCCTGCGCGCCTACACGCCCGCCGAACAGCGCGGCCTGAAGGCGGCCAGCGAGAGCTTCCGCCCCAATCCGGCCTTCGACACCGCCGAGGCGATCCAGGGGCTGGGGGTCGGCGAGGCGCTGGTCTCGGTGCTGGACGAGAAGGGCGCGCCCACGGTGGTGCAGAAGACGCTGATCCGGCCGCCGGTCTCGCGCCTGGGGCCGATCACTCCGCCCGAGCGGACCAGCATCATGGGCGCGAGCCCGGTGCGCGGCCTCTACGACGAGGTGAAGGACCGGGAGTCGGCCTACGAGATGCTGGCCGCCCGCGCCCAGCAGGCGGCCACTGAGCCGGCTGGGGCGCCGGCCCGCGACGCCGGCTGGGCCGACGCCGCGCCGCCAGAGCCCCGCCGCGCGCCGCGCGCCTCCAACCGCCAGGGCATGGGCGAGGCCTTCGCCAAGTCGATGCTGCGCACCATCGGCAGTCAGGTCGGCCGCGAGCTCATCCGCGGTGTCCTCGGCGGCCTCATGGGCGCCAGCCGCCCAACGCGCCGCAGGCGCTATTAGAGAACCGCGGAAAACGCGGAAGGACGCGGAATCGAAGCTGCGCCTTCCGCGCTATTCCGCGAATTCCGCGGTTCCATAGATAAGAGAGCCTCCGCTTGCGCGGAGGCTCGCCAGTCTCGTCGATGCGGTTCGTCCTACCGCGGGGCCATCCGGATGGCGCCGTCGAGGCGGACGTCTTCGCCGTTGAAGTAGGGGTTGGTGATCATCTCCAGCGCCAGCGAGGCGTAGTCCTCGGCGTTACCCAGGCGCTTCGGGAACGGCACCGAGGCGGCCAGCGCCTCCTTCACCTGCGGCGGGGCCGCGTTCATCAGCGGGGTGTTGAAGATGCCGGGCAGGATGGTGTTCACCCGGATGCCGTCGCCGGCCAGGTCGCGGGCGATCGGCAGCGTCATGCCGACCACGCCGCCCTTCGACGCCGAATAGGCCGCCTGGCCCATCTGGCCGTCCTCGGCCGCGACGCTCGCGGTGTTCACGATCGTGCCGCGCTCGCCGTCGATTGGCTCCAGGTCGAGCATGCCCTTCGCCGACTTGGCGATGCAGCGGAACGTGCCGACCAGGTTGATCTGGATGATCCAGTTGAACGCATCCAGCGGGAAGTGCTTGGTCTCGCCTGTCTGCTTGTCGCGGCTGGCGGTCTTGATCGCGTTGCCGGTGCCGGCGCAGTTCACCAGGATCCGTTCCTGGCCGTGCGCGGCGCGGGCCTTGGCGAACGCCGCGTCGACTTCTTCCTCCGAGGTGACGTTGCATTTGCAGAAGACGCCGCCCACTTCGGAGGCGACCGCTTCGCCCTTCTGTTCGTTCATGTCGAAGATGGCGACCTTCACGCCCTTGGCCGCGAGCGCCCGCACGGTCGCTTCGCCGAGGCCCGAGGCGCCGCCCGTGACCACCGCCGCGACGGATGAATTGAGTTCCATGGACGCCGAGCTCCCATATGATGGCGTAAGTAAAATCGGCGAAGGCTTAGCGCCATGAGCGCCCCGGAAAAAGCGTCACCTGACGTCACCTTCGATCCCGAGAAGGAGATCGAGCCCAGCCGCGCGCTGGTGCCGTCGGTGATGAAGCTGAACGAGCAGCGCGTGGACCTGGGCTTCTGGCCCAAGATCCGCCGCGTCGCCGCGCAGATCCCGTTCGCCAAGGAGGCTCTGAGCGTCTGGTACTGCGCCAAGGACGACGATACGCCCATCGCGGCCAAGGGGATGATGCTGGCGGCGCTGGCCTACTTCGTCCTGCCGGTCGACGCGATCCCCGACTTCATCGCCGGCCTCGGCTACACCGACGACGCGGCGGTGTTCACGGCGCTCATGGCCATCATCGGCCGCAACCTGAAGCCCAAGCACAAGCTCGCGGCGAAGCGGGATATCGAGCGGCTGCGGGGGGAGTGAGGGCGGGCTACTGGCTGTCGGGCGTCGCGCTGAGCTTCGCCGACCTTGCCAACTGCTGCTCGCGGATGGTGATGAACAGGGTCGAGGCGACCACGACGCCGGCGCCGGCCATCGTCCACACGTTCGGGAGCTCGTGGAAGATCAGAAAGCCGGCGGCGACGGTGAACACCAGGCGGGTGTAGTCGATGGGCGCCATGGCCGCGGCGTCGCCGGCCTGCATGCCCTTGATGTAGCAGGCCTGGGTGATGGTCCCGAGCACGCCCATCAGGCAGAGCAGGGCCAGGTCCTCAGGGTCGGGCCAGCGCCAGGAGATGAAGGCGCCGGGGATCGCGAAGATGAAGCCCAGCGTCGCGGCCCAGACCAGCAGCACGGTCGGCGAGTGGTCGCGGGTCATCACCTTCATGCCCGTGATGGTGAGCGCGAAGAGGAACGAGGCGGTCAGCATGGCCAGCGCCGGCAGGCCCAGGGCGAACTCGCCGCCTGCGCCCGGCCGCACCATCAAGAGCACGCCCAGGAAGCCCACCACTGCGGCCCCGATCCGCAGGGGACCCACCGTTTCGCGGACCACGAAGGCCGCCAGCGGAACCAGCCAGAGCGTGCGGGTGAAGGAGAGCGCGTTGGCGTCGGCCAGCGGCATCTCCTGGAAGGCGTAGAACGACAGGATCATCCCCAGCGTGCCCGCCGCCGAGCGGAAGAACAGGATCCCCGGCCGGGTCGTGGCGTAGGCCGCCTTCCCGCGCCGCAGGATGATCGGCAGCAGGATCACCAGGCCGGCGGCCTGGCGGTAGAAGGTCTGCAGGGTGGCGGGGTAGTCGTCGCCGAGGAACTTGATCAGCACGGTCATGGCCGTGAAGCCCAGCGCCGAGCCCAGCATCCAAAGCGCGCCCCGCAGGTTATCGGTCGCGCGCGGGGCGGCCGTTTCGGTCACGTCTCTTGCGGCTGGGGCGCGAAGGCGTCGCCGAACAGCTCGGCGAAGGGCGAGGGGCCGCTCTGGTCCCAGCTGTGCCGCGAGCCCACGGTGATGCCGCCGTCGACCACCAGGTGCGTGCCGGTCACGAACGCCGAGGCGTCCGAGGCCAGGTAGAGCGCCGCCTGGGCGATGTCGTCGGGCAGTCCGGGCTTCGGCACCGGCTGCACCTTGGCGGCGTGCTCGGCGACCCGGGCGGCCATCTGGTCGGCGACGGCGCGCGGCAGCCCCAGCGAGGCGCCGAAGATCGAGGTGGCGATGAGGCCGGGGCAGATGGCGTTCACCCGGATCTTTTGCGGCGAAAGCTGCGCCGCCGCCACCCGCGTCATGTGGATCACCGCCGCCTTGGCCGACGAATAGGCGATCGGGCCCCAGCCGGCCTGCAGGCCCGCGATCGAGGCGGTGTTGACGATCGCGCCGCCGCCGCGCGCCAGCATCAGCGGCACGGCGTGCTTCATGCCCAACGCCGGCCCACGCACCAGCACGTCGTAGATCCAGCTCCACGTCTCGGCCTCGATGGACACGAGCTCGCGCATGCCGTCCGAGATGCCGGCGTTGTTGAAGAGGATGTCGAGGCCGCCGAACTCGTCCGCCGCGAGCTTGAGCGCCGCGGCGATCTCGGCCTCCTTCGTTACGTCGCAGTGGGCGTAGCGGACCTTGCCCGGGAAGCGCCGCTCCAGCATCGCCCCCTTCTCGTCCTGGATGTCGGCGGCCACCACCTTGGCGCCCTCGGCGACGAACAGCTCCAGGGTCCCCAGGCCGATGCCCGAGACCCCGCCGGTGATCACCGCGACCTTGCCCTCGAGCCGCCCCGCCATCGCATCCCCCTCTCGTTGGTTATCGGCGATAACTAGGCGGCGACCCGCGGCCCTGTCACCCATTTCTTGGCGCCGCGCCCCTCGGAAGCGCGAACGAAATCTTCAGGGCTTGCGGGCTAGGTCATGGGCCATGGCCTTCGGCGCGTCGCAGGACCGGACCATTCTCGGCGCCGCGCTCGCGCGCGCCGCCGATCTCGGCCGCGCGCTCGTGGCGGACCCCGCGGCTTCCCGCCCCGCGCTGGGCGCCGTCTCGGCGCTGGTCGTCTTCGCCGCGGCGGTCCCTTTCGCAAGCTGGCGGTTGCCCGGCGCGTGGCTCGCGGTGATGGCGGCCCTGCTCGCCGCGGAGCACGCCTGGCGCGCGCGCACGACCGCGGGCGACGGGCTCGGCTTCAATCCGTTCGCCTGGCTGGCCGCGGCCGGCTACTCGGTCGCCGGTCTCTACCTCTCATTCTTCCACATCGGCGCCGCGCAGACGCTGGGCGTGACCCTCTTCGGCGTCGTGATGTTCCAGATCCTGGCCCGCGACTACGATGCGCCGCGCCGTCTCTGGATAAACCTTGCGGCGCCCATCGCGGGGGTTGTGCTCGTCCAGGGCGCGGCAGCGGCGCTACTCGTGCAGCGCGACCTGCCCTGGCAACTGGTGACGCTGTTCGCCAGTCCCTACGTCGTCTACGCGGCCCTGCGCGCGGTCCACCACAACCTCGACCGGAGCCGCCGGCTGGAGCGCGCCGCCACCGCACAGCTCGCCGAGAGCGAGGCGCGCTACCGCCAGTTGGCCGAGCGCTCGCCCGACATCATCATCCGCTACGACGTGCAGGGTCGGCTGGAATACCTTTCCCCGGCGGCGCGCGCCTATGTGCCCGATCCCTCGGCGCTGGTCGGCCGCAGCGTCCGCGAGTTCCTAGATCCGAGCGAGTGGGGGCGCCACGACGGCTTCCTCGCGGACCTGGTGGCCGGCCGTCCCCTGCCGGCTGTGGAACACAGCGTCTGGCGCACCCTGTCGCCGAGCGGCGCTTCGGTCGTCCTCGAGGGCGCCACCACGCCCATAGCCGACGACGACGGGTGCTACGTCGGGGCGATGGCGACCCTCCGCGACGTGACCGCGCGGGTCGCCCTAGAGGAAGAGCTTCGCCGCAAGACGGCCGAAGCCGAGGCGGCGGCCGTGGCCAAAAGCGAGTTCCTGGCCAACATGAGCCACGAGATCCGAACCCCGCTCACCGGCGTGATCGGGTTCGCCGGCCTTCTCGAGATGATCGAGGACCTGCCCCCGGACGCCAGCCGATACGCCGCGCGCATCCATACCAGTGGTAAGGCGCTGCTTGCGGTGGTCAACGATGTGCTCGACTTCTCCAAGCTCGAGGCGGAGCAGGTGCATCTCGACCCGCATCCGCTGGATCCGCGGGCGTTCGTCGACGAAGTCGCAGACCTCGTCCGCGACCAGGCCGCGGCCAAGGGGTTAGCCGTCACCGTCGCGCTGGCCGAAGACCTGCCGGCCTGCATCGCGGCAGACGGTGCGCGCCTGCGGCAGGTGCTGCTCAACCTCCTCACCAACGCCGTGAAGTTCACCGAGGCCGGCGGCGTCACCGTCCAGGCGCACCTGCTCGACGCAGGCACGCGACTCAGGATCGCGGTTCTCGACACCGGCGTGGGTGTCCCGCCCGACGTCGCCGGACGGTTGTTCCAGCGCTTCTCACAGGTCGACGGCTCCAGTACGCGGCGCCAGGGCGGCACCGGCCTTGGCCTGGCCATCTCCAAGGGGCTCGTCGAACTGATGGGCGGCGAGATCGGCGTGGAGAGCCGGCCCGGGGCGGGATCGACCTTCTGGTTCGCCATTCCCCTCACGTCGGCCGCGCCGGCGGCGGCGCCCACCTCAGCGCCCTTGGCCAGCGCGGAGGTGGGCGCGATCCGCATCCTGATGGTCGACGACGTGTCGGTGAACCGCGAGCTGGTCGGGGCGATGCTCGCGCCCTTCGGCGTGGAGCTCGTCGAGGCGGACGGCGGCGCCGCGGCGGTTCAGGCCTCGTTGCGGCAGCCCTTCGATCTGATCCTCATGGATCTGCAGATGCCGGGCATGGACGGACTCGCCGCCACGACCGCCATCCGGGCCAACAGCGACCTCAACCGGAGCACGCCGATCGTGGCGCTGTCGGCCAACATCCTGCCCGACCACAAGGCGGCTTGCCTCGCGGCCGGCATGAACGACCATATCGGCAAGCCGATCGACGCGGCGGAACTGCTCGGCGCGATCGCGCGCTGGACCGCGCGGAAAGAGGCGGCCTGAACCCGGACAGGTCGCGTCCGCTCAGACCGTCACCACCACCTTGCCCATGGCCTTGCGGCTGGCGAGGTGGGCGATGGCCTTGGAGGCGTCGGCCAGGGTGAAGCGCTCGGAGACGTGCGGCTTGATCTTGCCGTCCACGTACATCTGCATCAGCTGGGCGACGCTCTCCTGGTGCTTCTTCGGGTTGCGGCCGACCCACGAGCCCCAGAAGACTCCCACGATCTCGCAGCCCTTCAGCAGCGCCAGGTTCAGCGGGATCTTCGGGATCTCGCCGGCGGCGAAGCCCACCACCAGGTACTTGCCCTCCCAGGCGATCGAGCGCAGCGCCGGCTCGGCGTAGGCGTCGCCGATGGCGTCGTAGATCACGTCGGCGCCGTTGGGGCCGGTGGCGTCCTTGAAGAGCGCGCCCAGCGCCTTCTGGCCCTCCTTGTCGAATGGGCCCTTCGGATAGACGACGCCCGAGGCGGCGCCGCGCGAGAGGCACAGGTCGACCTTCTCCTGGCTGGAGGCGGCGGCGATCACGGTGGCGCCCATGGCCTTGCCGAGCTCGACGGCCGCGAGGCCGACGCCGCCGGCGGCGCCCAGCACCAGCAGCGACTGGCCGGGCTGCAGGTTCGCGCGGTCCTTCAGCGCGTGCCAGCTGGTGCCATAGGTCATGATGAAGGCGGCCGCGTCGTCGAACGGCATGGAGTCCGGGATCTTCACCAGCCGATGGGCCTCGAGCGCCAGCTCCTCGGCCATGCCGCCCCAGCCGGTGTTGCCCAGCACGCGGTCGCCAGGCTTCACGTTGGTGACGCCTTCGCCGACGGACTTGACGATCCCGCTGATCTCGCCGCCCGGCGCGAACGGCCGGGCCGGCTTGAACTGGTACTTGTCCTCGATGATCAGCACGTCGGGGAAGTTCACGCCCACGGCCTTCACCTCGACCACGGCGAAACCAGGTTTGGCTTCGGGAGAAGGAACGTCCTCCAGCACCAAGGTCTCAGGCCCGCCGACAGCCTTGCTGAGCAGCGCTTTCATGGACGTCTCTCCCAATTGTCTCTGATCGATTGCGCGCGACCCTAGCCGTTTCGAACAGCTGTTTGAAGGTGCGGCGATGCAGCAATTTGGAAGGAAGGGGTGTGTCACCTATATTCGCCGCCTTCCGGAAGGACCTCCGCACTTGGGCGTGACCCTCGATCTCAGCCGCGCGCCGGCGAAACCCGCTGCGCCCCCCAACCTGACGGGCCTCTCCCGCCAGGAGCTGGCGGCTGCGCTGGTCGAGCACGGCGCGGTGCCCGCGGAGAAGGCCAAGATGCGCGCCAGCCAGCTCTGGCGCTGGCTGCACCACTACGGCGTCACTGACTTCGCCCAGATGACCGACGTGGCCAAGGAGACCCGCGCGGTCCTGGCCGAGACCTTCAGCCTCGCCCGCCCCGAGGTGGTCGAGCGGCAGGTCTCGAAGGACGGCACCCGCAAGTGGCTGATCCGCATGGGCCCCGGCATCGAGGTCGAGACCGTCTACATCCCCGACGTCGGCCGCGCCGGCGCGCTCTGCGTCTCCAGCCAGGTGGGCTGCACGCTGAACTGCACGTTCTGCCACACCGGCACCCAGGCGCTGGTTCGCAACCTGACCGCCGCCGAGATCGTGGCCCAGGTGCAGGTGGCCCGGGACGACCTCGGCGAGTGGCCCTCACCCAAGGAGGACCGCCGGCTCTCGAACATCGTGTTCATGGGCATGGGCGAGCCGCTCTACAATCTCGACAACGTCGCCCAGGCCATCGACATCATCGCCGACCACGAGGGCATCGCCATCTCGCGCCGGCGGATCACGGTGTCGACCTCGGGCGTGGTCCCGCAGCTCCAGGACCTGGGCGAGAAGACCCAGGCGATGCTGGCCATCTCGCTGCACGCCACCAACGACGAGCTGCGCGAGAAGCTGGTGCCGCTCAACAAGAAGTATCCGCTGAAGGAGCTGATGGCCGCGATCCGCGCCTATCCGGGCCTGTCCAACGCCAAGCGCGTGACCTTCGAGTACGTGATGCTGAAGGGCGTCAACGACAGCCCGGCAGAGGCAAAGGCCCTGGTCCAGCTGCTGAAGGGCATCCCGGCCAAGATCAACCTGATCCCGTTCAACCCGTGGCCGGGCACGGAGTACGAGTGCTCGTCGTGGTCCACCATCGAGCAGTTCGCCGCCATCCTGAACCGCGGCGGCTACGCCTCGCCCATCCGCACGCCCCGCGGCCGCGACATCCTCGCCGCGTGCGGCCAGCTGAAGAGCGAGAGCGAGAAGCAGCGCGCCAGCGTGCGGCGGAAGGCCGAGGCGGCGGCTTCGAAATAGCTCGGCCGTCGTGCTAGGGATTCGCCCGCAAGTTCGGGAACCCACGCATGCCGATACCTTCGCCTGAGATCCAGGCCTTTGCCGCCGGGTTTCCGGTGTTCCTCGCCCACGCGGGCGTCACGGTCGTCATCCTGTTCGCGGCGGCGGCGCTCTACATCCTGCTGACGCCGCACAAGGAGATCACCCTTATCCGCGAGGGCAACACGGCCGCAGCCCTGTCGCTGGCCGGGGTGCTGCTGGGCCTGGCGATCCCGCTGGCCGCCTCGCTGAAGGCCTCGACCAACGTCATCGAGATCGGGCTGTGGGGCGTGGTCACGGTGGTGGTCCAGCTGCTGGTCTTCCGCCTGGTGGACATGATCCTGCGCGGACTGCCGCGGCGGATCCAGGAAGGCGAGGTGTCGGCCGCGGCGCTGCTGGTCGGCGCCAAGCTGGCCACCGCCATCGTCATCGCCGCGGCGCGCAGCTGAGGATGAGAGTGGCCCCGAGCATGCGGCTGCCGCATGCTCGTAACTCTTGCTTGGAGGATAGACCATTCGTCGTGCCGAGAATGAACCAACCTAAGCGACGAATGGTCTAGGCATGCGCTTCCCGCGGCTGCCGGATTGGGTGGTCTACGCCGCGATCGTGGTGGCGGTGCTGTTCGCCGCCCTGGGCCGCGACGAGCGCACCGACGCGCCGCCGCCGCCGCCCAAGGGCGCCGAGCCGCTGGGCGAGGTGGTGGGCCCGGCGTCGCCGTTCGATCCGTCGGTGGTGGTGGACGTGCCGACCAAGACCGGCCCCGCCGCCGGCACCGCCTTCTCCATCGGCCGCGCCGGCGTGTGGCTGACCGCGCGCCACGTGGTCGACGGCTGCTCGCGGCCGGTGATCGTGGTGGGTCCGTCCACCGGCGTGGCGGTGCGGGTCTGGGTCGATCCGCGCGGCGAGGCGGCGCTGCTCTACACCGAAGGCGGCGCCGCGCCGCTGCCGCTGGCGCTCGCCCAGCCGCTGCGCCGCGGCCAGCGCGCCTTCCACCCCGGCTTTCCCCAGGGCGAGCCCGGCGAGGCCAGCTCGCGGCTGCTGGGCCGCGAGACCCTGGTCGTCCGCGGCCACGGCGCGCGCAACGAGCCGGTTCTGGTCTGGGCCGAGACGGGCCGCACCGAAGGCCTGCACGGCACCCTGGGCGGCCTCTCCGGCGCCCCGGCGCTGGACGCGCAGGGCCGGGTGCTGGGCGTCACCATCGCCGAGAGCCCGCGGCGCGGGCGCATCTACACGACCGCGCCCGAGGTGGTGACCGCGACCCTGGTGGCCAACGGCCGCCGCGCCGACGCCTCGGCCACGGGCGAGGCGATCACGCCGCAGAACTACTTCATCGTCTCGGACGACCTGCGGCGCGAGTTGCAGGTGGCCCAGGTGTTGTGCCTGGAATAGCTAGGTCGCCGCCTGCGCGAGCCGTTGTTCCCTGCGATGTCGGGCGCCGAGCAACAGGCACAAGACCAGCGCGGGGACGCCCACGACGGCTGTCCCGGTGAAGAACAGCGCATAGGCCGTCATCAGGTCGTACGAGCCCTGCAGGCTTTCCACGACTTGGCCCGAGAAGCCCTTCAGCACCTTGCCCAACAGGGCGTAGAAGCTCGACAGCAGGGCGTACTGCGTCGCAGTGTACCCGAGGGTCGTGAGGCTCGACATGTAGGCCACCAAGGCCGCGCCCGCGAAGCCGGTGGCGACGTTGTCGACGATCAGCACGAGGCTGAGGTTGAGCACGCTGCCGCCCGCATAGGCCAGCCAGGCGAAGGCGAGGTTGGAAGCGGGTCCGAGGATCGCGCCCAGCACCAGCGTGGGCACGAAGCCCAGTCGCACCGCGCTCAGGCCGGCCAGCACGATCCCAACAATCGTGGCGCCGAGGCCGACGGTGGTGCGGATGCTGCCCACGACCTCCTTCGCAAGGCCCACGTCAACGTAGAGCGGTCCCACCATCGGCCCCATAACGAAGTCGGGCAGGCGATAGAGGCTGATCGCGGCCAGCATGAGCAGGGCTGCGGCGAACCCGTGGTCGCGGAAGAAGGCGATAAACGGCCCGACGATGGCGTCGACCAGGCCGCGCGGCGTCCACAACGACGGACCCGCCTGCGCCTTAGCCGCGTCCGGATGGATGCGCGACGGCTCGCTGGCGAAGAGCGTGGCGGTGAGGCCGACGCCGACGGCGAGCGCGCACAGGACGTAGGAGTTGTTCCAGCCGATCCTGGCTGCGGCGAGCAGGATCCAAGCGTCGGTCGCGAGGATGGCGGCCCGGTAGCCGAGTTGGAACGCGGCCGTGAGCAGGCCTAGGTCCTCGTCGCTCTCCGCGCGTTCGATCCGCCAGGCGTCGATGACGATGTCCTGGGTCGCGGAGGCGAACGCCACGAGAAGCGCAAAGCCCGCGAACGCCAGGAGGCCGCCGCTCGGGCCGACCGCCGCCATGGCGAAGAGCCCGCTGCCGACGACGAGCTGCGAAAGCACGATCCATCCGCGGCGGCGGCCCAGCCGCCCCAGGACCGGCACGCTCACCTTGTCGATCACCGGCGCCCAGAGGAACTTCATGGAATAGGCAATGCCGACCCACGACAGGAAACCGATGGTCGCGAGTTCGATGCCCTCCTCGCGCAGCCAGTAGCCGAGCGTGTTTCCGGTCAACATGAACGGCAGCCCGGACGAGAACCCGAGCAGGAGGGTGATCAGCACCCTGGGCTGACGCAGCGCCGCCAGGACGTCGCGCCAGGAGTGGCCTTTCGGTTTCGGTGCGGCTTGGGCGACCATGGGCGTCCCGGCTGGAGCGCCTCCGGCGCCCGATCAGCCGACCTTGGCGCGCGCCGCGGGCCGCGTAAAGCCGGGCGCAGCCCAGCGGGTCAGGGCCGCCCGCAGGCTGTCGGGCGACAGTGGCTTGACCAGGAAGTCGTCCATGCCGGCCGCCAGGCAGGCGTGGCGGTCGTCCTCGAACGCGTTGGCGGTGAGCGCCACGATCGGCGTCGTGATCCCGCTCGCGCGCAGCCGCCGGGCGGTCTCCTCGCCCGAGAGGCCGGGCATGCGCATGTCCATCAGGATCAGGTCGAACGCGCCCACCTCGCAGGCGGCCAGGGCTTCCTCGCCGCCCACGGTATGCTCGACCTCGCAGCCCTCGCGGGTCAGCAGGGCGCGGGCCAGGAGGGCGTTGATGGGGTTGTCCTCGACCAGCAGGATCCGCGCCCCCGGGGCGGCGGCCGTGGCGATGCGTTCGTCCTCGCGCGGCGCCTCGCCGGCGGCGCTCGCGGCGCCGGCCGCGATCAGCACGCGCTCGGCGACCGAGGCGCGACGCAGTGGCTTGATCAGGTAGCCGGTGAACCCCGCGCGGCGGTAGCGGGCGATCCGGTCGCGCTCGTCGGGGGCCAGTAGCACGATGGCCGGCCGCTGCGGCGGCGGCTTCAGCGCGCCGCCGTCGGCTGCCAGGCTGGCGTCCACCAGCACAACGTCGCCGGGCTTGGTGCGGGCGACGGCCTCGGCAAGCGTTTCGGTGATGGCGGCCTTGCCGCCGCAGGCCTCGATCTGCAGCCGGGCGGCTTCGCGCACGATGGGATTGGGCGAGGCCACGCCCACGAGGCGGCCCTCGAGCGGCTGGGGCGTGACCAGGCCTGGAAGGCCCGCCAGCGCGGCTTCGAACCAGAAGCAGGCGCCGCCCTCCTTGCCGCGCACGCGGGCGGTGTCCACGCCCACTTCGCCGCCCATGGCGCGGGCGAGCCGCCGGGCGATGGCCAGCCCCAGGCCCGCGCCGCCCAGGTCGGCATGCGCCGCGTCGGCCTGCGCGAAGGCCTCGAAGATGCGGTCGCGGTCGGAGTTGGAGACGCCGGGGCCGGTATCCTCGACGGCCAGTCGCAGGCGGCCCGGCTCGGGCAGGGTCGCGGTGATCAGCACGCCGCCGCGCTCGGTGAACTTCACGGCGTTGCCGGCGAAGTTGAGCAGGATCTGGCGCAGGCGGCCTTCGTCGGCGTGGATCTGGCAGGGCGAGGTGGGCGCAGCCCAGGCGATCTCGAGGCCCTTCTCGCGGGCCCGCGGCGACAGCAGCTCGGCGACGCCGCGCAACAGGCTTTCCAGCTCCATCGGCGCTGGGTGCAGCTCGACGCGGCCGGCGCCCAGCTTGGCGAAATCGAGCACGTCGTTGACGAGGGTGAGCAGGTGCTGGCCGCTGTCGTGGAGCGCCGACACATAGGCCTTCTGCTCGGCGGTGAGCTTGGTGCCCTCGAGCAGGCGGGCCATGCCCAGCACGCCGTTCAGCGGGGTGCGGAACTCATGGCTCAGCGACGCGAGCTGCTCCGCGCTGATCTGGGCGCGGCTCGGCCGACGTTCGGACAAGGGGCGAGACGGTCTGCGCATGGCGCGCAAGGCTTAGGCATGAGGGCTTAACGGTCAGTCAAGCGACACAGTCTCGTGCTACAAAACAACGCGTACGCCGCAAATTCACGCGTCAAAGTAGACGCGGCGCGAAAGCCGTCGTTTACTGCGCCTTAAGGACTGGAGTGGGCGTTGGCTGACATCACGAACGCTGTCGACGCTTTGACACCGCGGGAACGTGATTGCCTGCGGCTGGTCGACCAGCATCTCAGCTCCAAGCAGATCGCCCGCGAACTGGGGATGTCCAAGACGTCCGTCGACACCTACTGCGATCGCGCGCGGCGCAAGCTGGGCGTCGACGACCGGTTCCAGGCCGCTCGCCTCCTGCGCGAGCTCGACATCGGCGCTGTCCTGATCGCGTCAGGACAGGACACGATCAGGACAGACACATCTCCCGAAAGCTGGCCGGATGCGCCGGCAACTGAGGGAGGGTCCCATGGGCGAGTGGCCGAGTTTCGAGAACAGAGCGGTTATCGGCAGGGCGCTTCGCCTTCGCCGGGAGATCGACGACTTCGAGGCCCGGTGGCCGGCGCTGGCGAAGCGGGAAGAGCTCCTTCCGGGCTTTTCCTGGACCCAGCTGGAGCGTCAGCTCGTGGACCTCTCGGCGACACCGGCCCAGGCGGATATGGCGAGGCACCTGGTTTCCGCGACCCGGAAGCTGGCGCCTTTCAAGCCGTCCGAGATGGTGCTGCGCGAGATCCTCTGCCTGACCTGGGTCCTGCTCGACGAGAACTTCAAGGGCGAACCCGAGCTTGGTACGCCCGGAATGAGCTGAGCCCGGTCGCCCGGCTCGGTGCGATCGTGGTGATCGCCATCGCCACCGCCCTCGCCTTCGGGGGCATGCTGGCGGGGCTCCACGCTCTCAACGACCTGGCGTCGACGCTGCTGAAGGCCTGAAGCGGCCTGCGAATTAACGCTAAGCCTAAACGGCCAAGTAACCCTGTTATCTGAAACTGTGAACGCGGCGTTACCAAGCGCCGCGCATGGAGAGAACTGATGCTCAAAGAACGCCGCCTGGCGGCCGAGCAAGTCGCCAGCGCACTGTTTGAAGCCGAGACCGCCATCGACGCGGCGCTCGCCAAGACCGCCCTGCTCACGGGCGTGATGCCCAGCCTTCGCAAGATGGCGGGCGCCTCGGCCCTCATCGGCCAGGACGCCGTCGAGCGCGCCAGCGAGGCGATCATGGCCCTCGCCGAGGCCCGCCGCGCCATCGTCGAGACCCACAAGGAGCTCAGTGTCGTCCAGGGCCAGATCGGGCTGGGCGCGGTGACGATGACCGGGGACGGCGGGGAGAAGCCGCCGCCGCAGGGCGCCGAGCACACGCGCGTTCGCATGCGGTCGCTGCGCGTCGCTTCGTAGCGGTTTCAACGCAGCGCCACAGTTGTAAGATTGCGACCCTCGGAGAACGCTGGGGGTCGTTTTCTTTTGTCGTCGTACCAGCTTCCCATCTGGGCTTGGCCCACCGTCCTGATGACGGTCTGCGCGCTGGCGGTCTGGCGCGGGCGGGACGACGAGCGCCTCGCGTCCGCCGGTTTCCTGGCGGGCTGGGCGATGACCCTCGTCGTCTTCAGGGCCCGCAGCGAGGAGACCCAGTGGGCCGTCCTCGCGATCGACGTCCTCCTCCTCGGCCTCTTCATCTGGATCGCGCTCCGCAGCCCGCGGTTCTGGCCCCTGATGGTGGCGGCGCTGCAGGCGTTGGCGGTCGCGGTGGCGCTGGCCAAGGCGCTGGATCCGCGCATCACCGGCTGGGCCTACCTCACGGCCTCGCTCGTGTTCCAGTACCTTGCACTTCTGACCATCGGCTATGGCGCGATCACGGCGCCGCGCCGCTATGCCGAGATCGAAGAGGTCCCCGCCGACATCCCGGGCGCCACGCGGCGGTAGATCAGCGCCTCGGCCACGTGGACACGGCGCACGGGGCCTGGGCCCTCCAGGTCGGCGATGGTGCGGGCGAGCCGCAACGTGCGCGTCCAGCCCCGCGCGGACAGGCCGCCGGCCTCGGCCGCCTTGGCGAGCAGGGCGCGGGCCGGCGGGTCGAGGTCGGCGATCGTCTCCAGGTAATCACCCTCGGCCTGGGCGTTCAGCAGCGCCGCGCCCTCGACGCCCTCGGCCCGGTCGGCCATCAGCGCGCGGGCGGCGGCCACCCGCGCGGCGGCCTCCGCCGTGCCCTCGGCGGGCGCGGGCAGCGCGAGGTCGGCGGCGGTCACCGGCGGCACCTCCACCTGCAGGTCGATGCGATCCATCAGCGGGCCGGAGATGCGGCCCTGATAGTCCGTCTGACATCTCGGCGCGCGCCCGCAGGCGCCACGGCCCGGGCCGCCATGCCCGCAGCGGCAGGGATTCATCGCCGCCACCAGCTGGAAGCGGGCCGGATAGCGCACGTGGGCGTTGGCGCGGGCCACCACGACCTCGCCGGTCTCGAGCGGCTGGCGCAGGCTGTCCAGCGCCTGGGCCCCGAACTCCGGCAGCTCGTCCAGGAACAGCACTCCATTGTGCGCCAGGCTGACTTCGCCGGGCTTGGCCTTCAGCCCGCCGCCCGTCAGCGCCGCCATGCTGGCCGAGTGGTGCGGGCTGCGGAACGGCCGGGCGCGGCTGAGCTGGCCCTTGGCGATCAGGCCCGCGATCGAGTGCACCATCGAGGTTTCCAGGAGCTCGGCCGGCGTCAGCGGCGGCAAGAGGCCCGGCAGCCGCGCGGCCATCATCGACTTGCCGGAGCCCGGCGGCCCGATAAAGGAGAGGTTGTGACCGCCGGCGGCGGCGATCTCCAGCGCCCGCTTGGCGTTCTCCTGGCCCTTCACGTCGCGAAGGTCGGGGACCCGGTCGGCTTCCAGCATCGCCCCGGGACCGGGCGGTGACAGCACCTGGGTCCCGCGGAAGTGGTTGACCAGCGCGATCAGCGACGGCGCCGCCAGGACCCGCGTGCCGCCAGCCCAGGCCGCCTCGGGACCGCACGCCTCTGGACAGATCAGCCCCAGGCCCAGCCCGCCCGCCGCCACCGCCGCGGGCAAGGCGCCCGCCACCGGCGTGATCCGTCCGTCCAACGCAAGCTCCCCCACCGCCGCCCAGCCTTCCAGCGCATCGGCGGGGATGATCCCCATGCCGGCCATGATCGCGAGCGCGATCGGCAGGTCGTAGTGGCTGCCTTCCTTTGGCAGGTCGGCGGGCGCCAGGTTGGCGATGATGCGTCGCGACGGCAGGGCCAGGCCCATGCCCTGGAAGGCGCCGCGCACCCGCTCGCGGCTCTCCGAGACCGCCTTGTCGCCCATGCCGACGAGGAAGAATTTCGAGTCGCCACGAGTGAACTGGACCTGCACGTCGACGCGCACCGCATGCACGCCGCTGAAGGCCAGAGTCACCACCCGTGCGGACATTCCCTCAACCCCTTGTGGTCAGCCGAAAGTTATCCACAACCGAGCATACGGCCAGGTTCAGATCAAGAACAAAAACGGAACTTAGGGAGAAGGTGAGACGTTTCCGTGACTTCCGGACGTCTCTTCTGAAACAACCTAAGCCTTTGCGCGCAGCGCTTCAATCCGGCCCCACATCACGTCCGTGGCGTCGATTCCGGTGAAGCGCTTGAGCGCCACGGCGCCCGTCGGCGAGGTGACGTTGATCTCGGTCAGGTAATCGCCGATCACGTCGATGCCGACGAAGATCAGGCCACGCGCCTTCAACTCGGGCCCGATGGCCGCGCAGATCTCGCGGTCGCGCGCCGAAAGCTCGATGGGCTCGGCCTTGCCGCCGACCGCCAGGTTCGAGCGGATCTGGCCCTTCTTCGGCACACGGTTGATCGCGCCCACCGGTTCGCCGTCCACCAGCAGGATCCGCTTGTCGCCCTTGACCACCGACGGCAGGAACTTCTGCACGATCACCGGCTCGCGCCCGACGCTCTCGTGCAGGTCCAGCAAGGCGTCGATGTTGGGATCGTCCTTCAGGTGCCGCGTGACGCCCGACCCGGCCAGGCCGTTCAGCGGCTTCATCACGATGTCGCCGTGCCGCTCGCGGAAGTCGTAGATCGCCGCCTTGTCCCAGGTGATCAGGGTCGGCGGCTGCAGCTGCGGGAACTTGGTGACGAGCAGCTTCTCGGGCGCGTTGCGCACCTCGACCGGATTGTTCACCACCAGGGTCTTCGGGTGGATCATCTCCAGGAAGAAGGTCGTGTCGATGTAGTGCATGTCGAATGGCGGGTTCTGCCGCATCAGCACCACGTCGAACTCGCTGAGCTCCACACGGCGCACCTCGCCCAGTGTCGCGTGATCGCCCGCCACGCGCTGCACCGTCACGTCGCGGCCGCGCGCGAACACCCGGCCGTTCTCCATCGCCAGCGTGCCGGTCAGGTAGACGAACAGCGAGTGCCCCCGCGTCTGCGCCGACTCCATCATCAGGAAGGTCGTGTCGCCCTCGATGTTGATGCCCTCGATGGGATCCATCTGGACGGCGACCTTCAGGGACATGCGGAATTCCTCAGGCGGTGAAGCTCAGCCGACATAGGGGGTCGCCGCGGGAAGCGCTAGTTCAGCCGCAGTCTCACTCGCTCGCGCTGCGCCCTGGCCGCCAGGGCCGCGCCCCCGTCCAGCGCCGTGGCGCGCTGCAGGGCTTCCAGCGCGCCGGCCAGGGCGCCCTGGCCCTCGCGGGCGGCGGCCACGTCCAGCCAGGGCCGGTGGTCGGTGGGGTCGAGCAGGGCGCGGCGCAGCGCCGCCCGTTCGGCGCGGGCGAAGTCGCCGGCGGCGCTGGCGCGGGCGAAGACCATGTTCTGCAGCCGCAGCAGCACGGCCCGGTCGCTAACCGGCGCCATCAGCCGGTCCAGCCGGTCGGCCACGTTGGGCGTCAGGCCGGCGTGCAGGGCGCGCCGCGTCAGCTCGGACGGCAGCACCACGCGCCCCTCCGAGAACGGGTCCAGCGCCAGCGGCCCCTCCTCGGTCTCGATGCGCAGCAGGAAGTGGCCGGGGAAATCCACGCCCTGCACGGTGAGCCCGCATTTGCGCGCGGCGTGCAGGTAGAACAGCCCGACGGTCACCGCCAGGCCGCGCTTGCGCTGCGCTACGGCGATGACGTCGGCGTTGTCCGGATCCTCCAGCGTGAAGAGGTCGCCCGAGAGGCCGAGGTCGCCCGCCATGGTCTCGGCGAGCGCCTCCTCGGGGCTCTCGCGCTTCAGCCGCTCGGCCAGCCGCTCCACGCCGATGCCCGCCATCTCCCGGGCGAGGGCCGGATCGCGCGCCGGGTCCTCGTGGATCGCGCACGCGATGGCGGCGTCCAGCAACGGGAAGGCGCCCTCCGGCGCGCCGCCGGCTTCCGACAGGATGGTTTCAGCCTCGTCGCGGTCCATCAGGGTCCCGTGCTTCCCCCTTAGACGCCCTTCCAGGCGTCAGGAATATGCCGAGGAAGTCGGCCCGGGGCGAGGGCCAGCAGATCGAGGCGGACATCGCACCCCGCTAGCGCCGGCCGCGTCGCGGCCAACTGCACGCCGGCGCGGCGCAGGCGGTCGCGCTGGTCGTAGGTCACCGTCTCCAGCGCGACCTCCAGTGTGGTGCGGCTCTTCACCTCCACAACGGCCAAGACGCGCCCGCGTTTCGCGACGACGTCGATCTCGGCCAGCGGCGTCTTCCAGCGGAAGGCCAGGATGCGGTAGCCCTTGGCCATCAACCAGGCGGCGGCCCACACCTCGGCCCGCCGGCCGGAGAGGCGCGCGGCCGCGCCGCGGGCGACCCGCACGTTCACTGTTTCAGCTCCATCGCGCGCCGGTAGAGGTCGCGGCGCGGCAGGCCCAGCGCCTTGGCCACCTCGGCGGCGGCGTCGGCCGGCTTCAGGCGGGCCAGGGCGTCTTTCAGCGCGGCGTCCGCGTCGGCGGCGGTGGCTTCGGTCTCGCGGCCCGGCGCCACTAGGATCACGATCTCGCCCTTCGGCGCGTCCAGCTTCGGGTGGGCGGCGAGCTGGGAGAGCGGCCCGCGGTAGAAGGTCTCGTAGAGCTTGGTGAGTTCGCGGGCGACCACCGCCTCGCGGTCGCCCAGCACCTCGGCCATGTCGGCCAGGCTTTCGGCCAGCCGCGAGCCGCCCTCGAAGAAGACCAAGGTCGCTCGCACGCCCGCGAACTCCGCCAGGAACGTCCGCCGCGCGGCGCTCTTCGGCGGCGGGAAGCCCACGAACAGGAAGCGATCAGTCGGCAGGCCTGCCGCCGACAGCCCGGCCAGCAGCGCCGAGGCGCCCGGGATCGGGACCACATTGAAGCCCGCCGCCGCCGCCTCGCGCACCAGCCGGTAGCCGGGGTCCGAGATGAGCGGCGTGCCCGCGTCGCTGACGAGCGCCACCCGGCCTCCTTCGGCCAGCAGCGCCAGCGCCTTCGGCCGCGCCCGCTCGGCGGCGTGCTCGTCGTGCCGCTCCAGCTTGGCCGATAGCCCGAAGGCGGAAAGCAGCTTCCCCGTCACCCGCGTGTCCTCAGCCAGCACGAGGTCAGCCTGGGCGAGCACGTCGAGCGCCCGCAGTGTGATGTCGCGCAGGTTCCCGATCGGCGTCGCCACCACGTAGAGCCCCGGTGCGAGCGGCGCGTCGTCGAGGGTCGGCGGGGGCAGGGCGCGAGCCATCGCGGAGGGTTCGCCGCTCCGCGCCCGGAACGCAAGCGCGCTCGCTCCTGGCGCGCAACAGCGATCAAGCGGGTAGGCTCCTGAAGAGGCGAGAACCACGAGGTTTCGTGGGAGCGGTCATGGACCCCGTGCAGAAGGCGATCTGGTTCGTGGAAGGCCATCTCGGCGAGCCGTTCTCGCTCGAGGACGTGGCCGACGTGGCGGGCCTGTCGCGGTTCTATCTGGTGCGGGCGTTCGGCCAAGTCACCGGCCGCTCGGTCATGCGCTACGTCCGGGCGCGGCGGCTCACCGAGGCCGCGCGCGTCCTGGCTGGCGGGGCGCCCGACATCCTCTCGGTCGCCTTCGACGCCGGCTACGGCTCCCACGAAGCGTTCACCCGCGCCTTCCGCGACCAGTTCGGCAAGACGCCTGAGCAGGTCCGCGGCCAGGGCTGCGCCCAGTCGCTCGAACTCGTGGAGCCCCTTAGCTTGGACGAACTCACCGCCATCAAGCTGGCCGACCCGGTCTACGTCGACCGCGGCCCACTCCTCCTCGCCGGCCTCCTGGAGCAGTACCGGGACGGCGACATGTCGGCGATCCCGAACCAGTGGCAGCGCTTCGCCCCCTGGCTCGGCCATGTCCCGCACCAGGTTCCCTATGTGTCCTACGGCGTCGTCTTCAACGGCGACGACGAGGGGACCACCGACTACCTGACCGCCATGGAGGTCACCGACTTTTCCGACGTGCCCGGCCCGCTCGCCCGCCTGCGCCTGGGCGCCCAGCGCTATGCCGTGTGGCGCTACCCGGGCCACATCTCCGAGATCCGCGCGGTCTGGCGCACCATCTGGGCCGACTGGGTCCCGGGCCGCGTGAAGACCCTCGCCGACGCGCCGTTCTTCGAGCGCTATCCCGCTGAATTCGACCCCCTCAGCGGCGAAGGTGGGTTCGAGATCTGGCTGCCCGTGGCGAGCTAGGGTTCGGCCAGCGCCAGCTCCGCCGTCACCGAATCCAGCACCCGCCGGCCTGCGGGAGACGCGATCAGCCGTTCGGCGTCGTCGGCCAGCAGCCCCAGGTTCACGAGCCCCCGCACGGTCGGGTGGCGCGCCGACAGCCCCAGCGCCGCCACCTCGCCGAACGCCACGCCCTCACGCACCCGCAGGCCGCTCAGCAGCCGTTCCTCGGCGGCCTGCACGGGCGAGAGCGCCTCGCGGCTCTCGAACCCCGCGCCCGTCTCGTGGACGCCGCGGATGTAGTCGGCCGGTCGGTCCGCGGCCTCGGTGGCGAGCCGCGCGCCGCCCGTGGTGATCCGCCCGTGCGCGCCGGGGCCTGCTCCGACGTAGTCCCAGCCGCGCCAGTAGACGAGGTTGTGCCGCGACCGGGCCGCCGCGCCCCGCGCATGGTTCGACACCTCGTAGGCCTCGAATCCTTCCGCCTCGAGCATGGCCTGGGTGGTCTCGTAGAGGTCGGCCCCCGCCTCGTCGCCAGGCGGGACAAAGAGGCCGCGGCGCACGGCCCGGTCGAAGGCGGTGCCCGCCTCGATGGTCAGCTGGTAGGGCGACAGGTGCTCAGGCCCCAAGTCGACGGCGGCGCGCAGTTCGTCGGCCCAGGCCGCCGGCGTCTGGCCGGGCCGCGCATAGATCAGGTCCAGCGACAGCCGCGGGAACACCCTGGCAGCCGTCTGCGCCGCCCGCCGGCCCTCGGCGGCGTCGTGGTTGCGGCCGAGGAACCTGAGCGCCGCGTCGTCCAGCGACTGCAGGCCCAGCGACAGCCGGTTCACGCCCGCATCAGCCAGGGCCGCGAACCGGGCGGCCTCGGCGTCAGTGGGATTGGCTTCCAGACTGACTTCCAGGTCGGCCGCCGGCGTCCAGAGCCGCCGCGCCGCCGCCACGATCTCGCCCGCCCAGGCCGGGTCCATCAGCGACGGCGTCCCCCCGCCGAAGAACACCGACACCAGCTCGCGCGGCCCGGTGATCGCCCGCTGCGCCTCGAGGTCCGCCACGATGGCAGCAGCCAGTTCGGCCGCCTCGGCTTCGCGCCCCTTCGCCTTGAAAACGTTGAAGTCGCAGTAGGGGCAGATCCGCGCGCAGTAAGGCCAGTGGACGTAGACCCCCAGCGGTGGGGGCGGTTCGGTCACAACAGCGCCGCCTTCAGCTTCTCGAACGCCCGGGCGCGGTGGCTCATGCCGTCCTTGGTCACCGGCTCGATCTCGCCGAACGTCTGGGTCATCCCCACGGGGACGAAGATGGGGTCGTAGCCGAAGCCCTTGTCGCCGCGCGGCGGGAAGGTGAGGGTCCCGTCCACCCGGCCCTCCACTACCACCGCCGGCCCGCCGGGCCAGGCGACGGCCAGGGCCGAAGTGAACCACGCCGCGAAGTCCTCGGCGCCCACTTCCTCCAGCCGCTCCTCGACCTTCTGCATGGCCATGGCGAAGTCCTTGGCCGGTCCCGCCCAGCGCGCCGAATAGATGCCGGGCGCGCCGTCCAGCGCCTTGACCGACAGGCCGGAGTCGTCGGCGAGCGCGATCAGACCCGAG
This sequence comes from Phenylobacterium sp., assembly GCF_036402295.1. Lineage (GTDB taxonomy): Bacteria > Pseudomonadota > Alphaproteobacteria > Caulobacterales > Caulobacteraceae > Phenylobacterium. The sequence goes on from NZ_DASWTE010000056.1 coordinate 60,980, forward strand.
GCGTCGGCCGCGGCGCGGGCCTTGAGCAGCGCGTTCCCCGAGAAGGTCGCCTCGGTCTCCTCCGGCTCGGGCAGGCCCAGTTCGCCGGCCGCCACCAGCTCGAAGCGGCCTTCGAGAATCTCGGACAGTTCGCGCGCCTTGCCCGGATTGTGCGTGGCCACCACCAGCCGCGTCCCCGGTTCCAGCTTCAAGGCCATGCATACGCTCCTCGTCTTCCGCGGCCGGAACCTACCGCCGCCCGGCGCGCGCTGCATTGCGAAAGTTTAATATTGTTAATCGATATTCACGTGATCGAGAAACGATGCGGGCGTATTGATAATCACATCGAAGCAGAGCGCTTCGACCCAACCCACCGCTGCAGTGCAGCAGAACGCAACGGAGCTAAAAAATGTTCGCCAAGACCATGATCACCCTCGACCGGACCGCGATGAGCCTGATGGTCGTCCTGGCGGCCATGCCGATCCTGAGCATCGCCGCCCGCGCCGCCTTCCTCTAGGTTCTTAAAGCAAGAGAACTATGAGGTTCGTCGAACGATCCGCCCCGGCCTTGGCCCAGATGGCCACCCCGCGGCGGATCACGACGAAGCCTTGCTGAGGGGGAGCCGATAGAGACATGCGCGCCTTGGGTCCGGGTTCGGTTTCGAGCTTCCTGAAAATCATCCTCGACGTCGTCTTCGCGGCCCTCTGGATCGGCGTCGCCGTCATGTCGCTGATCACGCTCGCGGCGCTGCTGCTGAGCTTTAATCCCGACCTCCTCAAGGGCGTCCAATTCAACGGCGAAGCCGCCGAAATGCTGGAGCGCGGTCCCGTCCTGACCGCCGGGCTCGCAGCGGCGGCCCTCTACCTCGCCGGTATCCTCGTCATCGTGGGCTCGCTGCGCCGGATCTTCACGACGCTGACCGCCGGCGACCCCTTCCATCCCGACAACGTCGCCCGCCTGCGCCTGATAGGCCTGATTCTTGCCGGCCTCGAGCTCGGCCGCTACGCCTTCTGGGCGGTGGGCGCCCTGTTGCCCGGCGTGCAGCGCAACGACCCCGGGGTCGGCCTCACCGCCTGGTTCTCCGTCCTCGTCGTCTTCGTCCTGGCCGAGGTCTTCCGCGAGGGCGCACGCCTGCGCCGCGAAGCCGAGCTCACGATCTAGGGACCCCACGACACATGCCGATCCGCGTAAGCCTCGACCGGGTGCTCCTCGACCGCCGCATGTCGCTGACCGAACTCGCCGACCGCGTGGGCGTCACCATCGCCAACCTGTCGATCCTGAAGACGGGGAAGGCGCGCGCCGTCCGCTTCTCGACGCTCTCGGCCCTCTGCCGCGAACTCGACTGCCAGCCCGGCGACCTCCTGGTCTATGAACCCGGCCCCGACGACATGTTCGACGAGGACGAGGAGTAGCGCGCAGCTACTCCGCCGCCGCGAGCGCCTCGGCGCCCGTCGCCTGTTTTCGGAATGGCTGGCGCTTCCAGTAGGCGAGGCTCTTCCAGAGCCAGTCCACCGGCCCGCTCTCGAACGCCGCCATCCAGACGTTCGCGAGCACCACCTGCGCGGCGATGATCGCCAGGGCGATCGCGGTGAGGCCCGCCCAGCCGAACTGGCCGAAGAGCCCGAAGCCGATGCCCGGGAACAGGATCCACATGCACAGGACCGAGGCCGTGAGGTAGACGGTGAGCGGCATCCGCCCGGGCGCCTGGAACACCCCCAGCACCCGCTGGCCCACGCCGGTCCGCAGCGCCAGGTTCACCAGGCCGATGTGGCCCAGCACCAGCGCGATGCGGGCCGCGTCCCACGTCATCCACCCGATCTTGGGCTCTGGCGTGAACCGCAGGGCTTCCATGTCGGCGAGGTAGCGAGCAGTGGCGCCCAGGCCGTAGCCTGCGACGACCATCGCCACATAGACCCCCGTCCGCGCGCGGCCTTGCAGGACGCCCCAGTCGTACAACGCCATGCCCAGCAGCATGGTCCCGAAGATCTCGAAGAAGCCGAAGTAGAGGAACGGCCCGACATTGAACTTGGCCCAGATGCCGGCCAGCGCCTCGGCATAGCCCGGCAACGGGCCCAGCCGCGCCTTCTTCTCCTTGGCGACCGCCTCCTGCTTCTTCTTGTTGCTGGCCAGCGGCGCGGCCGCCTCGACCTTCTCCTTCCACGTGTCGAGCGCCTCCTTCTCGGCGGCGCTGGGCGTCTTGCCGGCTTGCACCTTGGCCTGCGCGGCTGCGACGTCGGCCTTCAGGTCGACGCGCTCGGCGTAGCGCATCACGCCCGGCGAGATGGCGGCCAGGATGAAGGCGGCGCCCACGAGCGCCTTGGTCGTCGGGCCCAGTCGGCGGAACGGGAACACGAACAGCGCGGTGATCCCGTATGCGAACAGGATGTCGCCCGGCCACAGCAGCACGAAGGCGTGGATCAGGCCGAAAGCGACAAGCCAGAGGTTCCGGCGATAGTGCAGGTCGGCCACGCTGACTGGGCCGTCAGGCTGCATGGCGTTGCGCGTCATGATCATCACGCCGGCGCCGAACAGCACCTCCAGGAGGCCGCGCTGGGTGCCTTCGAAGAACATGCCGACGCCGATGAATGTGGCCTGGTCGGCCGGCGTCCAGCTCACGATCCGCGGATCGAACGGCTCGACCAGGGAGTAGCCACCCATGATCGGGATGTTCATCAGCAGGATCAGCAGGATCGCGATGCCGCGCAGGACGTCGAGCGCCACGATGCGCTCGGACTTCGCGACCCGCCGCAGCGGATCGTCGGCTCGCATGTCAGGCATTGGCGTCCGCCCCAGAGTGCGCCTCTCGGCGGGCGACGGTCGCGCCGATCAAGCTGCGGCGCAACCGTGTTACGCGTGTTGCGTTGCGGCGACAGTCATGCGGCATTGCAGCGCAGATTTATTCGCCGAGCCGGGAAATCCTTGAACTCCCGGAGGGCAGGACCTAAAAGCCCAGCTACGCTACGCTGCACTGCACAATGGAGTGATCGCCATGATCGCCCTTATCGAAAAGTTCCTGGACGCGATGTTCGCCCCGCTAGCGCGCGAACTCGAGCGCGTGCCCCCGCAGGCGATGCGCTTCCACGTGTTCTTCTGATCTACCGGCCGTAGCCGCGGTTCCGCGAGAGCAGGCCGCAGCCCACGGACGTCGACGGCGCCGACCCCGCGAGGGGCGGCGCCGTTTTCGTTTTCGCACTGACCTTTGGGCGTCGTTGGCGCGTCAGCGCCGATAAGATTCATCCGCGGAAAACGCGGAATGCCGCGGAATGATGTACCGGAAGGCTCTTCCGCGCCTTTCGGCGTTTTCTGCGCTTCAATGATCGCGCCTGCGGCGCGCAGGGCGTCAGGCGCCCGTCGCGGTCCGCTGCATGGCACAGAGCTCGCCGATGCCCTTGCGGGCCAGCGAGAACAGGGCCTCGAACTCGGCCTGGCTGAAGCCACGTTTCTCGCCGGTGGCCTGCACCTCGACGATGTCGCCCGAGCCGGTGAGTACGAAGTTGGCGTCGGCCTCGGCGTTGGAGTCCTCCTCGTAGTCGAGGTCCAGCACCGGCGTGCCCGCGAAGATCCCGCAGCTCACCGCCGCCACCTGGTCGAGGATCGGGTCGGCGGCAATCACGCCCTCGTCCAGCAGGTACTTCGTCGCCAGCCGCAGCGCGACCCAGGCGCCGGTGATCGAGGCCGTGCGGGTGCCGCCGTCGGCCTGCAGCACGTCGCAGTCGATGGTGATCTGCCGCTCGCCCAGCGCCTTCAGGTCGATAATCGCCCGCATCGAGCGGCCGATGAGGCGCTGGATCTCCTGGGTGCGGCCGCTCTGCTTGCCGGTCGCGGCCTCGCGGCGGCCGCGGGTGTGGGTGGCGCGCGGCAGCATGCCGTACTCGGCGGTCACCCAGCCCTGGCCCTTGCCGCGCAGGAAGCCCGGCACCCCCTCCTCCAGGCTCGCCGTCACCAGCACCTTGGTGTGGCCGGCCGAGATCAGGCACGAGCCCTCGGCGTAGCGCGTCACCCCGGTCTCGAGGACGATCGGGCGCAGGAGGTCGGGGGCGCGTTCGGAGGGTCGCATTGCGTTGGGGGCTTTCGTAGGTCGCGCAGCTTGCGCCGCTTCGGGCCGCGCTTATCCTAGATCGGACGTAGACAGTCTATGGGCCAACCCTGACGCACCCCGTGACGCCACCGCTGTTCTCCCGAGGGCCGACGCTCACCGACATGGACGCCCGCGCCCGGGACATCTTCCGGCGTATCGTGGAGAGCTATCTCGAGACGGGCGAGCCGGTGGGTTCGCGCACGCTCTCGAAGGGCGGGGTCTCGCTGTCGCCCGCCTCGATCCGCAACACCATGCAGGACCTGACGCAGCTCGGCCTCTTGGGCGCGCCGCACGTCAGCGCCGGCCGGCTGCCGACGCATGCGGGCCTGCGTCTGTTCGTCGACGGGCTGATGGAGGTGGGCGACGTCGGGGAGGACGAACGCCGCAACATCGAGGCCCGCCTGCTGGCGCACGGCCGCAACTACGAGGACGCGCTGAACGAGGCCTCCTCGATCCTCTCGGGGCTGGCCGGCGGCGCGGGCGTCGTCGTCACCCCCATGCGCGACGCCGGCGTGACCCACGTGGAGTTCGTGCCGCTCTCGGGCGACCGAACGCTGGCGATCATGGTCTTCGACGACGGTACGGTGGAGAACCGCCTCATCCGCCTGCCGGTCGGCGTGACGCCCTCGGCCCTGCAGGAGGCGTCGAACTTCCTGAACGCCCGGCTGCGCGGCAAGACGCTCAGCGAGGCCAAGGCCGACCTGCGCGTCGAGCTGGACCGCGCGCGGCGCGAGCTCGACGTCAGCGCCGCCCGCCTCGTGGAGGACGGCCTGGCCGCCTGGGGCGGCGGCGAGGCCGAGGAGCGCGCCCTTATCGTGCGCGGCCGCGCCAACCTGCTCGAGGACCGCGAGGCGCTGGAAGACCTCGAACGCGTTCGCTCGCTCTTCGAGGACCTGGAGCAGAAGGAGCAGCTGATCCAGCTGCTGGACGGCGTCCGCGACGGCGAGGGCGTGCGCATCTTCATCGGCGCCGAAACGCGGCTCTTTAGCCTTTCGGGTTCCGCTGTGATCGCGGCGCCCTATATGACGGGCGCACAGAAGGTGGTCGGGGCGATCGGCGTGATCGGGCCCGCCCGGTTGAACTATGCCCGGATCATTCCGTTGGTGGACTATACCGCCCGCGTGCTTGGTCAGGTGATGAAGACGTAAGGACGCTGCGAGAACGATGTCTGAGGATCTGACGCCCGCCGATTTCGAAGCCGGTGACGACGCCGACGCCGACGTCGAGGCGATGGCCGCCGAGATCAAGGCGCTGAAGGAGCAGGTGCTCCGCTACGCCGCCGAGGCCGAGAACACAAAGCGCAGAGCCGAGCGCGAGACGAACGACGCGCGCGCCTATGCGATCACCAAGTTCGCCCGCGACCTGCTGGGCGTGGCCGACAATTTCGACCGCGCGCTGGCCTCGGCCCCCGCCGATGTCGAGGGGCCGGCCAAGAACTTCATCGTCGGCGTCGAGCTGACAGCCAAAGCGCTGGCGGGCGCCTTCGAGAACAACGGCCTGAAGAAGATCGACCCCGCCAAGGGCGAGAAGTTCGACCCCCACAAGCACCAGGCGATGATGGAACAGCCCGGAACCGACGTGGAGCCGGGCGGCGTGATCCAGGTGCTGCAGGCGGGCTACGAGCTGCTGGGGCGCCTGGTTCGCCCCGCCATGGTGGTGGTCGCCGCGAAGACGGCCGCCCCGCCGAAGCCGGATGGCGCCGCCAACCCCTATGCGGCCGGGGACGAGGCCGACGCCGGCGGCTCGGTCGATACCCGCGCCTGATCGCCTTCCGCACGGTCACTGAGACGCCTCGCACACGCTGCGAGGCGTTTTGCTGTGAGTTAGGCGGCCACGCTCTTTCGCAGCCTTACGATTTCGCTAATGTCGCAAGTCCCCTCTTTTCGGGGCGCGCGCCGGCACGGGTGATTCGCCGACGGCGGGCGATTGGCGAGCCGGGACCGACATGAAGCTTACGATCGAACGCGCCGCGCTGCTCCGCGCGCTGGGACATGTGCAGAGCGCCGTCGAGCGCCGGAACACGATCCCGATCCTCTCCAACGTGCTGCTGGCGGCCGAGCGCGACCGGCTGACGTTCTCCGCCACCGACCTGGACCTGGAGATCATCGACGAAGCCGTGGCCCAGGTGGACCAGCCCGGCCAGATCACCGCGCCGGCCCACACGCTGTACGAAATCGTCCGCAAGCTGCCCGAGGGCGCCGACGTCTCGCTCAGCTTCACCGGCGAAGATCCGCGCCTGACGGTCGCCGCCGGCCGCTCGCGCTTCAACCTGCCGGTCCTGCCGGCCGGCGACTTCCCGGTGATGTCGGCCGAGGGCTTCGCGAGCCAGATGGAGGTCGATGTGAATGACCTCATCCGCCTCATCGACAAGACGCGCTTCGCCATCTCGGCGGAGGAGACGCGCTATTACCTGAACGGCCTCTACGTCCACACCGTGATCATCGACGGGGCGCCGCGCCTGCGGGCGGTGGCCACCGACGGCTCGCGCCTGGCCCTGGCCGACATGGCGGCGCCCGAGGGCGCGGCCGGCGCGCCCGGCGTCATCGTGCCCCGCAAGACCATCGGCGAGCTGCGCCGCCTGCTGGAAGACGCCGGCGAGAACGTCTCGCTGCAGATCAGCCCCCAGAAGGTTCGGTTGGAGATGAGCGGCGCGGCGCTGACCTCCAAGGTCATCGACGGCAACTTTCCCGACTACGCGCGCGTCATCCCCAAGGACAACAACCGCACGGTCATGGTCGACGCCAAGCTGTTCGCACAGGCGGTCGACCGCGTGGCCACCATCTCGGCCGAGAAGAGCCGCTCCGTGCGCATGGCCATCGAGTCGGGCCGCGTGGTCCTGACCGTCCGCAACATGGAAGCCGGCCAGGCGGTGGAAGAGCTGGAGATCGACTACGAGGGCGAGCCCTTCGAGCTGTCGTTTAACGCCCGCTACCTGCTGGACATCACCGACCAGATCGCGGGCGGCAGCATGGAGCTCCGCTTCGGCGGCCCCAACGACCCCGCCCTGGTGCTCGATCCGGCCGACGCCGACGTGCAGTACATCCTGATGCCGCTGCGGGTGTAGGAGCAATTGCTCCCCATCGGGGGAGCTGTCGGCGAATGCCGACTGAGGGGGGCCTCAACGGCGTCCCGAGCGGAAGACCCCTCCGGCCCTT
>NZ_DASWTE010000057.1:0-27416 GCF_036402295.1 Phenylobacterium sp.
CGGCCCATGGCCTCCAGGACCTCGCGGGTGGTGGTGAGCGCCAGGCCGCCCGCGACGTCGAGGCTGTGCTCGGCGTGATAGTCGCCGGTGTGCAGGACGAAGCCGCGCTCCACCTCCACCGGGCCGCCGATGAGCACCAGGTCGTCCTCGAGCTCGGCGGTCGTCCGGATCTCCAGCCGTTCCAGCAGGTCGGTGATGGTCAGGCCCTCGACCGGCCGGTTCACGGCGATGCCCATGGCGTGCAGGCCGTCGTGGGCGCAGACCAGGATCAGCGAGCGCTCGAACCGCGGATCGCCGATCCCCGGCATGGCGATGAGCATCTGGCCCGAAAGGAAGGCGCTTTCCATCTCCAGCAAAGATTCTGCCGGATCGTGGCGACTTCAAGGGCCTTCCGCGCGTATCTGACAAATCGAGGTTACCTCCGGAGGGGTTCTTGCTTATCTGCGTGTCCGTACCCTTCGAAGGAGAACCCCGATGACCATCCAGGTGGGCGACAAGCTGCCGAACGTGACCCTCACCCTGGCGACGGCCGAGGGACCCAAGCCGGTCCAGAGCGAGGCGTTCTTCAAGGGCAAGACCGTCGCGCTGTTCGCGGTGCCGGGCGCTTTCACGCCGACCTGCTCGGCCAAGCACCTGCCGGGCTTCAAGCAACTCGCGCCCGATCTGAAGGCCAAGGGCGTCGACGAGATCGCCTGCCTGTCGGTGAACGACGCCTTCGTGATGCGCGCCTGGGGCGAAGACCAGGCGGTGGGCGAGGACATCGTCATGCTGGGCGACGGCAACGGCGCCTTCACCGCGGCGGTGGGGCTGGAGATGGATGGCTCAAAGTTCGGCCTGGGCAAGCGCTCGCAGCGCTACTCGATGATCGTCAAGGACGGGGTGGTGACCGAGCTCAACGTCGAGCAGGGCGGTGAGTTCAAGGTCTCGTCCGCCGACTACATGTTGGCCCAGCTCTGATGCGCGGCGCGGGGCTCGGCCTCCTGGCGGTGCTGGCGGCCTGGCTGCCGGCCGCCGCGGATGCGCGCGGGCCCCGCACCAACAGCGACGAATACAAAAAGAGCTGGGGCCTGGAGGCGATCGGCGCGCGGGCGGCCTACGAAGCCGGCTTCACGGGCAAGGGCGTTACCGTCGCCATCGTCGACTGCGGCGTCGCCAGGGCCCAGCGCGAGGTGCTGAGGAACGTCTCGCGCCGCTCCACCGACGTGGTGCCCGACCGCAGGCTGCCGATCAGCGACCCGCACGGCGCCTACACCGCAGCGCCCCTCGCCGCAGCGCTGAACGGGCGGGGCATGGTGGGCGTGGCCTACAACGCGACCGTGCTGGCGGTGCGCGCCGACGTCGAAGGCGGCCTCTTCGGTCGCTGCGCTTTCAAACCGAGCGACCTGGCCCGCGGTCTGGACTACGCGGCGTCGCAGGGCGCGCGCGTCGTCGTGCTGCCGCTCCAGCACGGCAAGCCGCTGGGCGACCCGTTCGAAGCCGCGCTTAAGCGGACGGTGGACGCCGGGGTCGTGGTGGTGATCGCGGCAGGCAACCGAAACGGCCCCGATCCCAGCTGGCCGGCCATGTACGCCGTCGACCCGCGCTTCTCGGGCGCGATCGTGGTAGCGGGCGCCACGGGCTACTACGGCGAGCTCACGTCGTGGTCGAACCGGGCCGGGCAGGTGAAGCCCTGGTATGTCGCAGCGCCCGGCGAGTGGGTGCTGACCGACTGCAAGGCCAAGTGCGCGCTGGTCTCGGGGACCTCGTTCTCGACGTCGTACGTCGCCGGCGGCCTGGCGCTGATGATGGAGGCCTGGCCGCAGCTCTCGGGCCGCGAGGTGGCCGCGCGCCTGCTGGCCACGGCCCGCGACGCCGGCGACGCCGGCGTCGACGACGTGTACGGGCGGGGCGTGCTGAACCTGGGCGGTGCGTTCGCAGCCGCGGAGTAGGCCCCTCGGCCTTGAGCCCAAGGGCGCACTCCCCTACATGAGGGGTGTCGGGCCTTCGGCAGACGCCCGGCTTTCCAGACGTTCCTCGTCCAAGCGCTGCCCTGACCTCGGTTTCGAGGGGCAGGTTCGGCGCGCGTGTCGGCGGCTCCCCGCAAACCGGCAACGAGGAGTTCGGCCATGGCCGACGTCATCGTCTACGGGTTCCCCGTCAGCACCTACGTCAACATCGTCAGGCTGGTCCTGACCGAGAAGGGTGTGCCGTTCCGCTTCCACGACCTGGAGCCCGACATGGGCCAGGCGCGCCACCTGGCGCTCCACCCCTTCAACCGGGTGCCGATCCTGGAGCACGACGGGTTCCGGATCTACGAGACCAGCGCGATCGCGCTCTATGCCGACGAGGCGTTCAAGGGTCCGTCGCTGCAGCCGGCCGACCTCAGGCAGCGCGCCGCCATGCATCGCTGGCTCAGCGCGCTGAACGCCTACTTCTACCCCTACATGGCCTACCACCTGGGCCACGAGCGGATCGTCTACCCGAACCTCGGCATCGCGCCCGACGAGAAGGTGGTGGCGGCCGCCTTGCCGAAGATAGCCACCTGTCTGGAGGTGATGGAGACGGAGCTGGAGGCCAACGGCGACTACCTGGTGGCCGGCAGCCTCTCGCTCGCAGACCTCTTCCTGCTGCCGAGCCTGACAACGCTAAGCCGCACCCCCGAGGGGCAGGAGATGCTGGCCGGCAAGCCGCGCATCCGCGACTGGTGGAGCCGCATGCAGGGGCGGCCCGCCGTGCGGCAGGTGCTGGCGATGGTGGCGCCGCACATCAACCAGCCGGTCGAGCACGCCCGCAAGTGGGTGGACGGCCACCGGCCCCGCTACTAGCCGGCGGGACGGACCATGAAACCATTGCTGTTGTTCGCGCTGGCGGGCGCATCGCTCGCCTGCGCGCCCACCCCTGCCGGGGCCTTTCCACCCTACCGGTCGGCCGACGGCACGCCCGCGACCCCCTACGAGCTCGGCGTGCGCCTGGGCTTGGGGAGGGTCCAATGGGATGGGGGCCACTCGGACGTGACGGCCCCCCTGTTGCGCACCAGCCTGGGGCTTCCCGACGGGTTCGAGGTCATTGCGCAGTTGGAGTACGCGCCGCGCACGGATCGGCTCGGCGACGCGGCCCTCGGCGGCAAGTGGGCCACCCGAGCCACCGAGACGCTCAGCGTCGGGGTCGAGACCTTCGCCCTGCTGCCGGTGCGGTCGTCGGCCAGCGGGGTGGGCGTCGAGTCCCTGCTCGCCGCGACGATCCAGCGCGACCCGTACCGGCTGCACCTGAACGCCGGTGGCTTCCACGATCCGCGGTTCGGCCTGGCGCACTCGGGATGGCGGGCGAGCGCGCTGGCGGAGGTCGTCCCGCGGCCGGGCCGGCGCATCGGCTTCGAGGTGTTCGCCAAGGACTCGGACCGCGCGCCGGCGGACGTACGGGCTGGCGCGGGGCTGATCTACGACCTCGGAGCGTTCGACGTGCGCACGGCCGTGCACGTCGGGGTCAGCCGGGCCGCGCCGGACGTGGTGACGAGCCTGTGGGTGACCACGGCGTTTCCGCTCAATCGATGACACCCGCCGTCGGCGGCGCCCGCCGACCTCCTGCCTGGCGAAACGACATGAAGACGATCAACCTGACCCTCTTGTCGCAAAGGGATCCTGCATGCCGGACATCGACGCCAATCGCCGCGTCCTCCTGGGCCTGGGCGCGTTCGTGGGGGCGGCCATGACGGCCGCAAGCGCCGCGGCCGCGCCACCGAGGCCGCAGACGAAACCGCTGCCGTTCGCCCCAACCGCCGTGCCCGGGCTGTCCGAGAAGCTGCTGCGCAGCCACTACGACAGCAACTACACCGGCGCCGTGAATCGTCTGGGCGCCATCTCCGCAGAGCTGGCCGGCCTCGATCTCGCGGACACGCCTGGCTATCGGCTGAACGGCCTCAAGCGAGAGGAGCTGATCGCCTGGAACTCCATGGTGCTGCACGAGGTCTACTTCGCTGGCTTCGGCGCAGCGGAGCAGCCCGCCGTACCCCTCGCCCAGGCCATCGAGCGCGACTTCGGCAGCTACGACCGCTGGGCCGCCGAGTTCGCCGCCATGGGCAAGGCGCTGGGCGGCGGGTCCGGCTGGGTGCTTCTGACGTGGAGCCGTCGCGACGGCCGGCTGGTCAACACCTGGGCGGCCGACCACACCATGACCCTGGCCGACGGCGCGCCACTGCTCGCGCTCGACATGTACGAGCACGCCTACCACATGGACTACGGCGCAAAGGCCGCCGTTTACGTTGACGCCTTCATGAAGGCTTTCACGTGGAAGCACGCGAACGAGGTGTTCCGGAAGGCGTCGGCCTAGGCCCGCACGACGCCTGCGAGGTAGAGCACGACCCCCGCTGCGGCGCAGCCGAGCAGCAGCGGGATCACGCCGATTTTGAACCGGAAGGCGGCGACGGCGGCGGCCAGGGCCAGGAACAGGCTGGGCAGGTTCACCGAGGCGAGGCGCGGAAGGTCCAGCGACAGCGGGCCGGCCGTGACCTCGGCCACGTCGGCGAACAGCACGTGCAGGCTGAACCAGATGGCGAGGTTCAGGATCACGCCCACGACGGCCGCGGTGATCGCCGCCAGCGCCGCGTTCAGCGCCTTGGCTCCGCGCAAGGCCTCCACGAATGGGGCGCCGAGGAAGATCCACAGGAAGCAGGGCGTGAAGGTCACCCAGGTGGTCAGCACACCGCCCAGGATGCCGGCGATGAGCGGGTTGAGCCCGGTCTCGCCTCGGAACGCACCCATGAAGCCCACGAACTGGGTGACGATGATCAGCGGGCCTGGCGTGGTTTCGGCCATGCCCAGGCCGTCCAGCATCTCCCCGGGCTCGAGCCACCCGTAGGTCTGGACCGCCTCCTGCGCCACGTAGGCCAGGACGGCGTAGGCGCCGCCGAAGGTGACCACGGCCATCTTCGAGAAGAAGACGGCGATCTCGGAGAAAACGTGGCTCCAGCCCAGGCCCAGGCCGAGGGCCAGGACCGGCGCCAGCCAGAGCACCGCCAGCACGCCGCCGATGCCGAGCGCCCAGCGCAGGTTGGGGCGGGCGTGAGCCGGCGTCTCCTCGCCCAACAGGGAGTCGGCGTCGGCCACCTCGTGCGCGACCTTGGGACCGTGGCCGCCGCCGGCCGCGAAGGCCGGCACGCCGGCTGCGCCGCCCAGGAACCCGATCAGGGCGGCGCCCAGGATGATCAGCGGGAACGGCGCGTCGAGCGCGTAGATGGCGAGGAACGCCGCCGCGGCGATCCCGATCATCACGGGGTTCTTGAGTGAGCGCCCGCCGACCCGGATCACCGCCTGGACGACCACCACGAGCACCGCGGCCTTCAGGCCGAAGAAGAGGGCGCTGACGGGCCCGATGTCGCCGAACAGCGCGTAGAGGATGCTCAAGCCCATGATCGCCAGGAAGCCCGGCAGCACGAACAGCATGCCCGCGATCAGGCCGCCCAGGGTCCGGTTCATCAGCCAGCCGATGTAGATGGCGAGCTGCTGCGCTTCGGGGCCCGGCAGAAGCATGCAGTAATTGAGCGCGTGCAGGAACCGGCGCTCGCCCAGCCAGCGCTTCTCCTCCACGAGGATGCGGTGCATCATCGCGATCTGCCCGGCCGGGCCGCCGAAGCTGAGAGCCGCAATGCGCGCCCACGTCTTCGTCGCCTCCGCGAGCGATACCTTGCCTTCCGAGCTCATCGGCAGTCTCCGGCCCGCGCGCGAAGCTCTGCGAAGAGCCCATCCATCCGCGCGGCGAGATCGGCCTTCGCCGCGTCGTAGTCCGTGTTCCAGGACGGCGTGCGCCACGTGCGGGCGCTCTTCAGGGCCGGCGCGGCGGCCGCGTCGTCAAAAGCCACGACCAGGTCGGCCGCGGCCACGTCGGCAGGCGCGAGCGCCCGGGGCGGTTCGGCGGCCGGATCGATCCCGTCGGCTCGCAGGCGCGTGGCCAGGGTCGGCGACACGTGGTCTTCAGGCGTTAGGCCGCGCGACCGGACGTCCAGCCGTAGACCCTCGGCCGACGCACGACGCTTCAGGGTCTCGCGGGCGATTGCGCTCTTCACCGTCCCGGCCGGGCACACGAACAGCACGACGGGCGGCCGACAGGGTGCGGCGCGGGACGCCAGAGGCGCGGCGAGCAACGGCAAGACGAGGAGTAGTCGGCGGTTCGGACGCATGCGCGCCTCCAAGCGGAGCCACGCGGTGGTTGGGCGCAGACGCCTGACCGGGACACCGCTTCATCCCGGTCCGATCCGGCTAAGGCATTGGACGCCGCATTGCAACGCCAGGCGCGCCGCCTAGCGCGCAGGGAACGGCCGGCTGACGAACCGGGAGCCCGTCTCGCCGAACCGCCACGGCACATCCGCCGCCTTGGTGATGCCGACGCGGGGGCCGGTGACGACGCCGCGGCGGGGGCCTTCGCGGAGCGCGAAGGGCGCGTGGTCGAGGGGCATGCCATTGTGCTCGCGGGTGACGGCGAGCGCCTGGCAGAGCTTGCCGGGGCCGGAGCAGAGGGCGCGGAGGTCGGTGAGGCCCCGGCGCTCGGCCATGACCGGGAGGCCGGCGGTGGGCTCGAGGGCGCGGATCAGGACGGCGCCGCCCGGCGCGTCGGCCCAGCAGACGAAGTTCATGCACCAGTGGATGCCGTACGAGCGGTAGACGTAGAGGTGCGCCGGCGGGCCGAACATCACTTCGTTGCGGGGTGTGGGGCCTGAGTAGCTGTGCGAGGCGGGATCCTCGTGGTGGTAGGCCTCGGTCTCGACGATGCGGCCGCCGACGCCGCCCACGAACACCTCCCAGCCGATCAGGTCGGCCGCCACGTCTGCGGGGTGGCGGGCCCAGAATCCTTGACGAGCTAAATTTGAAGGTTCGGAATGTCGGCCGACGAAAGAAGACATATTGGGAGGATGCGCCATGGCGTACGTCGAGGGCCAGACCGTCCATGACGCCGACAGCCACATCATGGAGCTGCCGGGCACGATCAACCGCTACATCGACCCGAAGTTCCGCGACGACTTCGTGGCCAAGACGGGCAGGAAGGACGTGCTGCCCGAGTGGTTCGCCAAGGCCGCCGAGAAGGCCCGTGACCCCGAGTTCCGGGCGGGCGCCGAGGCAAACATCCTCTTGCGGAAGAACTACGAGGCGCTGGGCGCTTTCGACGCGGCCGACCGGCCCAAGACGCTGGATTATCTGGGCTTCACCAGCCAGCTGGTGTTCACGACCGCCTGCCTGTCGAACTTCGGCCTGGAGCAGATGGGCGAGGTGGAGCTCGCCCTCGAGACGGCCCGCGCCCACAACCGGATGATGACCGAGTTCTGCGGGGTGGACCGGCGGCTGCTGGCCACCGGCTACGTGCCGCTCGTGGATCGAAAGCGGGCGCCGGAAATCGCCAGGGAGGCGCTGGCGATGGGCTGCAAGGCGCTGGTCATCCCGTCGCGCCCGCCGCCCGGGTTCTCGCCCAGCCATGTCGAGCTGGATCCGCTGTGGGCGGTGGCGGAGGAGGCCGGCGTGCCCATCCTGTTCCACGTGGGTGGCGAGGAGAAGATGGCCAAGGCCTACATCGAGAACGGCCTGCCCTACGTGAAGGACTTCCACGGTGGCGACGAGAACTTCACCTCGCTGACCTTCATGGCGATCCCACTCAGCGTCTGGCAGACGTTGTCGGCCCTGGTGATCGACGGGGTGTTCGACCGTTTCCCGCGGCTGAAGTTCGGCGCGATCGAGCTGGGGGCGTCGTGGCTGCCCAGCCTGATGAAGTTCTTGGATAGCGGCTGCGCGGCGTTCGGGCGCGAGGAGCGGCTGCAGAAGCTATCGGACACGCCGAGCGCGATCCTGCGCCGGCAGCTCAGGGTCACGCCCTATCCACACGAGGACGTGGCCTGGATCATGGCCAACTCGGGCGAGGAGATGGTGCTGTTCTCGTCGGACTTCCCGCACGTAGAGGGCGGCAGGAACCCGCTGAAGCGATTCAACGACAGCCTGGCGGGCGTGGACGAGGTCGCGAAGCGGCGCTTCTACCGCGACAACTTCATCGACTTGATGGGCAAAGGGCTCGATCCTGCCCTGCATGACCTCCCATCGCTCGCCGCCGCCTGACGTTACTGAGCTCAAGTGGCGCGAGCCGCGGCTGGCGGAGATCCGCACGCCGAAGGGGAAGTTGCGGCTGACGTTCGGGCCTGGGTCGGGGTTGTCGCGCCGGCCGGGCGATCCGCCGGGCGTGGTGTGGGGCGTCGGCGATCGCGGGCCGAACCTGAAAATCAAGACGGCGATGGAGCGGTGGGGGCTGGATCATCTGGCGCCGCTGAGGGAGCGCGACGGCGCGAAGGTGCTGCCGCTGCCCGACTTCCAGCCCTGCCTGGCCGAGCTGCGGGTGGGGCGCAGGCGGGTGCATCTGGAGCGGCTGCTGCCGCTGGAGGGGCCGGACGGGCCGCTGTCGGGCCGCGCGCCGGCCGGGAGCGCCGAGGCGGCGATGGAGCCCACCTTCGACCTGGCCGGCCACGTGCTGCCGGCCGACCCGGCGGGCGTCGATCCGGAGGGCGTGGCGGCGCTGGCGGACGGGACCTTCTGGGTCTGCGAGGAATACGGGCCGTCGCTGCTGCAGGTAGGTGGCGACGGCGCGGTGCTGCGACGGTGGACGCCGGCGGGGCATACCTTGGCGGGGGCCGAGCCGGTGCTGCCGCAGGCGGCGCGGCGGCGGCGGCTGAACCGCGGCTTCGAGGGCCTGACCGCGAGCGGCGACGGGGTGTTCCTCTACGCCGTGTTCCAGAGCGCGATGGCGGACGCACCGCACGAGTCGACCGCGATCTGGAAGCTGGACGCGCAGAGCGGCGCATTGCTCGCCGAGTACGCCTATCCGTTCGACACACCCGAGAGCTTCACGGCCGACGCCGCCGCGGGCGAAGTGCGATCGAAGGACCTGAAGGTGTGCGATCTGGCCTGGGTCGGGCCGGACCGGATCCTGGTGCTGGAACGGATCAGCAGGAGCGCGCGGATCTATCGGGTGGACGTGTCGGCGCCGGGGCGGCTTGCGAAGACGCTGGTGTTCTCCACCGACGATCACCCGGACGTCGCGGCGGACCTGGAGGGCGTCACGCTGCTGAGCGAGCGCGAGCTGCTGCTCGTGACGGACAACGACTTCGGGACCGAGGGCGCCGAGACGCGGTTCTACCGGGTGCGGTTCGAAGGCGCGCTCTAGCCCGCCAGCACCGCAGCCTTGGTCGCTTCCAGGTCGGCGCCGCTTTCCGTGAGGCCGTCGGCGAGTCCGGGGGCGAGGGTGAGGACCTGGCTGGCGTAGAGGCGGGCCAGCGCGGCCTTGCTCTGAAGCCACGGGTCGTCAGAGCCGGCGGCGGCCAGGGCCTGGCGGCCAAGGATCCAGCCGCCCACGACGTCGCCGGCGAGCTTGAGGAAGGGCGTGGCGGCGGCCAGGGCGGCGATGTTGTCTGCGCCGACGAGCCAATCCGTGGCGCGCTCCAGGGCGGCGATGGCGGCGGCGAGGCGGCGGCCGACGGGGGCGAGGTCCGGGGTTTCTGTGAGCAGCTCGGCGGTCATCGCCATCTCGCCGCAGAGGCCGCGCAGCGTCTCGCCGCCGTTCATCCGCACCTTGCGGCCGACGAGGTCTATGGCCTGGATGCCGTTCGTGCCTTCGTAGATCGGGGCGATGCGGGAGTCGCGGTAGTGCTGGGCCGCGCCGGTCTCCTCGACGAAGCCCATGCCGCCGTGCACCTGCAGGGCCGCCGAGGCGACGTCGACGCCGATGTCGGTGGACCAGGCCTTGGCGATGGGAGTGAGCAGTTCCTGGCGGGCCTGGGCGGCGGCGCGCTCGTCCTCGGTCTCGGCGCGGTCGGCGAGGTCGGCCAGCACGCCGACGGTCAGACAGATGCCGCGGGCGGCCTCGATGCGGGCCTTGGAGAGCATCAGCGTGCGGCGCACGTCGGGGTGGCCGTAGATCATGCCGTCGGCGTCGGCGAACGCAGCCCGGCCCTGCTTGCGCTCCTGGCTGAAGCCCAGCGCCTGCTGGAAGGCCCGCTCGGCGATGGCGACGCCCTGGACGCCCACCTGCAGGCGGGCGGCGTTCATCATGACGAACATGTGCGCCAGGCCCTGGCCGAGTTCGCCGACCAGCTCTGCGTGGGCGTCCTCGTAGGCCATCACGCAGGTGGGCGAGCCGTGGATGCCCAGCTTGTGCTCGATGGAGACGGGCCGGAAGCTGTTGCGGCCGCCGAGCGAGCCGTCGTCCTTCACCTCGAACTTGTTGGTCAGGAACAGGCTGATGCCCTTCACGCCGGGCGGCGCGTCGGGCGTGCGGGCGATGACCAGGTGGCAGATGTTGTCGGCCGCGTCGTGGTCGCCCCAGGTGATGAAGATCTTCTGGCCGGTCAGGCGATAGCCGCCCTGGCCGTCCGGCCGGGCGATGGAGGTCAGCGCGGCGAGGTCCGAGCCGGCCTGGGGCTCGGTGAGGCACATGGCGCCGGTCCATTCCCCCGAGACCAGCTTCGGCAGCACGAGGCGCTTCTGGCGCTCCGTGCCGTGCTGGGTCAGCGCCTCGATGGCCGCCTGGGTCAGCATGGGGCAGAGGCCGAAGGCCATGTTGGCGGCGTGGACCATCTCGAAGACGGCCAGCTCCATGGCCTTCGACAGGCCCTGGCCGCCGTGCTCGGGGTCGGCCGAGAGCGAGTTCCAGCCCTGTTCGACGAAATGGCGGTAGGCGTCGGCGAAGCCGGGGGCGGCGGTGACCGTGCCGTTCTCGTACCTGGCGCCCTCCAGGTCGCCCTTGCGGTTCAGCGGCGCGAGCTCGTTGTCGGCGAACGCGGCGGCGGCCTCCAGCACCGCCTGGACGGTGTCGGCGTCGAGGTCCGGATAGGCGCGGGCCAGGAGCTCGGGATGGCCCACGGTCTTCAGCGCGAAGGCCAGGTCGCGGACGGGGGCGCGGAAGGTCATGGAACAGGTCTCCGAGAGCTTGCGGGCGTTCTAGCGGGGCTGGCGGGGGAGGGAACCCGAAATTATGTGCAGTCAGCAGCGCCCGTTGCGCCGTTCGGCGGCATTAACGCGAACGCCGGGCGCACCGGCGCGTATCATGCCCTTTGAGGAGCCGCCCAAGATGCTGCGCACTGTCCCGATCGCTTTCGCTCTGGCGCTGCTGGCCACGGGCGCGGCCGCCGCCGATCCCACGACCCGTGACCCGGCGAAGGTTCCGGCCGGCGAGTACGCGCTGGATCCGCGGCATGCCAGCCTGGTGATCCGGGTGCCGCACATGGGGGGCTTCTCGCGCTACACCATGCGCTTCAACAAGCTCTCGGGCGGGTTCACCTACGACCCGGCCAACTGGCAGGCCGCCAAGGTGACGATCTCGGTGGATCCCAAGTCGATCGACACCGAGGACAACGGTTTCAACCGCACGGTCTCGGGCTACTTCGAGCCCGACAAGTACCCGGTGATCCTGTTCAGCTCGACGGGCCTGACGGCGGACGCCGAGGGCAAGGGCCAGCTGACGGGGGACCTCACCTTCCACGGGGTGACGAAGCCGGTGACCCTGGACGTCGAGTTCAATGGCGTGGGCCCGGGCCTCTTGGGCGCCGGCACGCGGATGGGGTTCTCGGGCGAGGGCAAGATCAAGCGTTCGGAGTTCGGGGTGACGGGCGGGCGCCCGTTCGCCGGCGACATGGTGGACCTCGAGTTCGAAGTCGAATTCGTGAAGAAGTGACCGCATGACCGAGCTCTCGCGCGGGGCGGCCGCGGCGCGCTATTCGGCGATCGCCATCGTGCTCCACTGGACCATCGCGGCGCTGATCGTGCTGCAGGTGGCGCTGTCCGGGCGGATGGAGGCGCGCACGCCAGAGGCCTTCGCAGTCACCCAGTTCCACAAGTCGGTGGGGATCACGATCCTGCTGCTCAGCTTGGCGCGGCTGGCCTGGCGGCTGACGCACCGGCCGCCGCCCGAGCCCGCGGCGCTGGCGCCCTGGGAGCGGCGGCTGGCGGTGGCGGTCCACTGGGGCTTCTACGCGGTGATGATCCTGATGCCGCTCACCGGCTGGATCATGGTCTCGACCAGCCGCTTCGCGGTGCCGACGCTGCTGTACGGCGCTGTGCCCTGGCCGCACCTGCCCGGATTGGCGGAGCTGGCCCCGGCGGCCAAGGCGATGTGGAACGAGGGGGCCGAGGCGGCGCACCACACCATCATTAAGGGCGCCTATGTGCTGTTCGGCCTGCACGTGGCGGGCGCGCTGAAGCACCATTTCGTCGACCCGCGCACGCCGGTCCTGCCGCGCATGGCCCCGGGCGCGCGGGCCGGCCGCTGGTGGGAGCCGCGGCTGGCGGCGGTCCTGCTGGGGTTGGGTGCGGTGACGGCGTTCGGGCTGTTCTACGATCCGCCGCGGCCGGCGCAGGCCGCGCCGCCGCCACTGGCGCCCGCCGTCGAGACGCGGGAGCCCGGGGCGCAGGCGGCGCCGGCTGTCGCGACGCCGGCTGCCGCGCCCGCGCCGGCAGCTGCTGTCCGCTGGGTCGTGCAACCGGGTTCGACGCTGGGGTTCACCACGGCCTGGAGCGGCGAGCCGATCCAGGGGCGGTTCGACCGCTGGACGGCCGACATCGTGTTCAGCCCGGACGACCTGGACCACTCGAAGGTGACGGTCAGCATCGACACGGCCTCGGCACGCACCGGCGACGACCAGCGCGACGCGAGCCTGCCGGCGCCTGACTGGTTCGACACGGCCAACCACCCGAAGGCGACGTTCACCGCCACCCGCTTCGAAAAGACCGGGGAGGGGCGCTTCGTGGCGCGCGGCCAGCTCAGCCTGCGGGGCGCGTCGCGGCCACTGTCGCTGCCGTTCCGGCTGACGATCGACGGCGACAGGGCCAGCGTCCGCGGTGTAACCAGCCTCGACCGGACGGCCTTCGGCGTTGGACAGGGCGAGTGGACGAGCACCGAGCAGATTCCGGCCAAGGTGACGGTGCGCGTCGACCTGAAGGCCCGGCGGATGTCGCCCTAGCCGCCCGCGCCATCCGCGAAGGCGGCCTGGTGCTGATGCCGACCGAGACGGTCTATGGCCTGGCGGCCGATGCGGGGAACCCACGCGCGGTGGCGGCCGTGTACGCGGCGAAGGGCCGGCCCAGCTTCAACCCGCTGATCGCGCATGTGGCCGACGTGGCGATGGCGCGGCGCATTGCGCGGTTCGACGTGCGCGCCGAGGCGCTGGCGGCGGCGTTCTGGCCGGGGCCGCTCACCCTGGTGCTGCCGGTGGCGGACGAGGCTGCGGTCTGCGACCTTGCGCGGGCGGGATTGGACACTGTGGCGGTCCGGGCGCCGGGCCACCCCCTGGCGCACGGGCTGATCGAGGCGGTGGGCGGGCCGATCGTGGCGCCCTCCGCCAACCGCTCGGGGCGGCCCAGCCCCACGACCTACGCCGACGCGCTGGAGGAGACCGGCGCGGCCGCCGCGGCGGCGCTGGACGGCGGGGCGTGCAGGATCGGGCTGGAGTCGACGGTGGTGGCGCTGCTGGGCGAGGCGCGGCTGCTGCGGCCCGGGGCGGTGACGCGGGCGCAGATCGAAGCGGTGGTCGGGCCGCTGGCCGAGGCCGAAGCCGACGCGAAGCGATCGCCGGGCCGGCTCACGCGCCATTACGCGCCGAAGGCGCCGATGCGGCTGGGCGTGACCGAACCGATGCCGGGCGAGGCCTGGCTGTCGTTCGGGCCGCGCGGGAGTGGGCCTTTCAACCTCAGCCCGACGGGCGACCTGGCCGAGGCCGCGGCCAACCTCTTCGCCTATCTGCGGGCGGCCGACCGGACCGGGCCGGCGGGGATCGCCGTGGCGCCGATCCCGGAGGAGGGGCTGGGCGAGGCGATCAACGACCGGCTGAAGCGGGCGGCGGGGTTCGTGGGCTAGAGCGCGGAACGGATGTCGGTCTTGGCGAAGTCGTCACCCTTGTAGAGCAGCGGGACGTCGAGCTGCTTGGCGAGCGCGTAGGCGAAGCAGTCCGCGAGGTTCAGGCGGGCGGGGTGGCGACCCTCGCCGTATGCCAGGTAGGCTTGCATGGCTGGACCGGCCAGATCGGAGTCTCTTCGAACCGAGACGCGCTGGGCGGCGAGCCAAGCGTCCAGCTCGTCAGGCGCAGAGAAGGCCCCGCGACCCACCAGCAGCAAGCCAGTCTCGACGTAGTTGATGGGGCTGAGCCATGCGATCCCGGCGCCATGGAGGGCGACCTCGAACTGCTCTGCCTCGGGTTCCGCCAGCATGATGGCTACGAGCGCCGACGCATCGACGACGATCACGCGTCATCCTCGGCGAGGCCGGGGATTTCGTTGATGGCGTCCCACTCTTCCTTGGTGGCCGGCGGTTGCGGCAGTCTGAGCCCGATGCGCTCCCGAAAGCGTTGCGTCGCTGCCCGCATCTCTTCGAGGGTTGGCCGCCGCATCGGCCTTTCCTCCGCCAGCGCCTTGTCCAGCGCTCCGTCCAACGCGGCGGTGATGGTTTGCCCACGCAAGGTCGCCAACTCGCGCGCCTTGCGTTCGACCTCGGGGTTCTTGATCAGGATCGCCATGTCGGGCTCCGGTATATATCGGAGTATATACTGGCGAACGAAGGGGTGGAAGCGTAGGTTCCGGCCATGACCGCACCCGTGCCCGCCGACGTGCTCTCCCGCCTCAAAGCCGTGCTGGGCGCCGGCGGCTGGAGCGAGGACCCAGAGCGCATCGCGCCGAAGTTGGTGGAGTGGCGTGATCGGTGGGTAGGCCAGACGCCGTTCCTGGCGCTGCCGAACACGACCGAGGCGGTGGCGGCGGTGGTGGGGATCTGCTTCGAAGCCGGCCAGCCGATCACGGTGCAGGGCGGCAATACGGGCCTGGTCGGCGGCCAGATCCCGCAGGGGGAGATCCTGCTCTCCACCGAGCGGCTTCGGGCGATCCGCGACGTGGACGGCCATGACGACGCGCTCACCGCCGAGGCCGGCGTGACGCTGGCGCAGGTGCATGCGGCGGCGGCGGAGGTGCGTCGGCGCTTCCCGCTGGGGCTGGCGTCCGAGGGCACGGCGACCGTGGGTGGCGTGGTGTCGACCAACGCCGGCGGCACGCAGGTGCTGCGCTACGGCATGGCCCGCAACCTCGTGCTGGGCCTGGAGGCGGTGCTGCCGAACGGCGAGGTCTGGAACGGGCTGAAGCGGCTGCGCAAGGACAACACCGGCTATGACCTGAAGCAGCTGCTGATCGGGGCGGAGGGCACGCTCGGCGTCGTGACGGCCGCGGCGCTGAAGCTCTACCCGGTGATGGCGTCGCGGGCGGTGGCGATGATCGGCCTGGCGACGCCCGAAGACGCCATCAAGCTGCTGGCGCGCGCCAAGGACGAGACGGGCGGCGCGGTCGAGGCTTTCGAGTTGATGGGGCGGCTCGGGATCGACTTCGCTCTGCGCAACATCCCCGGCACGCGCGACCCGTTCAGCGAAGCGCACCCCTGGTATGTGCTGGCCGAGTTCTCGTCGGGCGAGCCCGGCTCGGCAGAGGCGGCGATGGAGCGGTTCCTCGCCGACGGCCTGGAGGCGGGGCTGATCGGCGACGCCGTGCTCGCCCAGACAGAGACCCAGGCCAAGGCGCTGTGGGCGATCCGCGAGAACCAGTCGCCGGCCCAGAAGCCCGAGGGCGCCACCTGGAAGCACGACGTGTCAGTGCCGGTGAGCCAGGTTCCCGCGTTCCTGGCCGAGGCGACCGCGGCGATGCACGACTTCGCGCCGGGCGCGCGGATCGCCGCGTTCGGCCACGTAGGCGACGGCAACATCCACTACGACGTGCTGAGGCCCGACGGCGCCCCCGACGCCGAGCACGCGGCCCGGCGCGACGCGGGCTCGCGGATCGTCCACGACATCGTGGCGAAGCTGGGCGGTTCCATCAGCGCCGAGCATGGGCTGGGCGCGATGAAGACCGCGGAGGGCGCCCGCTACAAGTCCGCCACGGAGCTGGCCGCCCAGCGCGCCATCCGCCACGCGCTGGACCCCAAGCGGATCCTCAATCCGCGGGTGCTGTTCTAGGGACGTCGTCCCCCTCCCCCCTACGGGTGAGGAGGTGGGCGTCCGCCTAGACCAGGCCGGCCTCGGGCCGAGCTACCTGCGCCGGCGCGGCGTCCAGCACCTGGCGGACCTTCTGGGCGATCTGCTCGATGGTGAAGGGCTTGGCGATGAAGGCGACGTCGGCGTCCAGCATGCCGTTGTGGACGATGGCGTTCCTCGTATAGCCGGTGGTGTAGAGCACCTTCAGGTCGGGTCGCGCCTCGCGCGCCCGGTCGGCCAGGCGGCGGCCGTCGAGGTCGGGCATGACCACGTCGGTGAAGAGCAGGTCCACCCGGGGCTGCAGCGCCAGCACCGTTAGCGCCTGGGCCGCATCCGAGGCCTGCACGACGGTGTAGCCCAGCTCACGCAACGCATCGACGCTGAGGTGCCGGACCCGCTCGTCGTCCTCGACCACCAGGACGATCTCGCCGTCCTTCGCATGCGGCAGCTCGCCGGCCGGGCGGGCCTGGACGTCGATCGCCTGTTCCTCGCCGGCGCGCCTCGGCAGGTAGATCTTGATCGTCGTGCCGACCCCGGGCTCGGAGTAGATCTTCACGTGGCCGTGGCTCTGCTTGACGAAGCCGTGCACCTGGCTGAGCCCCAGACCGGTGCCCCGGCCGGCGCCCTTGGTCGTGTAGAACGGGTCGAAGGCGCGCTCGATCACCTCGGGCGGCATGCCCATGCCGGTGTCGGACACGGAGATCATCACGTACTGGCCGGGCGCGACATCGTCGTTCTGGCTCGCGTAGCCATCGTCGAGGTGCGCGTTGGTCGTCTCGATGGTGAGCTTGCCGCCGTCGGGCATGGCGTCGCGCGCGTTGACGCACAGGTTGACGATGGCGCTCTCCAGCTGGGCCGGGTCGGCGAATGTGCGCCAGAGGCCGCCGGCCAGCACCGTCTCGACCCGCAGGTTCTCGCCGATGGTGCGGCGGAGCATCTCGGACATGCCGCCCACCAGCTTGTTCACGTCCAGCACCCGCGGATCGAGGGGCTGCTGGCGGGAGAAGGCCAGCAGGCGGGCGGTGAGCTGGGCCGCGCGGTTGGCGCCTTCCAGGGCGCTGTCGATGCACGCCTCGGCGCGGGCCAGGTCGCGGTGCAGCCGCCGCTTGGCCAGATCGAGGGAGCCGATGACGATCGCCAGCATGTTGTTGAAGTCGTGAGCGATGCCGCCGGTCAGCTGGCCGACGGCCTGCATTTTCTGCACCTGGCGGACCTGGGCCTCGGCCGCCTCCCGGTTGGCGCTCTCCTCGACCAGGCGGGCGTTGGCCTCGGCGAGGGAGTCGCGGGCCACCACGGCCTCCAGCAGCCGTCGGCGGCCGTTCAGGAAGGCGAAGGCGCCGAGCAGCAGGACGGTGACGCCGGCCACGACGAGGGCGACCCGCAGCTGTGCGCCGCGCGCTTCGGCTCCCTCGAGCCGGCTGCGCAGGAGGTCGGCTTCCGAAGCCTTCATCTCGGCCACGATCCCGCGCACCTCGTCCATGGCGGCGCGGCCGCGCTCGAACTCGTCGGCGAAGGACGTCGCGGGCTGGCCGATCCGGAACCGGGCGAGGTTCTCGCGCAACAGCCTGCGGCGGCCTTCGACCGCCAGGCGAAGCTTTGCGGCGCGGGCCTGCTGAGCCGGATTGTCGGCGACGGCCTGTTCCAGGTCGGCCAGGTCGCGGTCGATGTTGCGGAGCGCCACCTCATAGGGCTCGAGGAAGCGGGGGCGGCCGGTCAGAATATAGCCGCGCTGGCCGGCCTCGGCCTCCTGCACGCGCGACAGCACGGTGCTGAGCCGCGCTTCCACCTCAAGGGTGTGGCGGACCGACCGGGCGGCCCTGTCTTGCCGCTCGCTGAGCCAGATCGTGCCCAGAACCAGCGCGGCCAGGGTGACGAACCCGATCAGGAGGGCAAACAGCGCACGGTCGTTGCGGATCCGTCTCATGGCGCGAACTGTTCGCGAACTCTGCCGCAGGTGACAAGTCTTCCACCCGACACAGCGCCGCCCTTGGCGCCGCCGGCAAGTCGCGGCAAAGGGGTGCGCGATGCTGATTGTCCTCTCTCCGGCCAAGGCGCTGAACTTCGCGGCTGCGCCGGATTCCGCCCCGCTCACGGCGCCGCAGCTCGCGGACCATACGGCGGAGCTGTCGAAGACGGCCAAGAAGCTGCGGGTCGCCGACCTGAAGCGGATGATGGACCTGTCCGACAGCCTGGCGACGCTGAACCGCGAGCGGTTCCAGGCCTTCGACCCCGAGAGCGACGACGGGCTGCAGGCGGCCTTCGCATTCAACGGCGACGTCTACCTGGGCCTTAAGGCGCGGGAGCTGGACAAGAAGGCGCTGGCCTGGGCGCAGGAGCGGTTGCGCATCCTCTCGGGCCTCTATGGCGTGCTGCGCCCGCTCGACGCCATCCAGCCGTACCGGCTGGAGATGGGCGTGCGGATCAAGACCAAGCGCGGCGGCAGCCTCTACGACTTCTGGGGCCCGCGGATCTCCGAGGCGCTGAACGCCGCCGCCCAGGGCCACAAGGACAAGACGCTCGTGAACTGCGCGAGCGGCGAGTACTTCGGCGCCGTCGACCGCGCCGCGCTGAAGTTGCCGGTGGTGTCCTGCCGCTTCCTCGAGGAGAAGGACGGCGAGGCCCGGGTGATCTCGTTCTTCGCCAAGCGCGCCCGCGGCTTCATGGCCCGCTACGCCATCGACCACCGGATCGACCGCGCCACCGACCTGCGCGCCTTCGACACCGGCGGCTACCGGTTCCAGTCCCACCTCTCCTCGGACGAGGAGTTCGTCTTCACGCGGCCGCAGCCTGCGCCCGTAGCCCCCTCCCGCAAGAAGGACGCCTGAGCATGGCCGTCGACTATCACCTGGAAGGCCACGTGGCCGTCATCACCGGCTCCACGTCGGGCATCGGCCAGGCGCTGGCCAGGGCGCTGGCGGAGCAGGGCGTCAACGTGGTGCTGAACGGCTTCGGCGACCCGGCCAAGATCGAGGCCGACCGCAAGGCGATCCAGGAGAAGACCAACGCGCGGGTGCTGTATCACGGCGCGGACCTCTCCAAGCCCGAGGAGGTCCGCGACCTGATCGCCTTCGCCCACAAGGAGCTCGGCCGCCTGGACATCCTGGTGAACAACGCCGGCATCCAGCACGTGGCGCCGGTGGACGAGTTCCCGGACGAGAAGTGGGACGCCCTGATCTCGGTGATCCTGTCGTCGACCTTCCATGCCACTAAGGCGGCCGTGCCGATCATGAAGGCGCAGGGGCGCGGGCGGATCGTCAACATCGCCTCGGCCCACGGCCTGGTGGCTTCGGCGTTCAAGTCGCCCTACTGCGCGGCCAAGTTCGGCGTGGTGGGCTTCACCAAGAGCTGTGCGGTAGAGCTGGCGCGGAGCGGGATCACCGTCAACGCCATCTGCCCGGGCTATGTGAAGACGCCGCTGATCGAGATGCAGATCGGCGACCAGGCCAAGGCGCGCGGCATCTCGCCCGAGCGCGTGGTCGAGGACGTGATCCTGGCCGCCCAACCCAACAAGACGTTCGTCGAGTACGACCACCTGGCGGGGATGATGCTCTACCTGGTGTCGGACATGGGCGCCTCGGCCACCGGTGCGGCGCTGAGCGTCGACGGGGCGTGGACGGCGACCTAGGCGTACACGCCGCTCATCCCCCGCCAACCGCGCTCTACGCTGAAGCGCCACGTGCGTTCGGCGTGTGGCAGGGCGGCTTCGTCCCAGGCGACCTCGGCGCGGCCCTGGAGCTGGAGCATCTCGCCCTTGGCGAAGTCGACGAACAGCAGCGCTGCGCGGGGCTCGAGCAGCAGGTTGCCGAGGGTGTTGAAGTAGCGGTTGCCGCGGTAGTCGGGGATGGTCAGCACGTTCCCGTCCACCTGCACGAAGCCGGGTAGGCCGCCGCGGTGGGAGATGTCGAGGCCGCCCTGGTCCACACCTAGGCCGCTGGACGTCGCGACGAAGAAGGTGTCGGCGGCGGCGATCTGGCGGCGGGCGAGCGCGTCCAGCCCATCGAACGCCTCGGCCTGCGTCTGCGCGCGGCGATCGACGCTGATCTCGCGGGGGTGGATGTATTGCGGGCAGTTGCCGAAGCTCTGCAGCACTTCGACGGTGAAGCCGTCCGGGCCGGCCGTGGCGATGCGGCCGTTGGCGCGGTTGCGGCGCCGCGTGTGCAGCTCGATCCCGAGCAGGCCGATGGGCGCGCCGGCGACGAGGCGTCGGCCCGCCGGGTCGTCGCGGGTGGCCGCGACCGTGAGCGTCTTCGGGTCGGGGCTGTCGACGAAGCCGGGGCGGCCGGTCAGCAGGGTAGCCGCCGGCGCGCCGGTCTCGTCCAGGGTCGCGGCGACCATGAACGGCAGCTGGGCGAAGAAGATGCGGTGCTGCTCGGGCATGAAGCTGCGGATGCCCGCGCCGCCGGGCGCGCTGCCGGCGATCTGCTGGGCGCGGCGTTCGCCCGCGTGCCAGGGTCCGGCGTCGTCCATCAGGCGGGCACCGGGCTGCGCGGCATCGCCTTGACGCCGGGCAGGGCTTCGAAGCGGGCAATCCAGGCGCGGACGGCCGGGTAGGGCTCGAGGTCGACGCCGCCTTCGGGCGCACAGGCCAGGTAGGGGTAGCAGGCGACGTCGGCGAGGGTGGGCTCGGGCCCGGCCAGCCAGGCGCCGGCGGCCAGCTCGGCGTCCATGAAGGCCAGCAGGCGGAGGGCCACCGCATGGGCGTCGCCGAGGTCGGTCTTCAGGCCGAACAGGTGGACAGCGCGGGCGTTGGCTGGGCCGTACTTCACCTCGCCGGCCGAGATCGACAGCCACCGCTGGACGCGGGCCGCCGCGACCGGGTCCTCCGGCAGCCAGGGTCCGGCCGGGTCGTAGCGTTTGGCGAGGTAGACGAGGATGGCGTTGGAGTCGGCCAGGACCACGTCGCCGTCTTCCAGCACGGGGATCTGCCGCAGCGGGTTGAGGCGGGCGAAGGCGTCGGTCTGGCGCACGTCGGCGGGGGCCGCGACGTACTCGAACGGCAGGTCCAGCAGGCGCAGCAGCACCTCGACCTTGTGGACGTGGCCGGAGAGGGTGACGCCGTGCAGGCGGAGGGTCATGGCGGCTTCCTTGCGTTATGTGGCCCGAAAGCTAGGCGTTGCCGTCAACGACGATAATCCGGCAAGGTGGCAAGTCAGAATTCCAGAACTTGGAATGATCCGTGGACCGCCTCGACGAGCTCGCCGTGTTCCTGGCCGTGCTGGAGACCGGCAGCCTGGCGGGCGCCGCGCGGCGGTTGCGACGCTCGGGGCCGGCGGTGACGCGCACCCTGGCGGCGCTGGAGGCGCGGGTGGGCGCCCGGCTGGTGGAGCGCACGACGCGGCGGCTGTCGGTGACGGATGCGGGGCGCAGGCTGGCCGAGGCGGCGCGGCCGGTGCTGGCGGGCTATGACGCTGCGGTGGCGCAATCCGAAGCGGGGCCGCTGCGTGGACACCTGCGGATCAGCGCGCCGCTGGTGTTCGGCCGCCGGCACATGGCGCCGGTGCTGGCGGCGTTCCTGGACGCCAACCCCGAGGTCACCGGCGAGCTGGTGCTGCACGACCGCAACCTCGACTTGGTCGACGAGCAGATCCACGTGGCGTTGCGGATCGCCGTGCTGGCCGACTCCAGCCTGATCGTTCGGCGGGTGGGGGAGGTGCGGCGGGTGGTGGTGGCCTCGCCGGACTACCTGGCGGGCCGGCCGGGGCCGCAGGCACCCGCGGACCTGGCCGAGCACGAGATCGTCTATTCCAGCACCCAGCCCGGCCCGACGGAGTGGCGCTTTGCGGCGGGCGAGGCGGTGAGGCTGCGGCCGCGGCTGATGGTCAATGCGGTGGAGCCGGTGGTGGCGGCCGCGGTCGAGGGACGCGGAATCACGCGCGTGTTCTCCTACCAGGTGGCCGACGAGCTGGCGGATGGGCGGCTGGTGCGCCTCCTGGCCGAGCACGAGCCGGCGCCGATCCCGGTGCAGCTGGTCATCGCCAGCGCCCGGCTGACGCCGCCCCGCGTGCGAGCCTTCCTCGACTTCGCGGCGGGCGAGCTTTCGAAGCTGCCGGTGATCCGGACCGGATGATTCCACGCCGGCGGCGTGGAATTCCACGCTGGGCGCCACGGCGGTTCCCACGCGGCGCGCGCACTTCAGCTTCCACCGGGCCGCGAGGGATCCGGGGGAGACCTGACCCATGAACGCAATGCTGAAGATTGCCGGCCGCTCATACCTGAACGGCGTGTCGGTGGACGACGTACGAGGGCTGATCGACACCGTGAGCCGGCGACCGGCCGCGGCGCGCACCCGCTGGCGGGTGGCCAACACCTGGCGCGGCCGGCTGCGCTCGAGCGGGCAGGCGGACGTCGTCGAGATCGGCGGCAAGACGGCGCGCCGGGCGCTGGCCATCGAAGTGGACGCCCCGCTGGAGCTGGGCGGCACCGACAATTTCGCCAGCCCGCAGGAGCACCTGCTGGCGGCGCTGAACGCCTGCCTGACGGCGCGCTTCACGGCGCTCTGCGCTTTGGAGGGGGTGGAGATCTACCGGCTGGAGATCGCGACGGAGGGCGAGGTGGACCTCCGCGGTGCGCTCGGCGTCGACCCTGCCGCGCCTCGCGGGTTTGGCGGCCTTGCGACCACGGTGACGGTGCGCGGGCCCGCGGCGGCCGAGGACTACCGGCGCATCTTCGACGAGGTGCTGGCGACGTCGTCGACGCTCTTCAGCCTGACCCAGCCCGTGGCGGTGGCGTCGGAGCTGGTGGTGGGGTGATCAGGTGGCGAGGAAGTCTCTGAGTTCCTCGAAAAAGCGGGCCATGGCGGGCTCGTCCTCGAGCAGCATGTGGTTCTGGCCGGGCAAGGCGACGAAGCGGGCGTTCGGAATCGAGGACGCGATCAGCCGGCCAGCCTCGATGGGTACGACGGCGTCGCCACGAGAATGCAGCACCAGTGTGGGGGCCGACACCTTCGCCAGCAGGTCGCGCACGTCGAGCTGACTGGCGGCGTCGTAGTAGCGGGCGGCGCACTCGGCCGAGGTGGTCCGGCGCTGCTGTTCGGTGAAGGCTTCGGCCAGCTCGCGCGTTGCGCCCGGTATGAACAGCGTAGCGAAGAGCTGGCGGAAGGCCGGGTTCTCCTGCGCCCAGCCGGTGCGAATGAGGGTGGCCATGGCCTGGCGCTGGGCGACGCCCTCTGGGTCGCGTCGACCGGCAGCGAAGGCGCCCAGGAGAACGAGGTGGCTCACCCGCTCGGGATGGCGCGCGGCGTAGGCGATGGCGCTGGCCGCGCCCTGCGAGACGCCCAGGATCGGGAAGCGCTCGAAGCCCGACGCCTCGATCACGGCCTCGAAGTCGGCGTACCAGGCGTCAAAGCCCACCTCGTCCACGTCCCAGTCCGACAGCCCGTTGCCGCGGGCGTCGTAGCGGAGCAGGCGCCGCCCGTCCGCCAGGCCGCGCAGGAAGTCCGCGAAGATCGGGCTCTCCCAGTCGTACTCCAGGTGGTTCATCCAGTTGGCGGTCTTGACCAGCGGCGGGCCCTCGCCGGCCAGCGCATAGGCGATGCGCACGCCGTCGGCGGCGCGGCAGAAGCGGATCTCCTGGCGCATGTCGGGCGGCGGGGGCCGGGTCGGCGCGGCGGGAGCGGCTTCGGATTGGCGGGCGCGTTCGAGCAGGCGGGTCGGGCCGCCCACCTCGGCCAGCGCCTTGGCGGCGGCGGCGTACTGCGCCTCGGCTTCCTGGCGCCGGCCCGCCGCGTTCAGCCGCTGGACGAGGCGCGCCCAAGCCGGTTCGGCCCACGGGTCGAGTTGCACCAGCTCGCGGAGGTAAGGCAGCGCCCGCTCGGGCTCGGCGGCGTGGCGGTCGTCGAGGATGTAGAGGATGTCGGCGTGCAGGCGGCGGGTCTCCTCGCGCATCCCGGCCAGCCAGCTGTCCAGCTCGGGGCACCCCGTCGGATCCAGGTCGGCCAGGAAGGGCCCGCGGAACCGTTTCGCCAGGCTCTCCAGAATCTGGGTGGCGGCGCCCTCGACGCCGTCGCGCAGGGCGGCGCGGACCGCGAACAGGTCGACCTGCGCCGGCTCCAGCTTGAGCGAGACCTCGTTGCGGTCGGCGTCGACTACCGGCGCGCCGTCGCGGTCCAGGATCGCGCGCAGCTTCGACAGGCTCCAGCGGAGCGCGCCGCGCGGATCGTCGGGCAGGTCCCAGAAGAGCTCGCACAGCCGCTCGCGCCGGTGCGGCCGCGCCGTGGCGGCGAGGTAGGCGAGCAGCAGCCGGGTCTTGCGCGACGGCGGCAGCGCCACGGCCGCGTCGCCGTCCCGGACCTGGAGGTCACCAAGCAGGCAGATTGAAACCATCGTCCCCCACGGCGTCCGCGCCCGAGCCTAGCGTCTGGACCGGCGCAGGCAATCCGGCGTTCGCGACTGACCTCGCGTCACGGTTTCCAACGATAACCTACGGCGCCATGCTTCCGGGCAAAGACCTTGGGAGACGTCCGATGACCCTGCACACCCCGCTCTGCGACCTGTTGGGCGTCAAGCACCCGATCATGCTGGCCGGCATGGGCGGCGTCTCGTACGCCGAGCTGGTGGCGGCCGTGTCCAACGCGGGCGGCTACGGCGTGCTCGGCATGGCCGGACGCACGCCCGACTTTATCCGCGACCAGATGCGCGAGGTGAAGAAGCTGACCGACAAGCCGTTCGGCGTGGACTTGCTGGCGGCGTCGCCCGAGAGTCTGACCGCGTCGGTGGAGATCATCATCGAGGAGGGCGCCTCGTCGTTCGTCGCCGGCCTGGGCGTGCCCATGCCGATCATGGAGCGGCTGAAGAAGGCCGGGCTCAAGGTGATGGTCGTCTGTGGGGCGGTGAAGCACGCGGTGAAGGCCGAACAGGCAGGCTGCGACGCGGTGATCTGCCAGGGCGGCGAGGGCGGCGGGCACACGGGGCTCGTGGGCACCCTGCCGTTGGTGGCGCAGGCGGTCGAGAAGGTGAAGATCCCGGTGGTGGCCGCGGGCGGCCTCTACGACGGCCGCGGTCTGGCGGCGGCGCTCTGCCTGGGCGCGGTGGGCGTCTGGATGGGTACGCGCTTCATCGCCAGCCAGGAGGCGCACGCGGGCCAGATGTACCGGGACGTGATCGTCGAGGCGACCGACGAGGACACGGTCCGCACCAAGAGTTACTCGGGCAAGCCGATGCGGGTGAAAAAGAACGCCTGGGTCGAGGATTGGGAAAGCCGGCCGGGCGACATCCAGCCTTTCCCGATGCAGGCCCAGCTCAGCCACCGCGCCGGCGCCATGGGCGGCATCGGCGGCCAGACCGAGAACCTCGACATCGACAAGTCGGCCTTCGCCATGGGCCAGTCGGCGGGCGGGGTGAAGGATGTGCTGCCGGCGGGCGAGATCGTGGCGCGGATCATGCGCGAGGCCGAGGACGCCATCGACAAGGTGGCGGCGATCCGGAAGGGCGCAGCGGTCCCGGCGTAGAAAAATGCGCCGACCCTAACCCCGTTCGCGGGGCGGCTGCGTAGGTCGTCATGCAAGCCCTTAGGGAGGCGTACATGACGACGATGATGTCCCTGGGACGTCGCACGTTTCTGGGTATGGCGGTCGGGTCGATCGCCTTGGCCGGCGAGGCGCGGACCGAACCCTACGACCTCGTCGACCTGACAGTGGTGGACCGCGATACGGGCCAGCCGCTGCGGGTCTGGCGGCATGACGGGCGGATGTACGTCGCGGGCCGGCCCGGCGCGCGCTACAGCCTGCGCGTCACCAACAACACCGGCGGGCGGGTGCTGGCGGTCATGGCGGTGGACGGGGTCAACGTCCTGACCGGAGAATCCGCCGCCTTCGCCCAGATGGGCTACGTCTTCGGCGCCTACCAGAGCTACGACGTGAGCGGGTGGCGCAAGTCCGACACCGAGGTCGCGGCGTTCACCTTCACCGCCCAGCGGAACTCGTACGCCGCCCGCACCGGCCGCCCCTTCGATGTCGGCGTCATCGGCATCGCGGTGTTCAGGGAGCGGCTCTACCGCCCGCCGCCGCCACCACCGCCGGCGGCCATGGCGGCCCCGCGCGCGCAGGACCGGGCCGGGAGCGAGGTCGAAGAGCTTGTCGTCACCGAAGGCAGCCGCCGCGCTGCGCCGCCGCCCCCCGCCCTGCGGCGGCGCGAGGAGAAGCTGGGGACGGGGCACGGAGAGCGTGAGTGGTCCGCCGTCACCGAAGTGGATTTCGAGCGTGCGACCCGCCACCCGCAGCTCATCCGCCGCATCGAGTACGACACCTATGACAACCTGGTCGCGGCCGGCGTGATCCCGCGCCCGCCATACCCGGATCGACGGCCCCGGCCGTTCCCGTCGGAGGGGTACGTGCCCGACCCCCCGGGATGGCGTTAGGCGGTTGGGCGTCCGGACGTGCGGCAGGTAGGCTTGGCCTTGATGGATTCGGACGCCGCGGACGACGGGGACCTGCTGCGCGCCCACGGCGCCGGCGATTCCAGTGCGTTCGGGCGGCTCTACGACCGGTACGATCGCCAATGCTTCCTGTTCATCCGCCGGCTGCTGGGCGCGGCGCATGCCGACGCCGCCGAGGACCTGCATCAGGAGACCTGGGTCGCGGTCGCCCGGAACGCGGCGGACTTCGACCCCGGCAAGGCCAGCTTTCCCGCCTGGCTCTTCACCATCGCGCGCCGCAAGGTCTGGGACCACTTCCGCCGGCAGAGAGTCGCCGTGCTGGCGGCGGCGCAGGATGACGCGGCGATGCTGGTCCCCGACCCAGGCCAGTCGCCGCTGGAGCAGGTGCAGTCGCGCGAGCTGGCGCAGGAGATCGTCGCCGCCGTCGAGGCCCTGCCGCTGGAGCAGCGGGGCGCATTCGTGATGTTCGCGCACGCCGGTTTGTCGCTGGAGGAGATCGCCCAGGCCACGGGTGTGGCCGTCGAAACGGCAAAGAGCCGGTTGCGCTACGCCCGCGCAAAGCTGAGACAGTCGCTTGCTGGTGAAAGGTCGGCCCATGTCTGATCACGACGCCGCACCCGATCCGATGGACAAGGCCTATGCCCAGGCCGAGGCGGTCCTGAACGACGAGACCGAACGCGCCGCGCGGCGCGCACGGGTCCTCGCAGCGGTCGCCGAGGCGGCCGAGGCGCCGCAGGACGCGCCCGCGAAGCCGGTGCGCAATCCTGCCTGGCGGCGTGGCGGCTGGCTGGCCGCAGCGAGCGTGGCCGTGGTCAGCGTGCTGGTGGCCCTGCGCTTCGACCCGCCGCCGGTGGACGGCCCGCCGACGCCGCCCGCACCGCCTGCGACGCGGACCGCGCCTGCCCAACCGACGGCGCCGGCCGCCGCCGCGCCGCCCACCACCCCCCCTGCGGCCGCGCCGCCTGCCCCGGCGGAGCGAGCAGCTCCCGCGGCGCAGAAGCCGGCCGCCCCGCCGCCGGCCGCAGCCGTCGCCGATGCGGCGCTG
>NZ_DASWTE010000058.1:0-16546 GCF_036402295.1 Phenylobacterium sp.
CGCGGCCAGCACGGCCAGGATCAGCGCCGCCGCCAGCCTCACGCGGGCTCCCGCGCGGCGATGGCCTCGGCCACGCCCAGCAACCGCTTCGCCTCGGCGAAATGCAGTCGTTCGACCATCCGCCCCTCCACCTTTAGCACACCTTTGCCGGCGTTCTCGGGCAGGTCAAACGCGCCGACCACCGTTCGGGCCCACGCTACCGCGGTCGAATCGGGCGTGAAGGCGGCGTTGGCGGCCTCCACCTGGCTGGGATGGATCAGGCTCTTGCCGTCGAAACCGAACGCCGCGGCCTGGGCGCACTGGCGGGCCAGGCCCTCGGCGTCGGCGATCTCGTTGTAGACGCCGTCCAGGATCGCCAGCCGGTGGGCCCGCGCCGCCATCAGGCTCAGCGACAGGGCCGCCAGCAACGGTTCGCGCCCCACCGTGAGCGTGCAGCGCATCTCCTTGGCCAGGTCGTTCGAGCCGATCACCCAGGCCTCGACGCCCACGTTGGCTGACTCGGCGCCCAGGGCGTCCAGCCGGAACATCGCCGCGCAGGTCTCGATCATCGCCCAGATCGGCAGGTGCTCGCCCAGCGCCGTGCGCACCGCCGACAGGTCCTCGGGCGCCGAGATCTTCGGGACCAGCACCGCATCCGGCCGCGCCTTCGCCGCAGCCGCCAGGTCGTCGCGGCCCCAGGGCGTGTCCAGCCCGTTCGCCCGGATCACCACTTCCCGACCGCCGAACCCGCCTTCGCGCACCGCGGCCACCGCGCCTTCGCGGGCCTCGACCTTGGCTTCGGGCGCGACCGAGTCTTCGAGGTCCAGGATCACGACGTCGCACGCCAGCGACCGGGCCTTGTCCACCGCCCGCGCATTGGACGCCGGCAGGTAGAGGGCGCTGCGCCGGGGACGGACCGTGCGGGACATGTGGATTGCGGCTCCTTCGCGCATTGGCGACGCTCAAGTCTTAGCGTTTAGGATGGGTGCATGGCCACACGCCCGATCCGCTACGACGCCGGCGCCCGCAATGTCCTCGGCGAGGAACTGGTCCCCTGCTCGCTGGACCCGGTCACCGGCTTCTTCCGCAACGGCTGCTGCGAGACGGGCCCGCACGACGTGGGGATGCACACGGTCTGCGCCGTCATGACCGCCGATTTCCTGGCCTTCTCCGCGAGCGTCGGCAACGACCTGTCGACGCCCAGGCCCGACCTGGGCTTCCCGGGCCTGCAGCCGGGCGACCGCTGGTGCCTGTGCGCCCCGCGCTGGAAGGAGGCCCTCGACGCCGGCGCCGCGCCCCAGGTGGTGCTGGAGAGCACCCACGAGGAAACCCTGGCGATCGTCCCGCTGGGCGTGCTGAAGGACTACGCGGTGGAGGCCTAGCTAGAGCCGGTACTCCGCCTCCAGGCGGTAGTGCGAGACCTCGTTGCCCAGGTGGCTGGAGTAGAGGCCGAAGCGGTCGATCGCGATTTCGGGCGACTTCAGGAGGTTGTTGGCCTGGATCCAGGCGGCGACGTGGGCCGGATCGGGGTGGCGCAGGTAGGCTAGCGTCACGTGCGGGCGGTAGGTGCGCTTCTCGGGCTTCAGGCCGGCGCGCCGGGCGGCCGTTTCGCAGGCCTCTGCCAGGCGGCGCAGCTCTGGACTGTCGGACACCCCGGCCCAGACCGCGTTGAGGTCGGCCCCGTCGCCGAAGGCGCCCGCGCCCTCGAGCCGGATGGCGAACGGACGCCCGCCGACGCCCATCAGCTCGGCGTCGAGGTCGCGCGCCACGTCCTGGCGCAGCTCGCCGAAGAACCGCAGCGTGATGTGCAGGGCCTCGAGCGGCCGCCAGCGGGCCCCTTCGATCCCGAGCTGCCGGGCCTGCAGGGCGCGGCCGATCTCGGGCGGAAGGGCGAGGGCCGCGAAGAGCCGAATCATACATGTATCCTAACGCGTTGACGTGATCCCACGTCGCGGGGCTTGCTTACGCCACGGTCTCTAACGATATTTCGCAAGCGTCCGCTTTGCGACGCGCATTCAAAGGGTCTTGCTCTCATGAGCGACTTCAACCGCGACTACGCGCGCTCGATCCCCACGGATCGCGCCGATATGTCGGTGGACGCGGGCCTGCGAAGCTTCATGCTCGGCGTCTACAACAAGGTCGCGCTAGGCCTCGTGGTGTCGGCGATCCTCGCCTTCATCACCGGCCAGGTCGGCCCTGTGCAGCAGCTGCTGTACCGGACCGCGATCGATTCCGCGGGCCAGACGGTCCTGGCGGGTTACACGCTGCTCGGCTACGCCGTCGCCTTCGGGCCGCTGGTGGTGATCCTTTTCGGCGCCTTCGGGATGAAGAACGCCACGCCCCGCAGCTCGGGCATCTACTACTGGACCATCGTGGCCCTGCTGGGCGCGAGCCTGGGTGCGATCACGCTCGTCTACACGGGCGCGTCGATCTTCCAGACCTTCCTGATCACCGCGACGGCGTTCGGCGGCCTCAGCCTGGTGGGCTACACCACCAAGAAGGACCTCGGCCCTATGGGCAGCTTCCTGATCATCGGCGCCTTCGGCCTGATGATCGCGATGCTCGTGAACATCTTCCTGGGCAGCGGGATGCTCGCCTTCATCATCAACGTTGTGGGCGTGCTCGTGTTCGCGGGCCTCATCGCCTACGACACCCAGCGCCTGAAGATGACCTACTACGAGCTGAAGGGCGATGGCGCGGCGATGGGCGTGGCGACCAACTACGGCGCGCTCAGCCTGTACCTCGACTTCATCAACCTGTTCATGTTCCTCCTGCGTCTGTTCGGCGACCGCCGCTAAGGCCGGAGCGAGCTGAAACGATCGAACCCCGGCGGGCGACCGCCGGGGTTTTTCGTATGCGGGGAAGGGCTTTCAGCTACTCGACGATCGAGAAGCGGCCCTTGTCGAAGAACCGCAGCACCTGCTCCAGGTCGTGCCCTCGGCGCAGGATATGGCCGGCGTGGCCCACGATCGCCCAGGCGCCCTGCTTGCGGGCCAGCCCCGGCCGCTTCTCGATGCGGTAGAGCGGCGCTTCCGACGATCGGCGAAAGACCGAGAAGACGGCGCAATCGTGCAGGCCGTCCATGCCGTAGTCCCGCCATTCGCCCGCGGCGACCATGCGACCGTAGAGGCGAAGGAGACGCTCCAATTCGCGCCGTTCGAAGAACACTCCGGCCTGGCGCGGGGCCGAATAGCTCGGGTCGAATGCCATCGCCCGTCAGCGTGTATGAATTTTTTGAGTCCCGCCACCCCCCTCCGGGCGCAGCATCTGGTAGAGCCGCGCCGCGAAATGACCTTATTTCGGTCCATCGCCCGCCAGATGGGGCTCCGATATAGGCATCGTCGGTTGGTCAGAGACCTCTGGTCCCGGATCCTGAACAGCCCCCCCAGCCCCCCTGGATCGGCGGTTGGCCAACCGACACCTACTACATCCCCAAGTGTCGAGCCTGCGCAGTCCCTCTCCAGCTGCGCAGGTTCGCGCACGACTGCCGTTCGGCGGCGTCAGGACTTCGGCTGCGCCACCGCGATCACGCGCCCACCGCGCGACGACTGGACGATCAGCGCGGTCTTCAACCCGTCGTCGGACGCCGCGGGGATGCGGTAGGCCTGGGGCCGGCCGCGCCAGGCGCCCAGCCGGCTGATCTGGCGCACGACATTCTTCTGCACGACGGTCTCGCCGCGGTTGTCGCCCGCCCGCACGGTGACCTCGACAGCGCGGGGGTCGTAGCGCACCAGCCAGACCTCGGCGCCGCCCTTCGGCACGCGGCCCGAGCCCACGTCGACCCGGCGCGCCCCCACGAAGCGGACGTCGGGCGGATTGCGCGGCGAGGCGGCGGCCGCGCGGACCAGGCGGTCCACCTCGGGCATCTTGAGGCCCTGGGCCTCCTCGCCCCCGTCGACAACCATCTGCGGCGTGTAGGGCTCGCGCAGCTTGAGCCGCGTCACATAGGCCTTCTGCCGCTCGGCGTACTCGGGCTTGGCGAAGGTGTCGGTCCAGCCGAGGTAATCCCAGTAGTCCACCGAATAGGTGAGCGCGAGCACGCCGGGCCGCTCGGCGAGGCGGCTCAGGTTCTCGTTGGCGCCCGTGCACGAGCGGCAGCCCTGGGCCGTGAACAACTCCACGAGAACCGGGGGCTTGGCCGCCGCCGCGCCCGTGGGCCAGGCAAGCAGGAACAGGCTGAAGAGCGCGGCCTTCCGCATCGCCTCCGACTTAAGGAGTGTTCCGAGGGCTGTAAATCTCAAGAAGGCGTGAGCGCGCGCCCTCAGGCGAAGTGGGAACCGGTTCGCCGCCCGGAGGGCGCGCTATTCAAGGGTGGAGCGGCTTGCGGGCGCAAAGCCGGTGTCCACTTTTGCTGAAGGCGCTCAGAGCCGCGCGGCCGCCAGGATCGGGCCTCCGCCCTTGCTCTGCACAAGTACGACGCTGCGGAGCCCGGCCTCCGCGGCGGGCGTCGCGAAGCTCGTGGCGGCTCCGCGCCATTCGCCCAGGCGCTTCAGGCTGCGCACCACGTTGCGCTGAGGCAGGGTCTTGCCGCCGTTCTCGCCGGCCTTCACCGGCACCTGGATCGTGCGCGGGTCGTAGCGGACCAGCCAGACGTCGGCGCCGCGGCGGGGCGCGACGCCGGCCGCCACGCTGACCTTGCCGTCCGCTGCGGAGATCTGGGTCGCCGGCCGGGCGCGGCCCCTGGCGATGAGCGCGTCCACGCGCGCCGCCGTGTTGGCCACCGCGTCGACCCGACCGCCGGCGACGACTTCGGGGGTGAACGGCGCCGCGTGGCCGAGCGCGCGCACATAGGCGACCTGGCGCGCGGTGAATTCGGGGCGGGCGAAGGTGTCCTTCCAGCCCAGATGGTTCCAGTAGGTGACGTTGTAGCTGAGCGCGATCACGTCGGGCCGGTCGGCGACCCCGGCGACGGCGACGTCGGCCGGCGGGCATGACGAGCAGCCTTGGCTGGTGAAGAGCTCGAGCACGACGGGCTGGGTGGGCGCGGGTCCGGCGGCTAGAAGCGGCAGGGCGGCGAGGACGACGAGGATCTGGCGCATGCTGAGCCTTAGATGGGGGCCTCCACGCCGAGTGTCCATACTATCAGTATGATGCCGGATCGGTATGATGGCGGCGTGAGACGCCTTCCGGTTCAGCCTTGCGACGCAGGCGGTGGACGACCTGGCCATAGACGAGCCCGATGCGCTCGGCGGTCTCGAAGCCCGCCGCGGCGCAGAGCTTGAGGAACTGGGTCTCGTCCACCTCCCTCTGCGCTTCCGTGCCCCAGAAGCCCTTGCCCCGCTTTGGCTGGTCATGGAGCGAGACCAGCACCTGGCCCTTCGGCTTCAGAGCAGTCCGGCCCAGGCGGCCGCCTCCGGCCGCGTCCGGCGACGCGCCTTCAGTCCTCGCAGCATCGTTGCATAACCCCCCAGTCGCAACGAGAAGGGCCCCCGCCAAGGCGGAGGCCCTCAGGTAAGCGCGCCCGTGGCGCGAACGCCTATTCGGCCGCGGCCGCCGGCGTCGCCAGGCTGCGAAGCACGTAGTTCAGGACGCCGCCGTGCTTGAAGTACTCGAGCTCGGTGGGCGTATCGATCCGGCAGCGGACCGGGAAGCGCGCGATACGGCCGTCCGACGGGCGGTACATCTCGACGATCAGCTGCTTGCGCGGGGCGAGCTCGGTCAGGCCGCGGATCGTGACGATCTCCTCGCCGGTCAGGCCCAGCTTGTGCCAGCCTTCCTGCAGGAACTGCAGCGGCAGCACGCCCATGCCGACCAGGTTCGAGCGGTGGATGCGCTCGAAGCTCTCGGCCACCACGGCGCGGACGCCGAGCAGCTTCGTGCCCTTGGCCGCCCAGTCGCGCGACGAGCCGGTGCCGTATTCCTTGCCCGCGAACACGACCAGCGGACGGCCTTCGCCCTGGTAGCGCATGGCCGCGTCGTAGATCGACATCTCGTCGCCCGACGGGAAGTGCTTCGTGACCCCACCCTCGATATCCGGCGTGATGCGGTTGCGGATGCGGATGTTGGCGAAGGTGCCGCGCATCATGACTTCGTGGTTGCCGCGGCGCGCGCCGTACGAGTTGAACTCGGACGTCGGCACCTGGCGGTCACGCAGATACACGCCGGCGGGGCTGGAGGCCTTGATCGAGCCGGCCGGCGAGATGTGGTCGGTGGTGATCGAGTCGCCGAACACCGAGAGGATCCGCGCCTCGACGATGTCGGTGACCGCCTTCGGCTCCATCTCCAGGCCTTCGAAGTAGGGCGGGTTGGCGACGTAGGTCGAGCTCATGTCCCACTCGTAGGTCTGGCCGCCCTTCACCTTGATGGCCTGCCAGTTCTTGTCGCCCTTGAAGACGTCGGCGTAGCGGGTCGCGAACATCTTGTTGGTGACGTGCTTGCGCTGCAGGGCCGCCACCTCGGCCGAGGTCGGCCAGATGTCGCGCAGGTAGACGGGCTTGCCGTCCTTGCCCTCGCCCAAGGGGTCGTTGGCCAGGTCGACCTGCATCGAGCCGGCCAGGGCGTAGGCCACCACCAGCGGCGGGCTCGCCAGATAGTTGGCGCGCACGTCGGGGTTCACGCGGCCCTCGAAGTTGCGGTTGCCCGAGAGCACCGAGACCGCGACCAGGTCGTTCTTCTGGACGCAGTCGCTGATCGGCTCGGGCAGCGGGCCCGAGTTGCCGATGCAGGTGGTGCAGCCGTACCCGACGAGGTTGAAGCCTAGGCTGTCCAGCGACTTCGTCAGGCCGGCGGCCTTCAGGTAGTCAGTGACCACCTGGCTGCCGGGCGCGAGCGAGGTCTTCACCCAGGGCTTCACCTGCAGGCCCTTCTCCACCGCCTTCTTGGCCACCAGGCCGGCGGCGATCAGCACCGAGGGGTTCGAGGTGTTGGTGCACGAGGTGATGGCGGCGATGACCACGTCACCATGGCCCAGGTCGAAGTTCTCGCCCTCGACCTTGTAGCGTTCGTCCATGGACGCGGCCTTGCCGAAGTCGCCGGCCAGCGCGGCCTTGAACTCCTCGGCGGCGCCGGTCAGCAGCACCCGGTCCTGGGGCCGCTTCGGGCCGGCCAGCGAAGCGGTGACGCTCGACAGGTCCAGTTCCAGGGTGTCCGAGCACACCGGATCCGGATCGGTCGGCTCACGCCACATGCCCTGGGCCTTGGCGTAGGCCTCGACCAGGGCGACCCGATCAGGCGCACGGTTGGTGGCGGTCAGGTAGTCGATCGTCGCCTGGGTGACCGGAAAGAAGCCGCAGGTGGCGCCGTATTCGGGAGCCATGTTGGCGATGGTCGCCTGGTCTTCCAGGGTCAGGTTGGCGAGGCCGGGGCCGTAGAACTCGACGAACTTGCCCACCACGCCCTTCTTGCGGAGCATCTGGGTGACCGT
Source organism: Phenylobacterium sp. (assembly GCF_036402295.1). GTDB lineage: Bacteria > Pseudomonadota > Alphaproteobacteria > Caulobacterales > Caulobacteraceae > Phenylobacterium. Next base: position 7,343 of record NZ_DASWTE010000058.1, read on the forward strand.
GAGCACCAGGTCGGTGGCGGTCACGCCTTCGGACAGCGCGCCGTCCAGGCGGAAGCCGATGACCTCAGGGATCAGCATCGGGATCGGCTGGCCCAGCATGGCCGCCTCGGCCTCGATGCCGCCCACGCCCCAGCCCAGGACGGCCAGGCCGTTGATCATGGTGGTGTGGCTGTCGGTGCCGACGACGGTGTCGGGGTAGGCCACTTCCGGGCCCTCGTCCGAGTTCGTCCACACGGTCTGGGCCAGGTACTCGAGGTTCACCTGGTGACAGATGCCGGTGCCGGGCGGCACGACGCGGAAGTTGTTGAAGGCCGACGAGCCCCAGCGCAGGAAGTTGTAGCGCTCCATGTTCCGCTCGTACTCGCGCGCCACGTTGTCGCCGAACGACTTGGAGGTGCCGAAGTAGTCGACCATCACCGAGTGGTCGATCACCAAGTCGACCGGGTTCAGCGGGTTGATCTTCTCGGGATTGGCGCCCAGCGCCGTCATGGCGTCGCGCATGGCGGCCAGGTCCACGACCGCCGGAACGCCCGTGAAGTCTTGCATCAGCACCCGTGCCGGGCGGAAGCTGATTTCGTGCTCGACCGAGCCCTTGTTGTCGAGCCAGGCGGCGATGGCCTTGAGGTCGCCTTCGGCGACCGAATCGCCGTCTTCGTTCCGCAGCAGGTTCTCGAGCAGAACCTTCATCGAGATCGGCAGGCGCGAGACGCCGGTCAGGCCGGCTTCCTCTGCCGCCGGAAGGCTGTAGTAAGCGTAGGTCTTGTCGCCGACCGTCAACTGACGGCGCGTCTTCAGGGTGTCCACGGACGCCATAGAGGGAGATCCTTTCTCTGTTCCCTGCCGCTCTCGCCGAAGGATCGCGCGCTATCTCAGAGACGGACACACAGCGTTCGTCCCCGCGCGGCGTTATTCCCCCCGGCAGCGGCGGCCGAGGTTACATAGACCCGACCTATCGCGGCGTCCATGCGTGCGCCTGCGAAGCTTCAGAAAAGCTTGGGTGACCGCTTGATTGCCGAGCTCTCCATCTCGGGCGCCGCGATCCGGCGGGGCGGGCGGCTGCTTTTCGAGGCGGTGTCGCTGGAGCTCGCCGCCGGGGAGGCGTGCGCCCTGACCGGGCCCAACGGTTCGGGCAAGACCAGCCTGCTGCGGGCCGTCGCCGGGCTGGTGCGGCTGGAGGCGGGCGAGATCGGGTTCGGCGGCGTCGAGCCGGCCGAGGCGCGCGGCGCAGGTGTCCATCTGCAGGGCCACGCCGACGGGCTGAAGGCGGCGCGCACGGCCCGCGAGGAACTCGTGTTCTGGACCCGCTGGGACGGCGGAACCGACGCCGGCGTCCGTGACGCCGCCGAGGCGCTGGAGCTGACCGGCCTGCTCGACCTCGAGGTTCGCCGGCTCTCGGCCGGCCAGCGGCGGCGCCTGGCGCTCGCCCGCCTGGTCGCCGCGCCGCGCCCGCTCTGGCTCCTGGACGAGCCGCTCAGCCCGCTGGACGCCCGCTGGCGCGAGGCCTTTGGCGTGATCATGCGCCGCCACCTCGACGGCGGGGGCCTAATCCTGGCCGCCGTCCACGACCCCCTGCCGGTGGCCACCCGCAGTCTGGAGCTCACGGCGTGAACCGGCTCGCAGCCCTCCTCGCCCGCGAGACGACTCTGGCCTGGGGTCGCGGCGGCGGGCCGCTGGTGGCCGTGGGCTTCTACGCCGGCGTCGCCACCTTCCTGCCCCTGGCCATCGGGCCTGAGCCCTCGCGCCTGGCCTCCATCGCGCCCGGCGCCGCCTGGGTCGCGCTGGCGCTCGCCTCGCTGCTGTCCCTCGAGCGGATGTTCGAGCGCGACTACGAGGACGGGGCGCTGGACCTCCTGATGATCTCGCCCGCGCCGCTCGAGCTCACCTGCCTGATCAAGTGCGTGGGCCAGTGGCTGGCCACCGGCGCGCCGCTGGCGCTGGCCGCGCCCTTCGCCGCCATCGGCCTGGGGGCGAGCCCGGCGCTGGCCCCGATGATCTTCGCGTGCGCCTTGCTGGGCGGCGTCGCCTTCGCCTTCGTGGGCGGCATCGGGGCGGCGCTCAGCCTGGGCGCGCGGCGGGGTGGCCTGCTCACCGCCGTGATCGTGTTGCCGCTGTTCGTGCCGCCGGTGATCTTCGGCGGCGGCGCGCTGGACGCCTTCACCAACGGCCTGCCATGGACCAGCGGCATCGCCTTCCTCGGCGCCTATGCGGCCTCGGCCGTGGCGTTCGGACCGCTCGCCATGGCCGCGGCCTGCCGCAACGCGCTGAGCTAGTTCGTCTTCGGCTTCGGGTACCAGAGCGCGTTGACGATCACCCACCGCTCGCCGAACCGGCCGAGGTGGAAGTAGTCCACGAACCAGGGCGTCTCGACGCGGGCGACGGCGGCGTTGCCGGCGATGTCGAGCACCCGCACCGAGCGGCTCCACTGGTCCTTCGGGGTCTTGAGAACGCCCTGCTTCGTCAGGTCGACCAACTCGTCCTTCGACATGCGGCGCAGGCCCAGCGTCTCGTCGGGATCGGTCTTCACCGCGCGCTTGGCGAGGTCAGGGTGCAGCGAGCGTGCGACCCGCGCGGCGTCGCCCTCGAGCTGGCCGTCGACGTAGTCATAGGCCACGGCCTCAATGGCCTTCACGGCGGCGGGATCCATCGGCGCGGGCGCGGGACTGGCGGCCACGGCCGCGGCGGCGAACAAGGCGGCGATCATCGGCGGCGGTACTCCCTCGAAGCGACGCCCTATGGCGCGGCCAAGTCTCGGATGCACATGAAGAAAGCTTAATTCCCTCGAGCCGCTTTTCCGCCGCAAGCTGGGCCTGAGCTTGTTCTTCGAAGGGAACACCCAGTCGGGAGACACTTGTGATGTCCAGAACCCTCACGTCCCTGCTCGCCGGCGTCGCCGCGATCACCCTGATGACCGGCGCGGGCGCCGCCTTCGCCCATGATCCTCAGGAGGCCGCCCGCCTGGCGGTGGAAGACTCGCAAGTCGCCGCCGACCGGGCACGGGAACAGGCGCGCGAGGCCCGCGAGGCCGCCCGCAAGGCCCGGGACGCCGCCCGCGAGGCGGTCGAGGAGGCGCGCCGCGAGGTGCGCGTCTATCGCGGCGGCCACGACAAGGGGGACGTGTTCGTCTTCCGCGGCGGCGACCGCGAGGACCACCTGCGCACGATGCTGCAGCTGCGGCCGAACCAGGAGCCGGCGCTGAAGGCCTATCTCGAGGCCGTCGGGCGTGGCGGCGTGCGTGGCGATCACGTGGTCCACTTCGATAAGCGCAGCGGCGCCCAGACCACCGCCGAGCGCCTGGCCGAGATGGAGGCCAAGCTGGCCGAGCAGCAGGCCGCGATGCGCCGCCGCATCGACGCCACCAAGGCCTTCTACGCCCAGCTCGACGACAAGCAGAGGAAGGTGTTCGACAGCATGCCGATGCTGATGTTCGCCGGCCCGGGCTTCGGCCCGATGTTGCTGCCGGTGACGCACCACATGCCGGCGATCCCGGCGCCCCCGGCGCCGCCCGCGCCCCCGGTTCCGCCGCGTCTCTAGCGCTTGCCGGGCGGGCGCTCGGACTCTATGCCCCACACATGACCTGGGCGCCCGCCTTCCTGTCGAATCCCGAACGCTTCATGGCGTTCTCGCGCTGGGCCGCGCCGATGTTCGGCGTGATCGCCTTGGGCCTGGCCGCCGTCGGTCTCTACCTGGGCTTCACCGCGCCCGAGGACTACCAGCAGGGCCAGACGGTCCGGATCATGTTCATCCACGTGCCGGCCGCGCAGATGAGCATGTTCGCCTACGTCTGCCTGGCGGTGGCGAGCTTCCTGTCGCTGATCTTCCGCCACGCCCTGGCCGACGCGGCCGCCCAGGCCGCTGCGCCGATCGGCGCGGCCTTCACCTTCCTGGCCCTGGTCACCGGCTCGTTCTGGGGCCGGCCCATGTGGGGCACCTGGTGGGAGTGGGACGGCCGGCTGACCTCGGTCCTGGTGATGTTCCTGCTCTACATCGCCTACATCGCGCTCCGCGCCTCGATGGACGACGAGCAGAAGGCGGCGCGAGCGGCGGCGATCCTGGCCCTGGTCGGCTCGATCAACCTGCCGATCATCCACTTCAGCGTCGAGTGGTGGAACTCGATCCACCAGGGCACGTCGCTGTTCCGCAAGGACGGGCCGTCGATGCCGCCGGTGTTCTACATCCCGCTCATCCTGATGATCCTGGCCTATACGTCGGCCTTCGGGTCGCTCTGGCTGGTGAGGATCCGCGGCGAAGTGTGGCGCCGGCGCGCGGAGGCGGCGGCGCTGCGCTTGGCGAGAGGCTAGATGTTCGACTTCAAGTACGCCGAGTACATCGTGCCGGCCTTCACCATCACCGCGATCGTCTTCGCCGGCCTGATCGGCTTCTCGCTGAGCCACGCGCGGCGCTGGAAGAAGCGCTACGAGGAGCTTTCGCCAAAGGGCCAAGGGGACCGATGACCCGCTGGCTGTCGCTGCTGCCGCTGGTCGCGCTCGTGGCGCTGGGCGGCCTCTTCTACTTCTACGCCCTCAGGCGCGACCCGCAGGTCCAGCCGCAGGCATTGGTGGGCAGGCCGATGCCGGACCTGACCCTGCCGGCGCTGAAAGGCGGCCAGCCCGTGCGGCTGAAGGCCATCGTCGCCGAGGGGCCGGTGCTGGTGAACTTCTTCGCCTCCTGGTGCGCGCCCTGCGAGATCGAGCATCCGGTGCTGATGGGAACCAAAGGGCGCGGCGTTCGGATCGTCGGCGTGGCCTACAAGGACGCGCCCCCCAACAGCGAGGCGTTCCTCACCCGCCTGGGGAACCCCTTCACGACCGCCCTGGTCGACCGCGACGGCCGCGCCGGCGTGGAGTTTGGCGTCACCGGGGTGCCCGAGACCTATGCCGTGGCGCGCGACGGGACGATCCTCGCCAAGCACACCGGCCCGCTCACCGAGGCCGACGCCCAGCGGCTTTCGAACCTTCTGCGTTAACCGGCCGTTGAGGAGGTCGCGCCAGTTTGGGGGCGCTCGTTAACCATGTTGGTCCGTTTCCCTTGACGACGATCCGCCCCAACATCTTCCCGCAGCAGGCCCCGCTCGGCGGCCAGCGGGACGATGCCAAGGCCGCCGCTGCGCGGGCCTTCTTCGCCGCGGCGATGGGCCAGGCGCAGGCAGCCGCGGCCCCGGCGGCGCCCGTCGAGGCCCAGACGAACGCGCCTGTCCAGCGCATGCCCGACGCGGCGCCCGCCGACGCGCCGCAGCGGATCCTCCGCCCCGGCTCGATCCTGGACATCCGAGTCTGAACCGACTCGGGTTGTGCGCCTAAGCTGCGAAATTAACTGTTATTTATTTGGAACGCCGTAAGGCGCCCGCGGGTTTTGGCGAGGAAGGAATACGCCATGCCGGGCCGGGACGAGAGAATCTACGACGAGGCTGCTGCGCTCTGGCGGCAGCTCTACGGTGAGCCCCCGCCGGCCGCGGCCGACGGATCCGTGATTCTCGACCTCATCCTGGATCATCTGCCCGGCGCCGAATACGAGCGGCTGGCCACGCCGCACCTGCGGCGCTCCAACATCACCTTCCCGCGTTACTGAGGGCTACTCCGGCGCCGGAGGCGGCGGGACCTCGTCGGCCTTCATGTAGTGCATCAGCAGCGGCATCTGGGCGATGCCGAAGCCGGCGCTCAGCACGCGGATGCCGATCGTGTCCCAGGTGACCCAGGTGGCTTCCGACTGCGTCAGCCACACGATCAGGTTCACGGTGCCGACGAACAGCGAGAAGAACGCGTAGCGCAGCTCGAGCTTGCGCCAAGCCTCGACCGGCAGGTTCAGCGCCCAGCCGAGCACCGCCTTGATCGGGTTCTTCCTCAGGACCAGGCCGCCGAAAAAGATGATCGCGAAGGCGTAGTTCACGAAGGTGGGCCGCAGCTTCAGGATCCAGTCGGCCTGGAAGATCAGGGTCAGGCCGCCGAAGATGATCCCCAGGACGCCGACGATGAGCGGCATCCACGCCAGCCGCCGTTCGATGACCAAGCCGAACAGCAGGGCGATGATCGCGACGACCACCGACACGCCGGTGGCCAGCATGAAGTCGCGCCCGAAGAAGAAGTAGGTGACGAGCAACGAGAACGGCGCCGAGAAGTCGACGACGTAGCGCAGCCAGCCACGGCGGTTCTGTTCGTTCACGCAGCCGACTCCGTAAGCCCCACCAGGGTGCGGGCGAACGCCCGCGCGTTGAACGGCTGCAGGTCGTCCACGCCCTCGCCGACGCCGATCAGCTTGATGGGGCTGTCCGACGCCTGCGCCACCGGCACCAGCACCCCGCCGCGCGCCGTGCCGTCCAGCTTCGTCATCACGATGCCGGAGACTCCGATCTGATTGCCGAAGATGTTCTCCTGGGCCAGCGCATTGCGCCCCACCGTGGCGTCGAGCACCAGCAGGGTCTCGTGCGGCGCGTCGGGGTCGATCTTCTTCACCACGCGGATGATCTTGAGCAGCTCGTCCATCAGGCCCTGCTTGTTCTGCAGGCGGCCGGCGGTGTCGACAAGGACCACGTCGTAGCCTTCGTCCTTCGCCTTCTGCACGGCGTCGAACGTCAGGCCCGCGGCGTCCGAGCCGGTGGGGCGGCCCATGAAGTCGGCCTTCGCGCGCTCGGCCCAGATCTTCAGCTGCTCCACCGCCGCGGCGCGGAAGGTGTCGCCCGCCACCACCAGCACCTTGGCGCCCTGGCGGGTCAGGTCGGTGGCGACCTTGCCGAGCGTCGTGGTCTTGCCCGAGCCGTTCACGCCGATGAAGAGCACGATGTAGGGCCGAGGTCCGGAGAGCGGGTCGAACACACCCTCGCGGCTCGACAGCTCCTCGCCGATGGCCGCGCCCAGCGCCTCGCGGATCTCGCTCTCGTCGACGTCCTTGCCGAACTTCTCGGACGCGAACCGCTCGGTGATGCGGGCGGCCGAATGCGGACCGAGGTCGGCCTCGATCAGCATCTCCTCCAGCTCGTCCAGCTTCTCGCGGGTGAGCGGCTCCTTGGTGACGAAGACCTGGGCGATCTGATCGCCCATCTGCTTCGAAGACTTGGTGAGCCCCTCGGTGAGGCGCTGGAACCAGCCGCGTTTCGGTTCTGCCATGGGGAGGCCTTCTAGCGGGCGGCTTGCGCGCCGTCACGGGGGACCGCATCAAGGGGCGGATGGAGCCGCTTGAGACCGCCCTGACCGTGCTGGACTACGCCGCCGTGGCGGTGTTCGGCGCGTCGGGGGCGCTGGCCGCGGCCAAGGCCAAGCACGACATCATCACCTTCGGCTTCTTCGCCGCGGTCACCGGCGTCGGCGGCGGCACCCTGCGCGACCTCCTGATCGACGCCCCGGTCTTCTGGGTGGCGCGGCCGGAGTACATCATGGTCTGCCTTGCCGCCGCAGTGGCGGTGTGGGTGCTGGGCTGGGGCCAGGGGCGCGACCGGCTGCTGCTGTGGCTCGACGCCCTGGGCATGGCCGCCTACGCCAGCGTCGGCGCCCTGAAGGCGATCTCGCTGGGCGCGCCGCCCTTCTCCGCCGTGATCATGGGGGTGCTGACCGCCACCTTCGGCGGCGTGATCCGCGACGTCCTGGCCCACCAGCCGTCGGTCCTGCTGCGTCGCGAGCTCTACGTGACGCCGGCCCTCCTGGGCGCGGCGGTGTTCGTCGGGTTGCACCAGTTCGAGATGCCGTTGATCGTCTCGGGCGGCCTGGGGTTCCTGACGGCGTTCGCGGTCCGCGCCGGAGCCATCCTGTTCGGCTGGCAGATGCCGGGGTTCCCGGGCCGGGCCTAGGTGTCGTGGTCGGGGTGCTGGTGGCTGACGACCTTGGCCTGGTAGGCGGCGGTCTTGGCCCGAGCCTCGGGCGACTGCGTGCGCAGGGACGCCAGGTCGTCCACGTAGGGGAGCTTGGACTCGAGGCCGATCTGGATCGTGGGCGCGATGTCCGCGGGGTCGTCGAAGGCGCCGATGGCGATGTCGAAGAACCCCGCGCCCTCGAAGGTGAGCTGGGTGCCGCAGTCGCCGCAGAAACCGCGGTTCACGATGTTGGAGCTGGCGAACAGCTTCCGGCTCCCGCGCGTCCAGGTCACCTGCTCAGCCTTCATCGAGACGTAGGGGCCATAGAAGCTCCCGAACGCCTTCTGGCACATGCGGCAGTGGCATATGCTGGCGCGGCCGAGTTCGCCCTCGACGCGGAAGCGCACCGCCCCGCACTGGCAGCCGCCGGTCCGAACGCTCATGCGGGCTCCATCACCAGGGTCTCGGCCAGCAAACGGCGGCCGTCGTGGCCGGTGACGCGCAGCGGCGTCACGCCTCCGACAGCCGCCTCGCCCGTGAAGGCGATCTCGGTGAAATCCTCGGCGCGGGCGACGCCCGGCCGCTCGACGAGCCCCGATAGCGTGCGGCCCACCTGGCGGTCGAGATGCCGCGTCAGCGCCACGTCGCCGGCGGCGCGCAGGCGGGCGGCGCGGGCCTTCACGACGTCGCCCTTCAGCTGCGGCATCCGCGCGGCCGGCGTGCCGGGCCGGGGGCTGAACGGGAACACGTGCAGGAACGAGAGGTCCGCCTCCTCGACCAGCTTCAGCGTGTTCTCGAACATCGCCTCCGTCTCAGTGGGGAAGCCCGCAATCAGGTCGGCGCCGAAGGCCACGTCCGGCCGCACCGCGCGCACCTCGGCGGCCAGCTTCAGCGCATCGGCGCGCAGGTGGCGGCGCTTCATGCGCTTCAGGATCATGTCGTCGCCCGCCTGCAGCGACAGGTGCAGGTAGGGCATCAGCCGCGGCTCCTCGGCCAGGCAGCGCAGCAGGTCGGCGTCGATCTCGGCGGCGTCGATCGACGACAGTCGCAGGCGCGGCAGCTCGGGGACCAGCTTCAGGATGCGCGCCACCAGCTGGCCCAGGGTCGGCTGGCCGGGCAGATCGGCGCCCCAGCTCGTCACGTCGACGCCGGTCAGCACCACCTCACGATAGCCCTGGGCGGCCAGCGTGCGCACCTGCTCCACCACCTCGCCAGCCGGCGCCGATCGCGAATTCCCGCGGCCGTAGGGGATGATGCAGAAGGTGCAGCGGTGGTCGCACCCGTTCTGGACCTCGACATAGGCCCGCGCCCGGTCCTTCAGCCCGTCGATCAGGTGCCCGGCCGTCTCGCGCACGCTCATGATGTCGTTGACGCGGACCCGCAGGGGTTCGGCCTGCGGGGCGTAGGCGCCGGCCTGGCTCTTCTCG
>NZ_DASWTE010000059.1:0-2372 GCF_036402295.1 Phenylobacterium sp.
AGCTGACCGGCCCCAGCAGGATCGGCGTGGCGCCGATCGCGATGAAGGCGGTCCACAGGTAGAACAGCGCAACATAGATCAGGGAGCGGGCCGCTATCACGGGCTGGCCTTCTGTTGCGCCGCAGGGGCTTCGCGGGGGCCGAGCCCCAGCACCGCCTCGCGGCCAAGGATCGCCAGATACTTGCAATACTCCAGCACCATCAACCGCGCTGCGCCGGGGCTGCGCCACCAGTTGCGGGATTTCAGCGCCGGGGTGGCGACCGCGTAGGTCTGGGCCGTGATGCCGGTGTCGCGCAGCACGGCGTTGAGCTCCAGCATGGCGCGGGGCATGTGGTAGTCGGACGTGACCACGATCAGGCGGCGGTAGCGCATGGCCTGGGCCCAGTCGGCGGTCTCGCGCGCGTTGCCCACGGTGTCGGCGGCGGTGAACCCCAAGTCCACGCAGCAGTCGTAGAGCCGGCGTACGGCGCGAGAGACGTTGCGGATGTCCTCGCGGCTGGCCATCCGGTTGACGCCGGACACCAGCACGCGGCGGCCGTAGCCGTCCTCCAGCAGGCCCATGGCCGCCGACAGCCGCTCGTTCGAGCCCGCGCCGGTGAGCGCTACGATGCCTTGGGCCGGGGCGGGGGCGCGGGCGGGGGTCTGCTGCTGCACGCGGCTCGCGAAGGCGAGCAGGCCCGAGAACCAGATGAGCGCCAGGACCAGGAAGGCGGCGACCGATTTCATCAGAGCTGCCCGATCAGCCTGCGCGCGGTGAGCCGCGCGGCGACGGCCGCCACCAGCGCCGCCAGGATCGGACAGGGCAGGACGGCGATCAGGTCGATCCAGGCGATGGGCAGGGCCGGCGTGATGCCCTGGCCGCCGCCGATCAGCCGCAACACGCCGCCCAGCAGGCCCGCCGCCACGGCGCCGGCCGCGCCGGCGATGGCGGCGACGCGGGCGAAGCGCAGCTCGAACAGGTTGGCGATCTGGGCGTCCTCGGCGCCGGTCAGGTGCAGCACCTCCACCACGTCGCGCCGCGCGGCGAGGCCCGCCCGCGTCGCATAGGCCACGACGGCGCCTGCCGCGCCGGCGATCAGCAGGAAGATCACCAGCGCCGTCCAGCGCACCACGCCGGCGGCATGGCGGATGTCCTTGATCCAGACGGAATGGTCGTCGACGACTGCGTCCAGGCCGTGCCCCTTCAGCGCCGCCGACAAGGTGGCGGCCGTCGCGGGCTTGCGCCGCTCCAGTCCCACGGCCACCAGCCGCGGCACTGGCAGGTCGTCGAGGTCGGCGGCGACGTCGCCCAGCCACGGCCGGATCAGCGCGTAGGCCTTCTCCTTCTCCAGGGCGCGGGCTTCGCTGACGCCCGGCACGCCGGCCAGCACTTCGGCGGCGCGGGCGGCCGCCGCGTCGGGGGTCTCGCCGCCGCGGGCGCGGACGATCACGGTCGCTTCGCTGCGCAGCTGTGTGGACCAGCCGCTGGCCGCGCGATCGGCGGCGATCACGCCCAGGGCCGTCAGGCAGGCCAGGAAGCAGAGCACCGCCACCACGAACAGCAGCGCCGGGTCGCGCGCGTCCTGCTCGGGCAGGAACGACGCCGGCCGCCACCGGGCGGGATCGAACGGCCCGTCGCTCATTCCGCCGGTCCTTGCGGCGGCATGGGGCGCAGCCGGCCCTTGTCGAGGTGCAGCACGGGCCGGGCCGAGCGGGCGACGAGGTCCTGGTCGTGGGTGGCGATGATGACGGTGGTGCCCAGCCGGTTCAGCTCGACGAACAGGCGGTAGATCCGCAGCGCCATCTCGTGGTCGACGTTGCCGGTGGGCTCGTCGGCCAGCAGGATCTCAGGACGGGCGACCACGGCGCGGGCGATGGCGAGGCGCTGCTTTTCGCCCCCGGCCAGGGTGGGCGGCATGGCGTGCATGCGCTGGCCCAGGCCCACCCAGGTCAGGAGCTCGGCGACGTCGTTGCGGTATTCCGAAGGCTTGTGGCCGGCGATGCGTAGCGGCAGCGCGGTGTTGTCGAACGCCGACAGGTGGTCGAGCAGCAGCAGGTCCTGGAAGACCACGCCGATGCGCCGGCGCACCCTCGGCTGGTCCTTCGGCGCCATGCTGGTCACGTCGTCGCCGAACAGGCGCACCGATCCCGACGAGGGCTGTGCGGCCAGGTAGATCAGCTTCAAGAGCGAGCTCTTGCCGGCCCCGGACGGGCCGGTGACGAAGTGGAACGAGCCGCGGGGCAGGGAGAGGGAGACGTCGCTCAGCACCTCGGGTCCGCGGCCGTAACGCATCGACACGCGCGAAAAACGGAGGATCTCGTCGGCCGACAGGTCATCGGCGGCGTCGTTGGCGTTTCTGGACATGGAGGCCGAAATCGGCGACCTCGGAGTG
>NZ_DASWTE010000060.1:0-3462 GCF_036402295.1 Phenylobacterium sp.
GTCCAACCGGAAGAAAGACGAGATACAGACTATGGCTCTGCCCGAATTCTCCATGCGCCAGATGCTCGAAGCCGGCGCCCACTTCGGCCACCAGACGCACCGCTGGAACCCGAAGATGGACAAGTACATCTTCGGCTCGCGCTCCAACATCCACATCATCGACCTGTCGCAGTCGATTCCCCTGCTGCACCAGGCCCTGGTGAAGGTGCGCGAAGTCGCCGCCGGCGGCGGCCGCATCCTGTTCGTGGGCACGAAGCGCCAGGCCTCGGAGCCGATCGCGACGGCCGCGAAGCGCTGCGCCCAGTACTATGTGAACCACCGCTGGCTGGGCGGCACGCTCACCAACTGGCGCACCGTCTCGGGCTCGATCGCCCGCCTGCGCGAGCTGGACACCGTTGTGAGTGGCGAAGGCCAGGGTCGTTCGAAGAAGGAGCTGCTGCAGCTGACGCGTGAGCGCGACAAGCTGGAGCTGTCCCTGGGCGGCATCAAGGACATGGGCGGCATCCCCGACCTGATGTTCGTGATCGACACCAACAAGGAAGCGATCGCGATCCAGGAAGCCCGCAAGCTGAACATCCCGGTGATCGCCATCCTCGACACCAACTCGAACCCGGACGGCATCACCTATCCGATCCCGGGCAACGATGACGCCGCGCGCGCCATCCAGCTGTACTGCGACCTGCTGGCGGACTCGGTGCTGGACGGCCTGGCCGCCGGCCAGTCGGCCGCGGGCGTCGACCTGGGCGCTTCGGTGGCTCCGATCGAACCCACGCTGGCCCGCGAGCTGGCCCCGGAACCGGCCGCCGAACCGGCGGTCTCCGCTCCGGAGGCTGCGGCTCTCGAGGCCGAGATGACGGGCGAGCCGGATACCACCGCCGCGGAGGCCGAGACCACGGCTGAAACCGGCGCCGACGCGGCGAGCGAAGAACAGGCCGGCTAAGGCGCGCATCGGCGCGCCTCTGCTGACACAAAACCCTGATGACGGGCCTCCATACCGGGGGTCCGTCTCCCGATTCACGAGCTTCTGGAGGAGCTGACCATGGCGGAAATCACCGCTGCGCTGGTCAAGGACCTGCGCGAAAAATCCGGCGCTGGCATGATGGACTGCAAGAAGGCGCTGCAGGAAACCGGCGGCGATATGGAAGCGGCCAGCGACTGGCTGCGCACCAAGGGCCTCGCCAAGGCCGCCAAGAAGTCGGACCGCGCCGCGGCCGAGGGCCTGGTGGCCGGTAAGGTGAGCGACGACGGCAAGACCGGCGCGCTCATCGAGCTGAACGCCGAGACCGATTTCGTCTCCAAGAACGACACCTTCCAGGCCGCGGCCCGGGAGATCGCCGGCATCGCGCTCACCACCGAGGGCGTCGACGCCATCGGTGCGGCCAAGACCGCCAAGGGCGAGACCGTGTCCGACATGGTGACCAACCTGATCGCCACCATCGGCGAGAACATGCGCGTGCGCCGCTCGGCCCGGCTTACCGTGAGCCAGGGCGCGGTCGCCCTCTACCTGCACAACGTGCAGGGCGACGGCGTGGCCCGCATGGGCGTGCTGGTGGCTCTGGAAGGCGCGGGCGACCCGGCGAAGCTGCAGGACGTCGGCAGGAAGATCGCCATGCACGTGGCGGCCACCGCGCCCCTGTCGCTCTCCCCGGCCGACCTCGACCCCGAGGTCGTCGCCAAGGAGCGCGAGATCCAGACCCAGACGGCGATGGAATCGGGCAAGCCCCGCGAAATCGCCGAGAAGATGGTCGAGGGCCGGATCCGCAAGTGGCAGGAAGAGGTCGTTCTGGTGAAGCAGCCCTTCGTCATGAACCCGGACCAGACCATCGAGCAACTGGTCGCCGAGACCGCCAAGGAGGTCGGCTCGCCGGTCGCCATCAAGGCGTTCGTGCGCCTCGCCCTGGGCGAAGGTGTCGAGAAGAAGGCAGACGACTTCGCCGCCGAAGTCGCCTCGATGACCGGCCAGGCCTGATCCGCCTGACCTGACTAAACAAGGGCGCGGTACGTTCGACGTACCGCGCCCTTCCTGTATGTTCCCCCCGACACGCTTCCAGGATTCCCGCCGCATGCCCGTCTCGCCGCGCCACAAACGCATCCTCATCAAGCTATCGGGTGAAGCGGGGGTCGGCGGCGACAAGTTCGGGATCGATCCGGCGACGCTGGGCGCGGTGGCCGAGGAGATCGCCCAGGTGGCCCGGGCCGGCGTGCAGGTCTGCGTGGTCGTGGGCGGCGGCAACATCTTCCGCGGCGCTGCCCTGGCTGAGGCCGGGATGGAGCGGGCCAGCGCCGACTACATGGGCATGCTGGCGACCGTGATGAACGCGCTGGCGCTGCAGGCCTCGCTCGAGAAGCTCGGCGTCTTCACCCGCGTGCAGTCGGCGATCCCGATGGAGGCCGTGTGCGAGCCCTACATCCGGCGCCGCGCGCTGCGGCACCTGGAAAAGGGGCGGGTGGTGATCTTCGCCGCCGGCGTCGGCGCGCCGTTCTTCACCACCGACTCGGGCGCGGCCCTGCGCGCCGCCGAGATGGGCTGCGAGGCGCTCTACAAGGGCACCAGCGTGGACGGTGTCTACACCGCCGACCCGAAGTCCGATCCGTCCGCCACGCGCTATGAAACGCTGAGCTACACCGACGTGCTGGCGAAGAACCTGAAGGTGATGGACGCCTCGGCCGTGAGCCTGATGCGCGACAACCACATCCCGATCATGGTGTTCAACATCCGCGAGCGCGGGAACTTGCTGAAGGTGCTGAGCGGCGAAGGCGTCTTCACGACCATCGCCTAGCCGCTAAAGTCCGCTTCCAAGACAAGACGACGGAGACGCCGCCCATGGCCACGACCGAGAAGCCCGTGATCTCGAAATACAAGGACCGCATGGACAAGGCCGTCACGGCGCTGAAGGAGGAGTTCGGGTCGCTGCGCACCGGTCGCGCGTCGGCTCACCTGCTGGATCAGATTCATGTCGAGGCCTATGGCTCGACGGTGCCGATCAACCAGGTGGGCGCGATCAGCGTGCCCGAGCCGCGGATGATCACCATCAACGTCTGGGACCGCGGTCTGGTGGTCTCGGTGGAGAAGGCGATCCGCTCGTCGGACCTGGGCCTGAACCCTGTCGTCGACGGCCAGACGCTGCGCCTGCCGATTCCGCCGCTCACCGAGGAGCGCCGCAAGGAGATCGCCAAGATCGCCGGCAAGTACGCCGAGCAGCAGCGGATCGCCATCCGCAACGTACGCCGCGACGCCAACGACGATTGCCGCAAGGCTCAGAAGGACGGCGTCATCAGCCAGGACGAGGAGAAGCGCATGGAGACGGAGGTGCAGAAGATCACCGACGAAGCCATCAAGCGCGTGGACGAAGCCTTGAAAACCAAAGAACAAGAGATCATGCACGTCTGATCTCAGTAGGACCGCGTTCACCCTCATGGCCGCCGCCGAGAAGCCACCGATAGCGGAGCCCCGAGAGGGGC
>NZ_DASWTE010000061.1:0-30117 GCF_036402295.1 Phenylobacterium sp.
TCGACCGAGGACAGATTGGCGTAGGTCCCATCGTGCAGCACGAAGGGTCCGAACTTGCCGATGCCGGCCAGGATCGGCTTGCCGTCCTCCGGATGGTTCCCGACCTCTCGCGGCAGTCGAAGCAGGCGCAGCGCCTTTTCCAGGTCCATGTCGGGCGCGCTCCAGCCCTTGGGCAGGCTGGACCGCTTGGGCTTCTCGCCTTCACCGAGCTGCACGTAAGGCCCGAAGCGGCCGGACTTCAGGTAGACGGTCTCGCCGGTGACGGGATCGACCCCCAGTTCGCGGTCGCCGCTCTCCTGCGCGTCCTCGCCGTTCTCGACGGTGAGCGGGCGGGTGTGGCGGCACTCGGGGTAGTTGGAGCAGCCCAGGAACGGTCCGAAGCGGCTGGACTTCAGCCCCATGCGGCCCGAGTTGCAGACCGGGCAGGCGCGCGGGTCGGAGCCGTCGGGCTTCTCGGGGAACAGGTGCGGGCCGAGCGTGGCGTCGAGCGCGGTGAGCACGTCGCTCATCCGCAGCTCGCCCATCTCGCCGATCTTGGCGTTGAAGTCGGCCCAGAACTCTCGCAGCAGCACCTTCCAGTCGAGGTCGCCGGCCGAGACCAGGTCGAGGCGTTCCTCCAGGCTCGCGGTGAAGTCGTACTCCACGTAGCGGCCGAAGAACTCCTCGAGGAAGGCGCACAGCAGCCGGCCCTTGTCCTCGGGCACGAACCGCTGCTTCTCCATGCGGACATAGGCGCGGTCGCGCAGCACCGTCAGGATCGAGGCGTAGGTGGAGGGCCGCCCGATGCCGAGCTCCTCCATCTTCTTCACGAGGCTGGCCTCGGAATAGCGCGGCGGCGGTTCGGTGAAGTGCTGGTCGGCCTTGGCGGCCCGGACATTGGCCGCGGCGCCATCGGCCACCTGCGGCAGGCGGCCGGACTCTTCGTCCTCCGGGTCGTCCTTGCCTTCTTCGTAGACCGCGAGGTAGCCCGGGAAGGTCACCACCCGGCCGGTGGCGCGCAGGCCCGTCTGGCCGTCGGCGCTGTCGAGGTTGATGTTGGTGTCCTCGATCCGCGCCGCTTCCATTTGCGAGGCGATCATGCGCTTCCAGATCAGCTCGTAGAGCCGGCCGAGGTCGCCCTCCAGGCGCAGCTTGCCGGGGTTGCGGCCGAGGCTGGTGGGGCGGATGGCCTCGTGGGCCTCCTGGGCGTTCTTCGCCTTGGTCGAGTAGATGCGCGCCTTCTCCGGCACGTACTCCTTGCCGTAGAGGCCGTTGATCACGACGCGGGCCTCGTCCAGCGCCTCGGGCGCGGTCTGCACGCCGTCGGTCCGCATATAGGTGATCAGGCCCACCGTCTCGCCGCCGATGTCGATGCCCTCGTAGAGCTTCTGGGCGGCCTGCATCGTGCGCTGCGCGTTGAAGCCCAGCTTGCGGGCGGCTTCCTGCTGCAGGGTCGAGGTGGTGAAGGGCGGCGGCGGCGAGCGGCGACCGGGCTTCCGCTCGACGCTGGTGACCTTGAACGCCCCGGCCTTGACCGCGTCGCGGGCGGCGAAGGCGCTGGTCTCGTTGGCCAGGTCGAACTTGGTGAGCCGCTTGCCCTCATGCTTCACGAGGCGCGCCGTGAAGGGGTCGCCGCCGGCGGCGACGTCTGCCTCGACCGTCCAGTACTCCTGGGTCCTGAACCGCTCGATCTCGAGCTCGCGGTCGACGATGATGCGCAGCGCCACCGACTGCACCCGGCCGGCCGAGCGCGAGCCCGGCAGCTTGCGCCAGAGGATCGGCGAGAGGGTGAAGCCCACCAGATAGTCCAGCGCGCGGCGGGCGAGGTAGGCCTCGACCAACTCCATGTCGAGGTCGCGCGGATTGGCCATCGCCTCGGTGACGGCGGCCTTGGTGATGGCGTTGAAGACGACCCGCTGCACGTGGGCGCCCTTCAGCGCCCGCTTCTTCTGCAGCACCTCCAGCACGTGCCAGCTGATCGCCTCGCCTTCGCGGTCGGGGTCGGTGGCGAGGATCAGGCGGTCGGCGCCCTTGGCCGCGTCGGCGATCTCGGCAAGGCGCTTGGCGGCCTTGCCGTCCACCTCCCACGACATCTCGAAGTCCTCGTCGGGGCGCACCGAACCGTCCTTCGCGGGGAGGTCGCGGACGTGGCCGTATGAGGCGAGCACCTTGTAGTCAGAGCCCAGGTACTTGTTGATGGTCTTGGCCTTGGCCGGGCTCTCGACGATGACGACGTTCATTTAAAGGTGTGTCTGTCCCAAAAGAGCGCGGAAGGTGGGCGTGCTCCCCACACACTGTCAACGGCCCGGATTCGCACAGGGCGAGAGAGCCCCATAGGGGCTCATGACTTCGCGACCATTCCGCCCGGCAGCAGTTCGGCGCGTCCGGCGAGCGCCAGCTCGGTCAGGGCGGCCAGCACAAGCGGGGCCGGCGCGCCCGCGGCGCGGACCAGTTCGTCACGGGAGACCGGCGTTGGGGAGAGGAGGTCGTCCAAGCGATTACGCAGGGTGTCGTCCGGTTCGGCGCAGGGTGCGGGGCGGAACACCGGCCGGTCGGGCTCACTGAAGCCCGTGAGTCCCTCCAGCGCCCGCAGCACGTCGTCTGCGCCCTCGCAGATGGCGGCGCCCTGGCGGATCAGGTCGTTGGTTCCCTTGGCGCGCGGATCGAGCGGCGAGCCCGGGACGGCCAACACCTCGCGGCCCTGTTCGTTGGCGAGGCGGGCGGTGATCAGGGAGCCGGAGCGGAATTCGGCTTCCACCACGACGACGGCGCGCGAGAGGCCGGCGATGATGCGGTTGCGGCGCGGGAAGTCGCGGGCGACGGCGGTGCGGCCGGGTTCGCTCTCCGAGACAACGCAGCCGGTCTCGACGATGCGCTCGTAGAGACCGCGGTGCTCGGGCGGGTAGACGTCGTCGATGCCCCCGGCGAGCACGGCGACCGTCCCCGTGGGCAGCGAGCCCTCGTGGGCGGCCGCGTCGATGCCGCGGGCCATGCCCGAGACGATGGCGTGGCCGGCTGCGCCCAGCTCGGCGGCGAGTCCGCGGGCGAAACGCTGGCCGGCGGCCGACGCGACCCGCGCGCCGACGATGGCGACCGTGCGGCGGTCGAGGAGGCGGACGTCGCCGCGGGTCCAGATCACCGGCGGCGGTGGATCCAGCGCCGCCAGCGCCTGCGGGAAGTCAGGCTCGCACGACGCGATGAGGCGCGCGCCGAGGGCCGCGCCGTCGGTCAGCTCCTGCTCGGCCTGCGCCACGCTTGCCACCCGCAGGCCGCTGCGGCCGCCGCGCCGGGCGAGGTCGGGCAGGGCGGCGAGCGCCAGCGAGGCCTCGCCGAAGCGCCCGATCAACTGGTCGAAGGTGACAGCGCCGACGTTCTCCGTGCGCGCCAGCCTGAGCCAGTCGCGCCGCTCGGCGGCCGAGAGCTCGCGGATCAAACCTGCGCGCCCTCTTGGGCCTTCTTGCCGCCGATCCGCGGCTCCTCGCCCTTCACAAGCCGGCGGATGTTCTCGGCGTGCCGGATATAGACGAGAAGCGCCATGAAGAGTGCGAGCAGCGCGATGGCGTGTGGCCGGCCCAGCAGCAGCGCCACCGCGGGCGCGAGCGCCACCGCCACCAGCGCCGCCAGCGACGAGATCCGGAACAGGAAGGCCACGACCAGCCAGGTCGCCGCGGCGAGCAGGCCCACGGGCCATGCCGCCGCCAGCATGGTGCCCAGGAAGGTCGCCACGCCCTTGCCGCCCTTGAACCTCAGCCAGACGGGAAACAGATGGCCCAGGAAGGCCGCGCCCGCCGCGAGCGACGTGAGCACCGCCTGTTGCTCGACCGTGCCGTCGCGCGTGGCCAGCCACGCCAGGAGCACCGCCAGCGCGCCCTTTCCGCCGTCGCCCAGCAGGGTGATCAGCGCCAGGTCGCGGCGGCCCGTGCGCAGCACGTTGGTGGCTCCGATGTTGCCCGAGCCGATCGTGCGCAGGTCGCCCGCGCCGCCCAGCTTCGTGGCGATGACGCCGAACGGGATCGATCCCAAGAGATAGCCGCCGACCAGGGCCGCGCCGATCCACGCGGGGCTGAGTACTTCGGACATGAACCCTCCCTATCCGGGGCCATACCTAGCCTATCAGGAACATTTGGGGAACTGTCCTCCGACACGCCGAAGCTGCGCGCCAGACGGTTGACCGAACCCCTGGGACACCTGCGGTTGCAGTATAGTGGCCTGCGATATCTTGGTTTGTGCCGAGGCGCCTGCGACAAAACGGCTCGAATGTAGATAAAACCGGGATATTCGCAGTCTTGAACGAGCGTTCTTCTCGCGGATTCAGATCTCGTTAGGGCGCCCCGACGTTAACCTCATTCGCGGAACACCGTGATCCGCTCGCGCGCCGCGGGCGGTCGAGATCGAGGGAGAAACATGAAATTGTTTGCGGGCGCGTCTGGCGCGAAGAAGGCCGACCGGGCCTATGTGCGCGGACTCGAGGGCATGGTCGCGGCGATCGAGCGGTCGCAGGCCGTGATCGAGTTCGAGCTGGACGGCACGATCGTGCGCGCCAACAAGAACTTCCTCGACACCCTGGGCTATACGGAATCCGAGGTGATCGGGCGCCGTCACGCCATGTTCGTGGATCCGCAGGAAGCGTCCAGCACCGCCTATCGCGACTTCTGGCAGACGCTGAACCGGGGCGAATTCGTCGCCGCCAAGTTCCGCCGACTGGGCAAGGGCGGGGCCGAGGTCTGGATCCAGGCGTCCTACAACCCCGTCCTGGACGAGAGCGGCAAGCCCGTGCGGGTGGTGAAGTTCGCGACCGACATCACGGCCGCCGAACACGAGCGGGCCCGCAACGACGCCGAGCGCGCCACGACCGAGCGCGAGCAGAACCACGTCGTGACAGCGCTGGCGACCGGTCTGAAGGGCCTTTCCGAAGGCGACCTCACCACCACGATCTCGGCGGAGTTCCACGGCGCCTACGCCCGCATCCGTGAGGACTTCAACAGCGCCACGTCCAGCCTCCGATCCACCCTGGGGTCGGTGCTGCAGACCACGGGCGCCATCCGGGGCGGCGCCGACGAGATCTCGTCGGCCTCCGACGATCTGTCCCGCCGCACCGAGCAGCAGGCGGCCAGCCTCGAGGAGACCGCCGCGGCGCTCGACGAAATCACCGCGACCGTGAAGCGCAGCGCCGAGGGGGCTCGCGAAGCATCCGACGTGGCGTCCGGCGCGCGTTCCGAGGCTGAGCGGTCGGGCGAGGTGGTCCGTGAGGCGGTCTCGGCCATCCACGACATCCAGCAGAGTTCGGCGCAGATCACGAACATCATCGGCGTGATCGACGAGATCGCCTTCCAGACCAACCTGCTGGCCCTGAACGCCGGCGTCGAAGCGGCGCGTGCGGGCGACGCCGGCAAGGGCTTCGCGGTCGTGGCCTCGGAAGTCCGGGCCCTGGCGCAGCGCTCCGCGGAAGCGGCCAAGGAGATCAAGGCGCTGATCTCGGCGTCGAGCGCGCAGGTCGAGCGCGGCGTGCGCCTCGTCACCGATACCGGCAAGGCCCTGGGCGCGATCGTCGAACGCGTCACCAGCATCGACAGTCTGGTGTCGGAGATCGCCCAGTCGGCGCAGGAGCAGGCGACCGGTCTCGGCCAGGTGAACTCGGCCGTGAACCAGATGGACAGCGTCACCCAGCAGAACGCCGCGATGGTCGAGGAGGCCACGGCCGCCGCCGCCCAGCTGAAGCGTGAAGCCCTCGAACTGGACGGGCTGGTGGGGCGCTTCGAAGTCGGCCAGCCGGCGCAAACCCGGCGGGGCGCCTCGCGGACCGAACGGCCTCGCAACGACGCACCCGGCCTGCAGCGGCAGCTGCGCGTCGCCGTCGGCGGTCGCGGGGCAGGCGACTGGGACGAATTCTGATGTCGCCCTCGCACCTCGCCGCAGGGAGGATGGAGATCATTCTCCTGGAAGTGGCGGGTCACGCCTTCTGCATCGACATCGGCTCGGTGCGGGAGATCCGCGGCTTCACCGCCTCGACGCCGCTGCCGCAGGCCCCGGACTACGTGCTGGGCGTGATCAACCTGCGGGGCGCCGTCATGCCAGTGCTGGACCTGCGCGCGCGGCTGGGCCTGGGCGTCACCGAGGTCACGGGGCGCCACGTCATCGTGGTCGTTCACAACGAGGACCGCCCGGCGGGCCTGCTCGTGGACGCCGTGCAGGAGACCATGATGCTGGACCTCGCGCAGTTGCAGCCGCCGCCGCGCTACGAGGGCAGTGTGGATGACGAGGTGTTCGTCGACGCCCTGATCCCTCTCGAAGGCCGAATCCTCGGCCGCCTGAGCGTGCGGGCCCTGTTGCCGCAGGAGGCTCTCGCGGCGGCTTGAGGCGGGATGAGCGGCCGCTGGATCGGCGGCGTTCCCAGATTTCAGGGATGGTTAAGTTTCTCGGGCAAGTTTGCGTTCGACAGTTCGGTGCGCTCCGAAACGGCAGCCGGGGGCGTTCGAGGGGAAGCTATGAAGTTGTTTGCGCGCGCTGGCAGGAAGAAGGTGGCCGACGCGACCGAGTTCCATGACCTGCAGGCGATGCTCGCCGCGGTCCACCGCACGATGGCGGTGATCGAGTTCGAGCTGGACGGCACGATCGTGCGCGCCAACCCGAAGTTCCTCGAGACCATGGGATATAGGGAAGCCGAGATCGTCGGCCGCCACCACTCGATCTTCGTCGAGCCGAAGGCCGTCCAGACGGAGGACTACCGCGAGTTCTGGAAGGCGTTGGGCCGCGGCGAGTTCATCGCGCGCAAGTTCCGCCGCGTGGCCAAGGACGGACGTCCCGTGTGGCTGCAGACCTCCTACAACCCGATCCTCGACGAGTCCGGCCGGCCGGTCCGGGTGGTGAAGTTCGCCACCGACATCAGCGCCGCCGAGCAGGAGCGCTTCCGCCGCGACGAAGAGCGCGAGGCCACCGAAAAGGCCCAGGCCCAGGTGGTCGACGCGCTTGCCGAAGGCCTGAGCCGCCTGGCGAAGGGCGACCTCACCGTCTCGATCGACGCCGACCTCAAGGGCGCGTATTCGCGGATCCGCGACGACTTCAACAGCGCCGCCTCCAGCCTGCGAGCGGTGATGGGCGCCGTGCGCTCCACCACCCAGGTGATCCGCAACGGCGCCGACGAGATCGCCTCGGCGGCCGACGACCTTTCGCGCCGCACCGAGCAGCAGGCCGCGAGCCTGGAGGAGACCGCCGCGGCGCTGGACCAGATCACCGCGACCGTGAAGCGCAGCTCGACCGGCGCCCAGGAGGCGTTCGAGGTGGCGTCCGACGCCCGCGGCGAGGCCGAGCGGTCGGGCGGCGTGGTCCGCGAGGCCGTGAACGCGATCCACGACATCCAGCAGAGCGCCGGCAAGATCTCCTCGATCATCGGCGTGATCGACGAGATCGCCTTCCAGACCAACCTGCTGGCCCTGAACGCCGGCGTCGAAGCGGCCCGGGCGGGCGACGCAGGCAAGGGGTTCGCGGTCGTGGCCTCCGAGGTACGTGCACTCGCCCAGCGCTCGGCGGAAGCGGCCAAGGAGATCAAGGCGCTGATCTCGGCCTCGTCGCAGCAGGTGGACCGCGGCGTGGGCCTGGTCGGCGAGACCGGCAAGGCGCTGAACGCCATCGTCGAGCGGGTGGCCAGCATCGACGGCCTCGTCTCCGAGATCGCCCAGTCCGCACGCGAGCAGTCGACCGGCCTGGGCGAGGTGAACAGCGCCGTGAACCAGATGGACAGCGTCACCCAGCAGAACGCCGCCATGGTAGGCCAGGCGACGGCCGCGGCGGCCCAGCTCAAGCGTGAGGCCATCGAGCTGGGCGAGCTGATGTCGCAGTTCGAGTTCGGCGACGAGTCGCAGACCAGGCCTGCGCCCGCGCGCCAGGACGCCCACGGCCTGCAGAAGACGCTCCGCGCCGCGGTGGGCGGCCGAGGGCAGGGGGAGTGGCTGGAGTTCTAGGGCGAGGCGCCGAGAGGCGGGAACTGGCTCTTGCGGCGCGGGCCGGAACGCCCAGGTTTCAGGGTGACCAGGAGGCGCCCGATGGCCACGACCGAAGCCCGCTACGACATCGAGACCGATGTCATGTTCCCGCAGGCGACCCACATCGACGTGGGCGCGATCGCCGCGGCGACGCAGCCCTGGTGGAACCGCACCCTGACCGAGGTGAATGACGCCGTCGTACGCCTGGGCGTACTGGAGGGCGACTTCCACTGGCACAAGCACGACGAGGAGGACGAGTTCTTCTTCGTGCTGGAGGGCCGCCTCGACATCGAGCTCGAGGACCGCATCGTCAGCCTCGGCCCGCACCAGGGCTTCACCGTGCCGCGCGGTGTCATGCACTTCCCCCACGCCCGCGGCCGGGTGGTCCTGCTCATGGTGGAAAAGGCGAGCGTCGTGCCGACCGGGAGCTAGGCTCCAGGCCGCAGTCCGGGGCTGTCAGCCCGCGTAGACCGTCCGGCCGTCGACGATCGTCCGCAGCACCTTGCCCTGCAGCCGCCGGCCGTCGAAGGGCGAGTTCTTAGACTTCGAGAGCAGCTTGTCGGCATCGATGACGACGGGGGCGTTGAGGTCGCAGAGCACCAGGTCGGCCGGCGCGCCCTTGGCGATCCGCCCGGCCGCCAGGCCCAGCAGCGTCGCCGGGGCCACGGTGACCGTGCGGATCAGGTCGATCAGCGGGATCTGGCCATCGTGGTGGAAGGCCAACAGGGCGGGCAGCAGGGTCTGCAGCCCCACCGCGCCCGGGGCCGCCTCGTCGTAGGGCAGCCGCTTGTCCTCGGCCGGGGCCGGGGCGTGTGCGGACACGATCACCTGGATCAGGCCCGAGGCCACCGCCTCGATCACCGCCTGGCGGTCGTCCTCGCTGCGCAGCGGCGGGTCCAGCTTGCAGAAGGTGCGGTAGTCGCCGATGTCGATCTCGTTGAACGACAGGTGGTTGATCGACGTGGTCGCCGTCACCGGGAGGCCGCGGTCCAGCCCGCGCCTCAGGCTCTCCAGCGCCCCGGCCGTGGTCACCTGGTCGACGATGAACGGCGCGCCGGTCAGCTCCACCAGCGCGAGGTCGCGCTCCAGCATGATCCGCTCGGCGACGGCCGGAACCGACGGCAGGCCCATGCGCGCGGCGAACTCGCCCTCGCTCGCGGCGGCGCCCGTCGACAGCCAGGGGTCGGCCGGCCGGTGCGCCACCGGCACGCCGAACGACTTGGCGTAGCTCAGCACCCGGCGCAGCAGCTTGGAATCGACGATCGGGCGGTCGGCGTCGGTCACATAGAGGCAGCCCGCCTCGTGCATCAGGCCGATCTCGGCCATCCGCTCGCCCGCGCAGCCCTTGGTGGCGGCGCCGGCGGGATAGACGTTGACCAGCTCGATGTCGCGGGCGCGGCGCAGCACGAAGTCCACGACGGCCGGCTCGTCCATCACCGGATGCGTGTCGGGCTGCAGGACCATGGTGGTGACGCCGCCGGCCGCCGCGGCCTGGGCGGCGGACTTCAGCGTCTCCTTCGGCTCGAAGCCGGGCTCGCCCGTCTTCACCCGGATGTCGACCAGGCCGGGGACCAGCAGCGCGCCGCCGGCGTCGATCACCTCCACGTCGGAGGAGAGTTTCCCGAGGCCGCCGCCGCGGGCGACGTCGGCGATGACGCCTTCGGTGACGATGACGCCGCCCGGGCCGTCGTAGCCCGACGCCGGGTCGACGAGGCGGGCGTTGGTAATCGCGATGGGCCTCAACGCTCGTTCTCCAGGCGGGCCGCCAGCGAGGTCAGCACGGCCATGCGCGCGGCGACGCCCATCTCCACCTGGTCCTGGATCAGGCTGACCGACAGGTCGTCGGCGACGTCGGAGTCGATCTCCACCCCGCGGTTCATCGGGCCCGGGTGCATCACCCGCACGTGCGGCGCAGCCAGCGCCAGCTTCTCGCGGTCCAGGCCGAAGAACCGGAAGTACTCGCGCTGCGAAGGCGCCATCACCCCGTCCATCCGCTCCAGCTGCAGGCGCAGCATCATCACCACGTCGCAGCCGGCGATGCCCTTTCGCAGGTCGTGGAAGACCTCAACGTTCCAGCGGTCGGCGGCCGAGGGGATCAGGGTCGGCGGACCGACCAGGCGGACGTTGGCGCCCAGCATTTGCAGCATGGCGATGTTCGAGCGCGCCACGCGGCTGTGCATGACGTCGCCGCAGATGGCGACGCTCAAGCCCGCGATGTGGCCGAACGCGCGGCGCATCGAGAGCGCGTCCAGGAGCGCCTGGGTCGGATGCTCGTGCTGGCCGTCGCCGGCGTTGATAACCGAGCAACCCACCTTCTGCGACAGCAGCGAGGCGGCGCCCGAGGACGAATGGCGCACGACCAGCAGGTCGGGCTGCATCGCGTTCAGCGTCACCGCCGTGTCGATCAGGGTCTCGCCCTTGGAGATCGAGGACGAGCGCGGGCTCATGTTGACCACGTCGGCGCCCAGCCGCTTGCCGGCCAGCTCGAAAGAGCTCTGCGTCCGCGTCGAGTTCTCGAAGAACAGGTTCATCAGCGTCCGACCCTTGAGCAGGTCGAGCTTCTTCGCGGTCTGCCTGTTGAGGCTGACGAAGCCGTCGGCCAGGTCCAGCAGGTTCGCCACCTCCACCTCGTTGAGGTCGGTGGCGGACAGGAAATGGCGTTTGGGGAAGGAGAAGGTCCTTTGCAGGACCTCGTTCAGGCCAGGAGGGGCGCCGGTCATTAAAGCGCCCGTTTAGGTGACCCGGCCGCGAATGGGAAGGGACCGCAACGGCTGATCCCCAACTTCCTGCAGGACCCGCGTTGCGCGACGGGTCGGCGCATCCCTACATCGTCGACAAGCATCACCGGGGGAAACCGTGACCGTCTGCCTTTTCACCTTCGTCGATCTCTATTCCAAGGGCCTGACCACCCTGGACCACCTGCTCGCCAAGGGCGCCGAGTTCGCCGCCTCGAAGGGGGTCTCCGAGGCCGAGATGCTGGACTGGCGGCTGATCGACGACATGAACCCGCTGAGCTTCCAGACGATCGTGGTGACCAACTTCTCCAAGCAGTGGCCGGCGCGGGCGGCGGGGCTGCCGGTTCCGGAGAACATCCCCGAGGACCTGGACCTCGCGGGCTACCGGGCCGAGATCGCCAACGCGAAGGCCTATCTGGCTGGCCTCAAGGCCGAGCAGTTCGCGGGCCGCGACGCCGCGCCCGTGACGTTCAACCTCGGCATGATGGAGCCCACGCTGCCGGCCGGCCAGTGGCTGACGGGCTTCGCCACCACCAACTTCTATTTCCACCTTTCAACGGCGTACGGGATCCTGCGCCACAAGGGCGTCCAGATCGGCAAGCCGGACCTGTTCGCGGGCGGGCTCTAGCCCGCCTAGCCCTGCGCCCAGAACGCCACGGCGACCGCCGCCGCAAGGGTCACGGCCAGCACCAGGGCCAGGATATCGAGCCGGCCAATGGGCCGTCCCCACAGAGAGAAGCGGGTGGCGCGCGGAAGCGGGTCAAGGCGAGCCTCCGCAAGATGCGGCCGCGAAAACCGCGGCAAGTGCAAGTTCGGAGTTCTCATAGCAGGCGTCCTCACGAAAGGCCGAACAGGACCTCGAACGCGGCTGCAGCGGCCTTTTACTCAGCAGCCGCTTTGTTATTCTACGCCTCTTTCTCGATGGGTAGGAGGGCGCCGCGACCAATTCCACGTGATTTGGTGTGGTTATTTCGTGAGTGCGCACACGGCCGTCAGTCGACGCTAGCCATTCCTTAGGCGGTCCAGTGCGCCCTGCAGGATCCACGCGGCGGCGGCCTTGTCGACCACCTCGGCGCGGCGGGCGCGGGTGGTGTCGGCTTCGTCGATCAGCATGCGGTTGACGGCCATGGACGACATCCGCTCGTCCCAGAAGGCGATCGGCAGGTCCTTCACGCGCAGGACGTTGCGAGCGAACGCGCGGCAGGACTGCGCGCGCGGCCCCTCGGTGCCGTCCATGTTGACGGGAAGGCCGATGACGATGGCCTGGGCCTCGCGGCTCTCCATCATCCGTACGAGCGCGGCCAGATCGTCGGTGAACTTGGTCTTGCGGATCAGGCCCAGCGGGCTCGCGATTGAGCGGCCGGCGTCCGACACGGCGACCCCGATCGTCTTCTCACCCAGGTCCAGTCCCACCACGGCGGCGTAGCGGGGCAGGAGGGCGGGCAGCTCGAGGAGATCGACGACGGGCATCGCCGGCTCATAGCAGCAATTCCGCACAACGGTTCGGCGAACTCGCACATTGTAGCGCCACGCCGGCTGGCCGTATCAGCTGCGGCCTCGAAACGAAGGAGCAAGCCGTTGGCGGACGCCCCCATCGCCTGGCCCGTGAAGGCCCGCGAGCTGCACAACAACCACATGGACTCCACGATCTGGGACCGTTTCCGGTTCCGAGACGACGACGTGATCGTGGCCACCTACGCCAAGTCGGGCACGACCTGGACCCAGCAGATCGTGGGCCAACTCGTGTTCGGCGGCGCCGAGGACGTGGCGATCCACGCGCTATCGCCCTGGCTGGACCTGCGCGTGATGCCGCCGGACACGCTGGAGCAGCTCGAGGCCCAGACCCATCGCCGGATCGTCAAGACCCACCTGCCGCTGGACGCCCTGACCTTCTCGCCGAAGGCCAAGTACCTCTATGTCGCGCGTGACGGCCGGGACGTGGTCTGGAGCCTCTACAACCACCACTCGAACGGCAACGAGCTCTGGTATCAGCTCCTGAACGAGACGCCCGGCCGCGTAGGCCCGCCCATGCCGCGGCCCGACCCGGACATTCGCCGCTACTTCCTGCATTGGCTGGAGAACGACGGGCAGCCGTTCTGGTCCTACTGGGAGAACATTGCCACCTGGTGGGCGTACCGCGACCTGCCGAACGTCGAGCTGGTGCACTTCAACGCGCTGAAGGCCGATCCTGAGGGCGAGATCCGGCGGATCGCCGCCTTCCTGGAGTGCGACATCCCCGAGGACAAGTGGCCGACGATCCTCGAGCACTGCTCGTTCGACTACATGAAACGCAACGCCGCCAACGTGGCCCCGCTGGGCGGCGCGATCTTCGAAGGCGGCGCGACCACCTTTATCAACAAGGGCGTCAACGGGCGCTGGCGCGACGTCCTCACGGCGGAGGACTGCGCACGCTACGAGGCGAAGGCGTTAGCCGAGCTGGGGGCCGAATGCGCCCACTGGCTGGCTACAGGAGAGGGCGAGGAGGCCCGATCGGCGGCCTGATCGTGGCTCGCGACGGGGATCGCTTGCAAAAGGACCCCTGCCGCGGCTAACCCACGGCCTCTAATTCTAGGAGGCCCCAATGGCCATCGACGCCGCGACCGTCCGGAAGGTCGCGAGGCTGGCGCGCATCGCCGAGCCCGAAGAGAAGCTGGAGCCACTGGCCAGGGAGCTCTCCGGCATCCTGAACTGGATCGAGCAGCTCAACGAGGTCGACACCGACGGCGTCGAGCCCATGACCACGTCGGTGCACACCACGCTGCCGATGCGTGACGACGTCGTCACCGATGGCGGCGACCCGGCCAGGGTGCTGGGTAATGCGCCCAAGGCGGCGAAGGACTTCTTCATCGTGCCGAAGGTGGTGGAATAGCCATGTCCGAACTCACCGGGCTCACGCTGAAGGCCGCCCTCGACGGCATGGCCAAGGGCGACTTCTCGTCCGAGGAGATCACGAGCGCGCACCTCAAGGCCATCGAAGCGTCGCGGCCGCTGAACGCCTTCGTGGTCGAGACGCCGCACAAGGCCCTCGAGATGGCCAAGGCGGCCGACGCGCGCCGCGCAAAGGGGGCGGCCGGGCCGCTGGAAGGCGCGCCGCTGGGGGTCAAGGACCTGTTCTGCACCGAAGGCGTGCAGTCGACCGCGGGCTCGAAGATCCTGCGCGGCTTCAAGCCCGCCTACGAGAGCACCGTCACGTCCCAGCTCTGGCGCGACGGCGCCGTCATGCTGGGCAAGCTCAACATGGACGAGTTCGCGATGGGTTCGTCCAACGAGACCTCCGCCTGGGGGCCGGTGGCGAACCCGTGGCGGGTGAAGGGCGCGAACGTCAACCTCACGCCCGGCGGCTCCTCGGGTGGCTCAGCCGCCGCCGTCGCCGCCGATCTGTGCCTGGGGGCCACGGCCACCGACACCGGCGGCTCGATCCGCCAGCCTGCGGCGTTCACCGGCACGGTCGGCATCAAGCCCACCTACGGCCGCTGTTCGCGCTGGGGCATCGTCGCCTTCGCCTCGTCGCTGGACCAGGCCGGCCCGATGGCCCGCTCGGTCGAGGACGCCGCGATCCTCTTGAAGTCCATGTCGGGCCACGACCCGAAGGACTCCACCAGCCTGCCGGTCGAGGTCCCGGACTTCCCCAGCTTCTGCGGCAAGTCGGTGAAGGGCCTGCGCGTGGGGATCCCGAAGGAGTACCGCGTCGACGGCATGCCCGCCGAGATCGATGCCCTCTGGGAGCAGGGGATAGCCTGGCTGAAGGAGGCCGGCTGCGAGATCGTGGAGGTCAGCCTGCCGCACACCAAGTACGCGCTGCCGGCTTATTACATCATCGCGCCGGCCGAGGCCTCGTCGAACCTCGCCCGCTACGACGGCATGCGCTACGGCCTGCGCGTCGACGGCGCCAACCTGACCGAGACCTACGAGAACACCCGCGCCGAGGGCTTCGGCGCCGAGGTTAAGCGCCGGATCCTGATCGGCACCTACGTGCTCTCGGCGGGCTACTACGACGCCTACTACCTGAAGGCGCTGAAGGTGCGGAAGCGCATCGCCGACGACTTCGACCAGGCCTGGGAGAAGGTGGACGCGCTGCTGACGCCGACCGCGCCTTCGGCCGCCTTCGCCCTGGGCGAGAAGTCCGACGACCCGGTGGCGATGTACCTGAACGACATCTTCACGGTGACGGTGAACCTGGCCGGCCTGCCGGGCATGAGCGTCCCGGCTGGCGTCGACGCCCAGGGCCTGCCGCTGGGCCTGCAGCTCATCGGCCGCAACCTCGACGAGGGCACGCTGTTCTCGCTTGGCTCGGCCATCGAGAAGGCCGCCGACTTCCGCGGCAAGCCCGCGAAGTGGTGGTAGCGTCCCCGCAAGCTTGACTTGAGCCGGGGCCCTCTGCAGCCTCGGCTTGAAGTCTCCGGGGGGCGCCTTTGTCCATTCTGCGAAGCGGCGCGCTGGCGCTCGCGCTGCTGCTGGCGGCGGGGCCGGCCCATGCCGCCAAGGTGGGCAAGCCCGCGCCGAAGTTCGTGATCGTGACCTACGAGGGCGAGCAGGTCCCGTTCGAGAGCCTGCGCGGCAAGGTCGTGATCCTGAATTACTGGGCGACCTGGTGCGCGCCGTGCCGCAACGAGATCCCCGAAATCGACCGCTTCGTGCGCCGCCACCGCGGGGCGCCGCTGGCGGTCTATGCGGTCACGCTCGACAAGAACGTGCCCTATCACCGGCTCCGCTTCCTGGCCGACACGCTGAAGTTCCCGCTGGTCGAGAAGCTGAAGGGAAGCGGCTACGGCACGATCAAGGGGGCCGTGCCCACGAACTATGTGATCGATAGGGCGGGCGTCGTGCGCTACGCCAAGGCGGGCGCGTTCACGGCGGCGAGCCTCGAGGCCCTGGTGGCGCCGATGCTGGCCGAACCCGTCCCGCAGGAAGCCGCGGCCGCCGCGCCGTAGCGGGCGGCCGCACAAGTCCTAGAGCTTGTCGAACTCGGCCTGGATTTCCTTGAGCTTGGCGTCGTCGATGGCGCCCTGGCTCATGGGGGCGACCTGGCTGAGCGTCATGGTCGCGATCTGGTCATAGAACTGGCTGATCGGCGGCAGGGCCTTCTCGAGCGCGGCCTTGGCCTTCTCGTTCTTGATGATCTCGCTGATCGGCGTGGTCTCGACCGACAGCTTGCCCGAGGCGGGCGCAGCCTCCGGCGCGGCGGCGGGCGCAGCCTCCGGCGCGGCGGCAGGCGCGGCCGCAGGCGCGGCAGCCGGGGCGTGATCCTTGTGCTCCTGCGCGATGGCCGGCGCGGTCGCAGCCATGGCGAACGCGGCGGCGAGGGCGATGCTCTTCATATGGGTGTTCCTTATTTCCCCGGTCTTAGCGCCGTTAAGACGCGCGCAAGGTTGAGTCCAATTCGAGCGAAAAGCGCAAGAGGGCATGTGCGCGCGCTGGCAGATTCCGCCCGTGTTCGGTAACACCCGCGCATGAGCGATACGAACAGCAAGCTGATCCAGGGCCGCACCGGTCCGTGGGAGATCGTCCTCGGCCTGGAGGTGCATGCCCAGGTGGCCTCCAACGCCAAGTTGTTCTCGGGGGCGGCCGTGGGTTTCGGCGCGGGTCCCAACGCTCAGGTCAGCCTGGTGGACGCGGCCATGCCCGGCATGCTGCCGGTCATCAACCGCCACTGCGTGGAGCAGGCGGTCAAGACCGGCCTGGGCCTGAAGGCGCAGATCAACGAGTGGTCGCGGTTCGACCGGAAGAACTATTTCTACCCCGACCTGCCGCAGGGCTATCAGATCAGCCAGTACCAGCACCCGATCGTGGGCGAGGGCGAGGTGATCGTCGAGCGCGACGACGGCTCGACCTTCACCGTGCGCATCGAGCGGCTCCACCTGGAGCAGGACGCCGGCAAGAGCCTGCACGACCAGGATCCCAACGCCACCTACGTCGACCTGAACCGCGCGGGCACCGCCCTGATGGAGATCGTGTCGAAGCCCGACATGCGCTCGTCGGAGGAGGCGGCCGCCTACGTGAAGAAGCTCCGCACCATCCTGATCTACCTGGGCTCGTGCGACGGCGACATGGAGAAAGGCAACCTGCGCGCCGACGTGAACGTCTCGGTCTGCCGCCCCGGCGCCTACGAGAAGTACCGCGAGACCGGCGACTTCAGCCACCTGGGCACGCGCTGCGAGATCAAGAACGTCAACTCGTTCCGCTTCATCCAGCAGGCGATCGAGTACGAAGCCCGCCGCCAGATCGAGATCCTGGAGGACGGCGGCAAGATCGACCAGGAGACCCGGCTGTTCGACCCCGGCAAGGGCGAGACGCGGTCCATGCGCTCGAAGGAAGAAGCGCACGACTACCGATATTTCCCGGACCCGGACCTGCTGCCGCTGGTGCTGGATCCGGCGTGGATCAAGCGCATCGAGGCCCAGCTGCCCGAGCTGCCCGACGCCAAGAAGGCGCGCTTCCAGTCGCAGTATGGCCTGTCGGGCTATGACGCCGGCGTGCTGATCAGCGAGCAGGCGAGGGCCGACTACTACGAAGCCGCCGCCAAGGGCCGCGACGCCAAGCTGGTCGCCAACTGGGTGACCAACGACCTGGCCGCCAAGCTGACGGCGGGCGGGATCGAGATCGAGAACAGCCCGGTCTTCCCGGGCGCCATAGCCGAGCTGGTCCAGCTGATCGAGGAAGGGGTCATCTCCTCCAAGATCGCCAAGGACGTGTTCGAGCGCATGTGGCTGGGCGAGGGCTCGGCCTCCGAGATCGTCGAGAAGCAGGGTCTGAAGCAGGTCAGCGACACCGGCGCCCTGGAGGCCATCGTCGACAAGCTGATCGCCGCCAACCCCGGACAGGCGGCCGCGGTGAAGGAGAAGCCGCAGGCCATCGGCTGGTTCGTGGGCCAGGTGATGAAGGAGACCGGCGGCAAGGCGAACCCCGGCACGGTCAACCAACTGCTGCGGGCGAAGCTGGGGCTCTAGGCCCTACTGCACCATGTCGAAGATCTGGCCGTCGGCCATGGAGACCAGCGCAAAGCCGTTGCCGACGCGCACCCAGGCGAAGCCCGCCGGCGGCGTGCGCAGCCGGTAGCGCCGGTAATCGTCCACGATCTCGCCGCTGAAGCTGCGCGGCAGATAGCCGCCGCGGCGGGCCGACGGCGCTGGGGCGAAGCCCTGGGGCGGGCGTCGCGGGCCCCCGTCATACCCATAACGGGGACGGTCGTCGTCGCGGGGGCGGGCCTCGTAGCGTGGCGGCTCGTCCTCGTAGCGGCGGGCTCGCCGCTCGTCGCCGTAGCCCAGGGCCGGCACGCGGCCGCGCCGATCGTCCTCGTAGCGCGGGCGAGGGCGGTCTTCCTCGACCCGGCGTTCGCCGCCGGGCCGGCCGCGCTCGTACTGGCGTCCGCCGCCGCGATCGCCTTCGTACCGCCGGCCGCCGCCACGCTCGGCGGACGGGCCGCGGCCGCGACCCTGGCTCTCGGCGCGGCGGCCCTGGCCGTCGTCGCGCGCATACGCCACGGCCGCCGGGGTCGCGGCGATCACGCTGGCCACGGCGGCCATCATGAGGAGCAGGCGCTTCATCGTGGCCGGACCATGGCGGGGGTTGCCTGAACTCTCCCTGAACGAAAGGCAAGCTTTGCCGTGCGTGCGCCGTCTTGTGCAACAGGCCCGCAGAGTGCCTGAGGGAGGCGTCCGCATAACAAGATACGCCAGTGCGGCAGGGTGTCCCACCCGGGCTTCCTGACAATATGACAACCGCGCCTTTAACCATGTGTTCAGCGCAGGCTTGGTTCTCTTCACTCGTAGGCCGGTGAAGGGCTCGAAAATCGGGCTCGCCGGCGACAAGGACAAAGACCATGCTGGCGAGCATCGACATGAAGTCCGATGGCCTGCCGCTGCCGACTCCGGACGCGACGGGTGACGAGCTGTTCCGCCTCGGACTGCTCTATTCCACGGGCCAGGGCGGAGCCCCGCTCGACTACGTTTCGGCCCACATGCTGTTCAACCTGGCCGCGATGCGCGGCTCGGTGGAAGCCAAGGTCTACCGCAAGGAAATCGCCGACGAGATGGCGTCGGAAGACGTGGCCGAGGCCCAGCGCCAAGCCCGCCAGTGGCTGGCCCAGGGCTGAGCTGAAGATCCGACCGCCGGCCAGGCGGCGCGAACCTGGCTGCGACGCGATGTCCTGCCGTGCCGGCGTCGCGCCGGACGACGGGCACATGAGCGAAGGCCATGGCCTGTCCCGGCGGGTCAAGATGACCCGCGCGAGCGGCTAGGCAGAGCCCGCTTCCTCCGCTAAGAACCCCGCTCCCGCGACTCCCGACCGGCGTCGCGGCGCCGGTGACGTGGCCGAGTGGCTGAAGGCAACGGTTTGCTAAATCGTCATACTCGAAAGGGTATCGAGGGTTCGAATCCCTCCGTCACCGCCACTTCCTCCTGACACGCAGTCGCGCAAAGCGGGTTTCCGTGCTCGGTGAGCGCTGGTATCCCTGATCTCGGCTGCTTGGTCAGGCGGGGGAAGACGTTGGTCGCGCCGAGCCGGATACGCGCCGGGGCATGTGCGTTGCTTGGATTGGGCGCGCTCTCGGCTGCGTCCGCGCCGGCTGCTGCGCCGAACGCCGCGCCGTCCAGGGCCGAGAGCCTGCTGATCGTAGATTGCCTGCTGCCGGGCAGGGTCCAGCGGCTCGGCGCCCGGGCCACCTACGTCACAGCCCGTCGCGCCGTGAAGATCACCGCCGCCGGCTGCGCCGTCCGTGGCGGGGAGTACACCGCCGCCGACCGGGCGACTCTGGCCAGCGCCGTCAACGTCTGGCTGCCGCTGGCCAAGGCGGGCGACGTCGAGGCGCAGACGAACCTCGGCGAAATCTTCGAGAAGGGCGTCGGGGGTCAGGCGCAACCGGACCTTGCCGTGCAGTGGTACCAGCTCGCCGCCGAGCAGGGTTCGGCCCGGGCCCAGGTCAACCTGGGCGCCCTCTACGAACGTGGGCTGGGCGTACCGCGCGATCCGGCCAAGGCAGCCGAGTGGTACCGCCGGGCCTCCGGCCTGTCGGCGGCGCAGGTTCCGTACGTGCCCGTAGAGGCGATCGAGACGCTGAAGTCCGAGCGCGAGGCGTTGCAGCGCGAGCTGGAGGCCGAGCGCGGCGAACGGCGGCGCTTGGAAGCCGAGCTGGAGGCCTTGAAGGGCCGCCTGGCGCGCGAACGCTCGGCCGTGGAGAGCGGCCTGCAGGACCTGGAGGCGGCGCGGCGCGAGCTTGCCCTGCGCACCCAGGCCTACGAGTCCCAGGCGCGCCGTACCTCCGACACGACTCAGCTCGAGGGCCTGCGCCGCGAGCTCGACATCCAGCGCCGCGCCGTGGAGGCGCGCGACGCCGAGCTGCGGCTGGCCCGCGCCGCGATGTCCGACCTGGAGACGCAGTCCGGCGCGCTGCAGCGCCGGCTGGAGGGCGCGGAGGCCCGCCGCGTGGCCGAGGTTTCCGCGGCCCAGGCCGAGGTCCAGGCCGCCCGGGCCCAGGCCGCGGCGCTGGATGAGCGCCTCAAGGCTGCCGAGGCCGAGCGCGTCGGCGGTCAGGCGCGCGCGGACGCGCAGCGGGCGGAGGTGGAGCGGCTGCGGCGCGAACTTGCCCGCGTGCAGGGTCGCTCGGCGCTGGAACGCGCGCAGGTCGAAGGCCGGTTGCAGGCGCGGGAAGCGGAACTGGCCGACAGCCTGGCCCGGCTGGACGCCCTGAAGACCGACCTTGCGCGACTGCAGGCCGAGAAGGCCCAGCGCGACCAGGCCGCGGCAAGGCCGTCCGATCCGCGCGGCGGGGGCGGGGTCGAGCGCGTTTCGCCGGCCGAGTTCGCCTTCGGCCGCTACCACGCGCTGATCATCGGCAACAACGCCTACCGTCACCTGCAGGCGCTGGAGACCGCGGTCCACGACGCCCGCACGGTCGACGAGATCCTGCGCGGCCGCTACGGCTTCAAGACCACCCTGCTGATCAACGCCGACCGCTACCAGTTGCTCTCCGCCCTGAACCAGCTGCGCGAACAGCTCAGCGAGGGCGACAACCTGCTGATCTACTACGCCGGTCACGGCGAGCTCGATCGGGTGAACAACCGCGGCTACTGGCTGCCGGTCGACGCCGAGACCAACTCCTCGGCCAACTGGATCTCGTCGATCCAGATCACCGACGTGCTCAACGCCATGACCGCCAAGCAGATCCTGCTGGTGGCGGACAGCTGCTACTCGGGCGTGCTCACCCGCGCCGCCATCGCCCGACTCGACGCGGGGATGTCGGAAGAGGAGCGGCTGCGCTGGCTGAAGGCCATGGCCACCAAGCGGGCGCGGGTGGTGCTGACGTCAGGCGGCGTGCAGCCGGTGCTCGACGGCGGGGGCGGGGACCACTCGGTGTTCGCCCAGGCCTTCATCTCGGCGCTGCGGGAGAACAGCGGCATCCTGGAGAGTCAGCGGCTGGCCCAGGCCGTCACGCAACGGGTCGCCGTCACGGCGGCCGCGGCCAGCATCGACCAGGTGCCGGTCTACGCGCCCATCCGGTTCGCCGGCCACGAGGCGGGAGACTTCTTCTTCGTCGCGAGAAACTGAACGGACGCACGCCTTTGGAGGGTCGAGGCATGAGCATCGGAAATCGCATGAGCGCCGCCGCAGCCGCGGGCCTCGTCGGTCTGGCGGGCGCCGGCGCGGCCCAGGCCCAGCCGGGCAATCCGGCCTACCAGTCCCACTTCTTCTCCGCCTGCGCCGGGGCCACGGGCGCGCTGGCGGCGCTTTGCACAGCGTCGCGCGGCGGCCAGCTCTCGACCGACAGTGAGTCCTCGCTCAACCCCAACCAGACCTCGGTGACCGGCAGCTCGGCGCTTGCGCGCGCCCAGGCGCTGGCGGTCGCCACCGAGCGGCGGCTGGAGGGCGTCCGCGACGAGGCCCAGGACGGGGGGCCGCGTGCGGCGGGCGGTTTCAGCCTGTTCGGCAGCGTGCAGGGGGAATGGTCGGAGCAGGACCGCGCCGCCTTCGTCAACGAGCGCGGCTACGACGGCGACGCGACGCGGGTTACCGTCGGGCTCGACTATCGGATGGGTTCGGGCGGCGTGGTGGGCGTGACGATCGGCTTCGGTGACTCCTCGTCCGACTTCGACGCCAACCTGCCTGGCAACGCCTTCACGCCGCAGGAGGACGCGGGCGGAATAGGCGCCGACGACATCACCGTCACGGTCTTCGGCACGGCCCCGCTCGGACCCCAGGTCTATGTGGACGCTACAGTGGGCGTCGGCTTCACCGACTATGACCTGCGCCGCAACGCCACGTTCCAGGAGAGCAACCGGCTCATCCCCCAGACGAACGTCCGGGCCACCGCCTCGCCGGACGGACGCGAGTATTTCGGCTCGGTGGGCTTCGGCTACGACGCCGAGATGGGCGCGTTCAGCCTCGGTCCCTACGCGCGCCTGCGGCTGACGAAGTCCAAGGTGGACAGCTATCTCGAGAACGACGGGGGCACGGGACTGGGCCTTTCCGTGTCGAAGACCAAGAGCACCTCCGTAGTGTCGATCCTGGGCCTGCGGGCCTCCTACGCCGTCAGCCAGCCGTGGGGCGTGGTGCTGCCGCAGGCGCGCTTCGAGTACGAGCACGAGTTCGATGACGATCCGCGCACGACCACGACGTCGCTGCTGCTTGATCCGGCGCGGAACACCTTCGCCGTCCGAAACGACCCGCCAGACCGCAACAGCTTCAACGTCGGTGCGGGTCTGCTGTTCGTCCTGCCGAACGGCTGGATGCCGTACGTCGACTACGAGGCCCTGCTCGGCTACTCGGACGCCTCGCGTCACCGGGTGACCGCCGGCCTGCGCGTGGAGTTCTGAGCCGGCTTGGATGACGCCACGTCGCCGTGATCCCATGCCGCCGGGGTCGCGCCAGACGGCCCGGCGAGGGTGAGACGCGTGGCGGAGTACGATCTGATCGTCGTGGGCGGCGGCATCGGCGGGTCGGCCCTGGCGCAGGTCATGGCGAGCGCGGGCCGCTCGGTGCTGCTGCTGGAGCGCTCCGAGGTCTACGAGGACCGGGTGCGCGGCGAATGGATCGCGCCGTGGGGCGTGGACGAGGTGCGCAAGCTCGGCCTCTACGACCTGCTGAAGGGCGCCGGCGGCCACCACATCACCCACCATGTGACCTTCGACGAAGGCAAGGATCCCGCCGCCGCCGAGGCCGAGGCGCTGCCGCTGGGGTTCTTCCGCGAGGGCGTCCCAGGGCCACTGTGCCTGGGCCATCCGAAGCACTGCCAGACCCTGTTCGACGCCGCGGCGGTCGCGGGCGCCGAGACCCTGCGCGGTGTGCAGGTGATGTCGGTCGAGGCGGGTTCGAGCCCCAAGTTGACCTTCGAGGTCGGTGGCGTGGTGCGCGAGGCGAGCGCGCGGCTGCTCGTCGGCGCCGATGGACGGACCTCACAGGTCCGCGACGCGGCCGGTATCCCACTGCACCAGGACACCCCGCACCACTGGTTCGCAGGTCTGCTGATCGAGGGCGCGCCGGGCTGGCGCGAGACGCTGCAGGCGATCGGCACCGAGGGCGACTTCGGGTTCCTGGCGTTCCCGCAAGGGTCCGGCCGCATCCGGCTCTACGGCGGCTACGCGCTCTCCGAGGCGCGCCGGTTCAAGGGCGACGAAGGTCCGCGCCGGTTCCTCGACGCCTTCGCGATGTCGTGCAGCCCCGAGAACCGCCACATCGTCGCCGGCCGCCCGGCCGGGCCGCTCTACAGCTACATCAACGCCGACGCCTGGACCGACCGCCCGTACGGCCCCGGCGTGGTGCTGGTGGGCGACGCAGCCGGCTGGAACGATCCGATCATCGGTCTGGGTCTATCGATCACCTACCGCGACGTGCGGATCGTCAGCGATATCCTGAAGGCGTCCGACAACTGGTCCGAGGCGGCGTTCCCGCCCTACGGCGAGGAGCGGGCCGAGCGGATGCGCCGGCTGCGCTTCGCCGGCCAGCTGCAGTCGGCGCTGGACATGGAGTTCGACGACGCGGCCAAGGCGCGCCGCCACCGCTACCATGAGCTGGGCGCCGCCGATCCGACGCTGAAGCTGCACGGGGTGGCGGTCATGGCCGGACCGGAGGTCGCGCCGGCCGAGATCTTCACCGAGGCGCACCGCGCCCGGGTGCTGGGGACCGTGTAGATGGACATCGTCGATTACAACGCCCGTTGGCTCAAGGCCTGGACCGACAAGGACGTCGACCGCCTCTGCGCCTTCTACGCCGACGACTGCCTCTACAAGGACCCGCAGACGGCCGCAGGCCTCAAGGGCCAGGCGGCGCTCCGCGACTACCTGACGGGCCTGTTCGCCGCTACGCCGCCGATGACCTACACGCCTGACGAGACCTGGCCGATCCCGGGCGGCTTCTGCGGCCGCTGGTACTGCGAGATCGGGGAGGGCGGCTCGGGCGGCCGGCTGCGCGGCTTCGATCTCGTCATCCTCGACGGCGACCGCATCGCGCTGAACGAGGTCTACGTCCACCAGATGCCGGCATGACGAGCCCCGACATCCGTCGGCCCGGGGCCATCGACGCCGCCTGGCTCACCGGCGTGCTGCAGAACGCCGGCGTCGATGCAGTCGTGAAGTCGTTCGAGGCGAAGAACGTCGGCACCGGCCAGATCGGCGAGAGCGTGCGCTTCAAGCTCGCCTATGAGCGCGACGCCGAGGACGCGCCCCGCTCGCTGGTCGGCAAATTCCCGTCGCCCGACGACACCAGCCGCGCCACCGGCATCATGCTGGGCAATTACCTGCGCGAGGTGCGCTTCTACCAGCAGCTCGCGCCCCGGGCCCGGGTGCAGACCCCACGCTGCTGGTTCACTGACACCGACGCCACCGGCTCCGAGTTCGTCCTGATGATGGAGGACCTGGCGCCGGCCGAACAGGGCGACCAGCTGAAGGGCGTGACGCTGGACCAGGCGCGCCTGGTGGTGGAGCAGGCGGCCCGGCTGCACGGCTCGTTCTGGGGCGACGAGGGGCTGGACGAGCTGCCCTGGGTGCAGGGCTCGAAGGCCGCGCCGCCCAGCGCCGCCACCCCCGAGATGGTCAAGGGCCTCTGGCAGGCCTTCCGCGCGCGCTATGCCCCGCGGCTCAAGCCGCACTGGATCGAGGTGGGCGAGGCGATCACGTCGCGGTGGGGCCGCTTCGGCGACATCCACGAGGGCCCGAAGAGCCTCGCGCACCACGACTTCCGACCCGACAACATGATGTTCGGCACGCCGGCCGGCGGCTACCCGGTGACGGTGCTGGACTGGCAGTCCTTCACCTACGCGCCGGGCGCGACCGACGTGGCCTACTTCCTGGCCGGCGCCCTGCCGCCCGACGTCCGCCGGGTGCACGAGGCCGAGTTGCTGGCGCTCTACCTCGCCGAGCTCGAGCGCCTCGGTGTCGCCGACTATTCGATGGATGACCTGCGCCGTGACTACGGCCGCGGCGGCTTCCAGCTGTTCCTGACCGCCTTCTTCGCCGCCATGGTGGTGATCCAGACCGAGCGCGGCGACAACATGTTCATGCAGATGCTGGGCAGCGCCGCCGACCACATCCTGGACCACCAGGCGCTGGCGGCGCTCGCTTGAGGACGACATCTTGGAACTGATCCTGGTCCGCCACGGCCTGCCGGAACGCCGCGACGACACCGCCGACCCGCCGCTGTCGGCAATGGGCCACGAGCAGGCGCGCCGCGTGGCGGCCTGGCTGGCGCACGAGCGGATCGACGCCGTCTTCTCCTCCACCATGCTGCGTGCGATCCAGACCGCAGAGCCCTTCGCGGCCCTGGGCGGCCACAACGTCGACTGCCACGACGGCATCTGCGAGTTCGACCGCGAGTCCGGGACCTACGTGCCCATGGAGGAGCTGAAGCGGGACAACTACGAAGCCTGGCTCGCCATGGCGACCGGCGACCACGGCGTCGACATCGCCGCCTTCCAAGTCACGGTCGTCGCCACGCTCGAGAAGATCGTCGAGGACCATCCCTCCAAGCGCGTCGTCGTCTTCTGCCATGGCGGCGTGATCAACGTCTGGACCGCTCACGTGCTGGGCATGGCCCCGCGGCTGTTCTTCGAGCCCGACTACACCAGCGTCCACCGCTACATGTGCGCCCGCACCGGCCAGCGGAACGTCGTCTGCCTGAACGACCGCGGCCACCTTCGCGAGCCGGCCTGAGCCGCGAAGGGCGGCCGCGACAACCTGCGCCATATTTGCGGCTGGTAAGTTATCGATGATCAGTTATCCTTGGGTCAACAAACCAGGGGATGGAATCCAGCATGGCTGTTGAGCACTTCGACGTGGTGATCGTGGGCGCGGGCCTCTCGGGCGTCGGCGCGGGCTATCATCTCAACACGGCGTGTCCCGACCGCAGCTACGTCATCCTCGAGGGCCGCGACGCCATCGGCGGCACCTGGGACCTGTTCCGCTATCCGGGCATCCGCTCGGACTCGGACATGTACACCCTGGGCTACGCCTTCAAGCCGTGGACCGAGGCCAAGGCCATCGCCGACGGCCCGTCGATCCTGAAGTACGTCCGCGAGACGGCGACCGAGAACGGCATCGACGGCAAGATCCGCTACGGCCACATGGTCAAGCGCGCCTCCTGGTCGACCGAGGACGCGCTCTGGACCGTCGAGGCCGAGGTCGGCGGCAAGACCCAGCGCTTCACCTGCGCCTTCCTGTTCCTCTGCGGTGGCTACTATTCCTACGAAGGTGGCTACACGCCGGACTTCCCGGGCGTGGAGAGCTTCAAGGGCGACCTGGTCCACCCGCAGAAATGGCCCGAGGCCCTCGACTACTCCGGCAAGAAGGTCGTCGTGATCGGCTCGGGCGCCACCGCGGTGACCCTGGTCCCGGAGATGGCCAAGACCGCCGGCCACGTCACCATGCTGCAGCGCTCGCCCACCTACGTCGTCAGCCGCCCGGCCGAGGACAAGATGGCCAACTGGCTGCGCTCGAAGCTGCCGGGGAAGCTGGCCTACGACATCGTCCGTTGGCGCAACGTGCTGTTCGGCATGTACTTCTTCAACATGGCCCGGAAGAAGCCCGAGGCCGTGAAGGCCAACATTATCAAGATGGTGCGGGCGCAACTTGGCCCCGACTACGACGTCGATAAGCACTTCACGCCCACCTACAACCCCTGGGATCAGCGGCTCTGCCTGGTTCCCGACGCCGACATGTTCGAGGAGATCCGGGCCGGACGCGCCTCGGTGGTCACCGACCACATCGAGACCTTCACCGAGACGGGCATCCGCCTGAAGTCGGGCCAGGAGCTGGAGGCCGACGTCGTCGTCTCGGCCACGGGCCTGGTGCTGGAGGTCTGGAACGGCATCGAGGTCAGCGTCGACGGGACCCGCGTCGATGCCTCCAGGACCCTGTCCTACAAGGGTATGATGTACGAGGGCGTGCCGAACATGGCCTCGGCCTTCGGTTACACCAACGCATCCTGGACCCTGAAGTGCGACCTGACGTGCGAGTACGTCTGCCGGGTGCTGAACCATCTGAAGGCCACCCGCCAGCGGCAGGCGACGCCGGTGAACACCGACCCATCGGTGACCTTCGAGCCGTGGCTCGATTTCTCCTCGGGCTACGTCCAGCGCGCCATGGCCAAGTTCCCCAAGCAGGGCAACAAGGTTCCCTGGAAGCTGAACCAGAACTACGCGCTCGACCTGATGAGCCTGCGCTACGCCAAGCTCGAGGACGGCGTCCTGCGCTTCGGCAACCGAGCCGGCCAGGCGGTGAAGCAACCCGAGAAGCTCGCCGCCTGACGTTGCGCTTGCCGGCGCAGCGGACTACGACCGTAATTTCTCGGTCGGAGATTCTGCATGGCGCGCAGGCGCAAGCTCACCACGGGCCAGAAGCTGACGATCGGCGTCGCGGCGCTGGTCTTCTTGGGCTTCGCCGGCTGGCTGTATGGCGGCGACTATCTGCGCCAGCGCGATCTGGCATTCGGCCGGGCGGCCGAGGCGAAGGTCGACGGGCCGCCTTGCCCGCAACTCACCGCGGCCGAGTTCGCACAGCGCAAGCTGAAGGTCACCAAGGCCACCAACTACGAAGGCGTCGTCTTCGCTCGCGAGTTCGGCCACATGGACTGCCGCACGCTGCGCTACGGCGCGGGCTGGGGGACGGCCGTCTACCCCGCGTGCCAGTTCACGAGCCCCAACGCGCTGACCGTCAGCACCGAGAAGGGCAAGTGGTTCTTCTATCCAGGCCTCGGCCAGCCGGCGACCATAGCTGTGCCGCACGGCGAAGCGCGCTGCGTGATGGACTCGAACTTCAGATTGCCGGGCTAGATCGGCGCGAAGCAGTCAGGCGCGGCGCGCTCGACCGGCAAGGGCGCCTCGGCCCCACCTGCGCCACCCAGCGGACGGCGCGACGTCACGAAATGTCCGGAATCCGGCGGGGGATATCGACCGGGACGCGCCTTGGGCCGCGAAAGCTGAGCCTTCAGGCGCGACAGGAGATCGTCCAGGCTCTCGTCGGAGCCTGTGAGGTCCTGGCGGAAACTGCGCTCTTGCATGGGCGGGGTTTATACGCCTTTCGGGCGAGTGATTCTACCCCGGGGGCGCCGCCGCTGTGGTAGGCCGGACGTACAACGGCTCACGAAAACGAGAGCAAGGGAGGAAACAGCGATGAAGCTCTACACGTCGATCGGCCCGAACCCGCGGGTGGTGAAGATGTTCATGGCCGAAAAGGGCGTGGACATGGACCGCGTCGAGATCGACCTGCGCAGCGGCGAGAACCGGCGCGAGCCCTACCTGAAGGTCAATCCGGCCGGCCAGAGTCCGGCGCTGGAGCTGGACGACGGCTCGGTGATCACCGAGATCACTGCCATCTGTGAGTATCTCGAGGAGCGGACGCCGAACCCGCCGCTGATCGGGACCAACGCCGAGGAGCGCGCCAAGACCCGCATGTGGACCCGCCGCGTCGACATCAAGGTGGCCGAGCCCATGGCCAACGGCTTCCGCTTCGGCGAAGGCCTGCCGATGTTCGAGAGCCGCCTGCGCTGCCTGCCCGAGGCCTCGGCGGGCCTGAAGGCCGTGGCCCAGGACGGCATCGCCTGGCTCGACGCGAACTTCCAGGGTCCGTGGCTCGCCGGCGACCGCTTCACGCTGGCCGACATCCTATTGTTCGCGTTCATGGACTTCGGCGCCGTCGTGGGCCAGCCGATCGACGCCAAGAACAAGAAGATCGTCGACTGGTTCGAACGCGTGAAGGCGCGGCCCAGCGCGGCGGCGAGCGCCTAGCCGACCTTCCGGTCCCGGCCCTCCCAGTACGGCTTCCGCAGCTCCCGGCGCAGCACCTTGCCCGAGGGGTTGCGGGGCAGGGCGTCGATGAAGTCCACGCTCTTCGGCGCCTTGTAGCCGGCGATCCGCTCGCGGGCCCAGGCGATGATGTCGGCCGGGCTCGGGCTCTCGCCCGGCTTGGCCACGACGATCGCCTTCACCGCCTCGCCCCAGCGGTCGTCGGGCACGCCGATGACCGCGGCGTCGGCCACGCCCGGACAGCCCAGGATCGCGTTCTCGACCTCGGCCGGATAGACGTTCTCGCCGCCCGACACGATCATGTCCTTCACCCGGTCGTGGACGAAGAAGAAGCCGTCCTCGTTCATGAAGCCGGCGT
Source organism: Phenylobacterium sp. (assembly GCF_036402295.1). GTDB lineage: Bacteria > Pseudomonadota > Alphaproteobacteria > Caulobacterales > Caulobacteraceae > Phenylobacterium. The sequence goes on from NZ_DASWTE010000061.1 coordinate 29,279, forward strand.
CGCCGGTGCGCAGCCAGCCGTCGGGCCGGATCGTCTCGGCGGTGGCCTCGGGGCGGTTCCAGTAGCCGGCCATGACGATCGGCCCGCGGATCTCGATCTCGCCGATCTCGCCGGGGCCCAGCGTATTGCCGTCCTCGTCGGCGATGCGGGTCTCCAGCGTTTCCCAAGGCCGGCCGCACGAACGCAGCAGCTCGCCGCGATGCTCGGCCGGCGCCAGCGTCGTGCCCGCGCCGGTCGTCTCGGTCATGCCGTAGAACTGGATGAAGCCGCAGCCGAACACGTCCGTCGCCCGCGCCAGCACCGCCTCGGAGATCGGCGAAGCGCCGTAGGAGACGGTCTTGAGGCTCGAGAAGTCGGCGTCTTCCACGCCCGGCGTCTGGAGGAGGGCGTTGATCATGACCGGCGCCAGGAACACATGGTTCACCCGCTCTGCGCCGAACGTCTTCAGCACCGTGGGCGGAACGAACTCGGCTTGCAGCACGATGCGCCCGCCGGACGCCAGGCCCGAGAAGCTGATGTTGGTCCCGGCCACGTGGAACATGGGCATCAGGATCAGCACGGTGTCGTCCGGCCCGTAGTCGAACCCTTCCACCAGGTGGCGCAGGCCCAGGAAGGCCGAGTAGTTGGCGTTGGACAGGCGCACGCCCTTGGGCAGGCCGGTCGTGCCGGAGGTGTAGAGCTGCAACACGTCGTCGTCCGCCTGGGGCGCCGTGAGCCGGGGCGCAGGCGCAGCCTTGCGCAGGGCCGCATAGCTCCCGAACGCGCCGTGTTCTCCGCCCACCGCGATGACACGCATCGGATGGTGAATGTGCGTCATGATGGCATCGGCGGCGGCGAAG
>NZ_DASWTE010000062.1:0-7374 GCF_036402295.1 Phenylobacterium sp.
TTGGGCGGGACCAGGGTCTGCGTCCCCTGCCCTACCGCCATGCCGATGCCGGCGTTGACGTGGCCGGCCGGGCCCTTGGGCAGGAACGTGCCGAACTGGAAGCCGGCGCGGCGCGACATGGCGGCGCCGGCGATGACGTTCTCGCTGACGGCGTGCTCCAGGAAGCCCTCCGGCGCGATCACCTGCACCTTGCCGCCGTCGACGTCGGCTTGCTCGACCAGCCCGCGCGCGCCGCCGAAGTGGTCGACGTGGCTGTGGGTGTAGATCAGCGCCACCACCGGCCGCGCGCCCAGCTTCTGGTTGGCCAGCTCCAGCGCGGCCTTGCCCACCTCGGCCGAAGTCAGCGGGTCGACGACGATCCAGCCCGACTTGCCGGCGATGAAGGTCGCGTTGGAGACGTCGAAGCCGCGGACCTGCCAGACGCCCTTGGCCACCTCGAACAGGCCGTGTTTCGCCAGGAGTTGCGACTGGCGCCATAGACTCGGGTTCACGCTGGCGGGCACCGCGCCCTTGAGGAAGTCGTAGGCGGCGAGGTCCCAGACCACCCGGCCGTCCTCGGCGGTGATCTTCGGGTTGGCGCGCGTGCCCAGGAAGCCCCGCTCGGCAAAGGCGAAGTCCTGGCGGTCGGCGAAGTCGGGGCCGGCGGCTGCCGGCGTGGCCAAGGCTGCGGCGAGGAGGGCCGCAACGAGCGTGGTCTTCATGGCGTCTGTTTCCCCGCGTATCCGAACTTGGCAAATCTGCGCCCGCGCAGCTTGATTGGCTCCGGCGGTTTGAATCGCAACGGCAGTTACATTTCGGGAGCAGAGGCAGAATGCGGACCTGGATTTCGTGGATGGTCGCCACCGCCGCCATCCTCGCCCTTGCCGGGCCCGCCGCGGCCCAGACCGCCGAACAGAAGGCCGCCTTCGTCGCCATCGATCCGTTGTTCGAGACCTTCATGCGCGACCGCCACGCGCCGGGCGTGGTCTATGGCGTGGTGGTGGACGGCAAGCTGGCCTACGTCCGCGCCCTGGGCATCCAGGACACGAAGACCAACGCCCCGGTGACCCGGGACACGGTGTTCCGCATCGCCTCGATGTCGAAGAACTTCACCGCGCTCGCGGCCTTGAAGCTGCGCGACGAGGGCAAGCTGCGGTTCGACGCGCCCGCCGAGTCGGTGATCCCGGAACTCGCCAGCCTGAAATACCCCACCAGCGACAGCCCGAAGATCACGGTGCGCGACCTGCTGAGCCACTCGGCGGGCTTTGTCACCGACGACCCTTGGGGCGACCGGCAGCTGCCGATGAGCGAGGCCGACTTCACCCGCCTCACGGCGGCCGGAGTGCCGTTCTCGCGGGCGCCCGGCATGGCGTTCGAGTATTCGAACTACGGCTACGCCCTGGCCGGGCGGGCCGTGACCAACGCGGCCGGTCGCAACTACACCGACTACATCGGCGACGCCTTCCTCAAACCGCTGGGCATGACGTCCACCGGCTACGACCTGGCCGCGGTCCCTAAGGGGCGGCTAGCCGTCGGCTACCGCTGGGAGGACGGCCAGTGGACCGAGGAGCCGGCGCTGGGGCCGGGCGCCTTCGGGGCCATGGGCGGGCTGATGACCACGGCCAACGACTACGCCCGCTACATCGCCTGGGAGCTCGCGGCCTGGCCGCCGCGCGACGGCCCCGAGGACGGGATCCTGAAGCGCGCCAGCATCCGCGAGATCATGCGGCCGCAGACCTTCGCCGTCGCCCAGCGGCGGACCGAAGGCGTCGAGTGCGACCGCGCCGCGAGCTACGGCATGGGCACGATCCCGTACAACGACTGCGTGCTGGGCCCGCACTTCGGCCACTCGGGCGGCCTGCCCGGCTACGGCTCGAATGTCCTGATGCTGCCTACCCGCGGCGTCGGTGTCTTCGCCTTCTCGAACCTGACCTACGGGCCGGTCTCCAGCGTCGTGCGCGAGGCGACGGTCAGCCTCGTGAAGTCGGGCGCCTTCCCCGTCCGGCAGCTGCCGCCCTCCCCGCGCCTCGAGGCCGCGGCGAAGGCGGTCGAGAAGATCTACGCGGCGGGCGACGTACTGGCCGTCCGCGAGGCCCTGGCCATGAACCTGCTGCTCGACCGCGACGCCGCCCGCCGCAACGCCGAGATCGCCGCGCTGAAGAAGCAGCTCGGCGCGTGCCGCGCAGCCGAGCCGATCCAGGCCGACAGCGCGATGACGACGGTCCTGACGTTCCCCTGCGAGCGCGGCGCATTGCACGCCGGCGTGCTGCTGGCGCCGACGACGCCGATGTCGATGCAGCGACTGGAGTTCCGCGCGCAGCCCTAGCGCGGCCGGACGATGTGGCCCGCGTCGGGGCTCACCTTGCCCGCGACCACGTCGGCGTAGAGCGCCTTCAGCGCGTCGGGCCCGGCGTGCTGCTTCAAGGTCATCCACGGGTTGCCGGCGATGAACTCGGCCAGCGCCGCGCGGAAACGGGCGTCGACCTCGGCCATGCCCCAGTCCTGCGCCCGCTGGCGGATGCGGTCGGGGGCGAAGAAGAACACCGGCGTCACACCGGGAACCTGCGGCCGCGGCGCGGTCATGACGTCCCAGTGAGTGATGCCAACGCCCAGGCTGACGACCAGCGCCTCGCCGAGCGCGGCGTGCACGTCGCGGGTGACTTCGCCGCGGCCGGCGAAGTCCACGTAGCCCACCGGCCCCGCCGCCTTCAGGCTGGGCGCGTCCGCATAGGCCACCACCTCATCGTAGAGGCCCGTGCTGGTCAGCAGCTCGACGTGCGCCGGCGAGGTTAAGCCGATGATCCGCACGCCGCGACGCCGGGCGAGCCATGCCAGCCCCATCGCCGTCTTCGACGAGGCGCTGGAGAGCACCAGCGACTTGAGGTCAGTCTCCGCCAGCTGGTCGTCCAGCAGGAAGCTGGTCATGAACAGCGGCCGCAGCAACGAGCGCCAGTCGTCGTCCGCCGCGGGTTCCGCGGCCTGGTAGGCGTTGTAGGTGGGCGGCAGTTCGGCGCGGTGGGCTGAGACCTCCACGTAGCCTGTCGGCCGCTTCTGGAGCCTGGCTACCGTGTGGCTCGACATCGGCCAGTAGCCGAACAGACGCAGGCCCTCGGGCGCGTCGGCCGTGTTCGAGCGCAGCACGCGGGCGAAGCCCCAGACCGGGATCCGCCCCAGCCCCTCGGGCGCCGGGAAGAACCTCCAGTAGCCGATCTGGTCGCCCACGGCGCCGTAGGTGACGTTGTTGGCGGTCAGCGCAAAGCTCTCCACCTCCAACAACGCCTCGCCCTCGGCGAGCGGGACCTGCGGATCCATATCGGCGAAGGCGGTCTTGGTAAGGTCGCCCCGGTCGACGAGCAGGTCCCAGCCACGCATTTCGAAGGTTCTCCTAGTCGATCGACGCCCAGTTGCCGTGGAAGCCGAACGGCACCCTACGCGGCATCTCGGCGGTCGCAATCGGGCCCTTGGCGATATCCTGCGCCTCGAAGACCAGCATGTCCGAACGGTCCTCGCCGGCCCGATAGACCACGGCCGTGACCCAGCCGTCGCCCTCGGGCGCGTCCGCCGAGCGGGGCACGAACACCGGCTCCGACGTGAGGTCGCCGCCCGTCAGCTCGTAGACCTGGCGCTTGCCGGTGGCGAAATCGAGATGGGCGATGCCGCACTGCTTGATCGTGCCGCTGGCGGTGGGATCGCAGGCGTACCAGCCGTGGCGGTGCTTGCGCGTCTCGGCGCGCGGATCGACGCGGGGGAACTCGCCGTCCAGGTCGTCGAGGGGCGTCTCCTTGATGGCGTCGGAGTTCGACGCGAGGTCGAACGTCCAGCGCACCAGTCGCGCGGCGGCCCGGTCGCCCGGCCGCCCGTCGGCCCAGGGGAACAGCGGCGCCACGTCGTAGCGCATGACGTCGCAGTGGATGAGGTCGCCCTCCTCCCACGAGTTCAGCGGATGGAAGACGTAGCAGGCCTCGGCGTTGAACCAGCGGATCGTGGAGACGTCGGCGTCGCGGCGCATGACGCCCACGTAGCTGCCCTTCTCCGGCTCCCAGGCGAAGGGCGGCAAGCCCTTCATGGCGCGCTCGAGGCTGCCGGTCAGCGGCAGGATCGGGAACAGCGCGTGGTTCTCGGTGACCATGAAGTCGTGGACCATGCACGAATAGGGCGCCTGGAAGTCCTGCCGGCGGACCAGCGAGCCGTTGGCGGCGGTGATCCCGTAGCTCATGCCGGCCGACAGCGGCATCTCGCCCACCGCGTAGGCGAACCAGAGCATCTCGCCGGTCACCGGATCGATCTTGGGGTGCGCGGTGACCTTCCCCTGGAACTCCCGGTCGTAGCCCTTGGACTCGAGCGTCCGGACGTCCATCAGGAACGGATGGTGCGCCTCCTCAAGCGCCAGCAGCTTGCCGGCGTGCCAGACGATGTTGGTGTTGGCCACGCCGCCTTCGTTGCCCAGCGCGATCGGATCGGTGGTCATCGGGTTGCCCATGGAGCCGAACAGGGCGCGGCCGTGCTCGTGCTCCAGCTCCCACTTGGGCGTGCGGACGTAGCGGTTGCGGTACCGCACCTTGCCGTCGGCCACGTAAAAGCCGTGGACCATGCCGTCGCCGCTGAACCAGTGGTGGTTGGCCGGATCGCGCGGCTCGAACTGCGGGTTCGGGCCGGTGCGGAACAGGGCGCCACGGAGGCCCGCCGGGATCTCGCCCTTCACGGCGAGATCGAAGTCGTCCTCCGAGCGAATCGGGGCGAAGTTGCCCGCCAGATACGGGTTGATGCGCACGTCGCCGTCCATCGCCATTCCTCCGTAACGTCCCACTTGTGTAACTTACGTTGTAAATTTATGGTCCAGGCCGTACCCCTTGGCAAGGGTTTTATTTTCGAGCGAGTCGAATGCCGCGCGTCCTGACCGAGACCGATGTCGCCGACTTCCGCGAACGCCTCTGCGCCGCCGCCGAGCGCCTGTTCGCCGAGCGCGGGCCGGACGCGGTGACCATGCGCCAGCTGGCCGCCGAACTGGGCGTCTCGCCGATGACCCCGTACCGCTATTTCCAGGACAAGGATGACATCCTGGCGGCCGTCCGCACCAACGGCTTCAACCAGTTCGCCGAGGCGTTGGAGGCCGCGCGCGCCGGAGCCAAGAGCGCCCGGGCCAAGGCGGCGGCGGTGGGCGACGCCTACGTCCGCTTCGCCTTCGAGCATCCGCATACCTACAAGCTGATGTTCGACCTGAACCAGCCGGTGGGCGAGAGCGGCTATCCCGAGCTGGAGGCCGCCGGCCGGCGGGCCCACGCCACCATGAGCGCCTGGGTGAAGGACCAGGTGCAGGCTGGCGAGATGGCCGGCGACCCCGAGCAGATCGGCGCGATGTTCTGGGCCGCCACCCACGGCGTCGTGGTGCTGGAGATGGCCGGCAAGCTGCCGCCCGGCGCCGCCCGCGCCCTGCACCACCAGCTCAGCGCCACCCTGGCGAAAGGGCTCAAGCCCGGCGCTTGAGGCGCTTGACGCCCCTGGGCGTAAACCTGCGAGCCTGCGTGCTCACGGGAGGCGCGCATGGCGGACATCAAACCCTTCGAAGTGACCTGGACCGAGGCCGAGGTAGGCCGCGTTCTGGACCAGGTGCGCGCTTATCCCTGGCCGCGGCAGCCGGCGGTTCCGGACGGCTGGGCCTATGGCTGCGACGGGGCCTGGCTCAAGAGCCTCTGCGAGCACTGGACCGACCGTTACGACTGGCGAGGTGCGGTGGCCGACCTCAACCGCTTCCCGCAGTTCACCGCCCGCGTCGAGGACTTCGACCTGCACTTCCTGCACGTGGTGGGCGAGGCCGGCGGCAGGCGGCCGCTGATCGTGACCCACGGCTGGCCCGGCTCGCACTACGAGTTCTGGCAGGCGATCGAGAAGCTGGCCTTCCCGTCGCGGCACGGCGGCAGCGCCGCCGACGCCTTCGACCTGGTGATCCCGTCCCTGCCCGGCTTCGGCTTCTCGTCGAAGCCCACGCGGCCGGTCGGCCAGCGGACCACGGCGCGGCTGTTCAACACCCTGATGACCGAGGTGCTGGGTTACTCGAGTTATCTCGCCCAGGGCGGCGACTGGGGCGCCATGGTCACCTCGTGGCTGGGCCGCGAGCATGGCGCGAGCGCGCGGGCCATCCACCTCAACATGCTGGGCTTCCGGCCGCACGGCGGGCCGCAGGGCGAGGCCGAGATCGGCTGGGCCCAGAAGCAGGCCGCGGCCATGGACATGATGGGCGCGTACTTCCGCCTGCAGGTCTCCAAGCCGCAGTCTCTGGCCTGGATGGCGGCGGGCAATCCGGTGGGCGAAGCCGCCTGGATTGCCGAGCGCTTCCACGACTGGTCCGACCTGCGCGAGAAGCCGATCGACGAGGTCTATCCGCGCGACCGGCTGCTCACCAACATCATGCTCTACGTGATGACGGACAGCTTCACGACCGGCGCCTGGTACTACCGAGGCCTCGTCGAGGAAGGCGGCCTGGCCTTCGCGCCCGGCGAGCGGGTGGAGACGCCGACCGCCTTCGCCAACTTCCCGGGCGAGCCCCTCTACTCGGCCCCGCCCCGCTCGTTCGCAGAGCGCGCCTACAACATCGTCCGGTGGACCGACATGCCCCGCGGCGGCCACTTCGCGGCGATGGAGGAGCCGGAGTTGTTCGTCGACGAAGTCCGCGCCTGGGCCCGCGAGCACGGCTGAGAGCGCCGCACGAGCAACTGTTTGAACCGCGGAAAGCGCGGAAGAGCGCGGAAGGCGAAACCCCCACCGCCTTCCTTCCGCGCCCTTCCGCGCTTTCCGCAGTTGATCAAAGCGGCGCTGTCGCGCCAAAAGCTTCGCCTCATGGCCCGCTACGATTTCGCCTCCGACAACACCGCCCCCGCCGCGCCGGAGGCCATGGAGGCGCTGGTCGCCGCCAATTCAGGCTTCACCTCCGGCTACGGGACCGATCCGGTGAGCGCCCGGGCGGCCGACCTGGTGCGCGAAATGCTGGACGCTGATGCGGAGGTCCGGTTCGTGGCGTCGGGCACGGCGGCCAACGCCGTTTCGCTGGCCGCGCTTTGCCGGCCGTTCGAGTCGGTGCTGGCGCACGAGCACGCCCACGTCTGCACCGACGAGACCGGCGCGCCGGGCCTGTTCGGCCACGGCCTGGGACTGACCCGGCTGCCCGGCGCTTCTGGCAAGATCGACCCCGCGCCGCTGGCCGAGGCGCTGGCCGCGCCCGACGTCTCTTACCGCCAGCCGGTGGCGGCCCTGTCGCTGACCAACGCCACCGAGTACGGCACGGTCTACACGGCCGCCGAGCTGAAGGCGTTGATCGAGCCCGTGAAGGCCAAGGGCTACGGCGTCCACCTGGACGGCGCGCGGCTTGCCAACGCCGCGGCCTCCGGCTTCGACCTGAAG
>NZ_DASWTE010000063.1:0-6394 GCF_036402295.1 Phenylobacterium sp.
CCACCACCTCGGCGGCGGGCCGGCCGTAGACGACTTGGTCCTGCCTCGGGAATCTGTGCGTTCCGGTGAGCATCTGCCTTCCCTCCGCAAAGGTGCTAAGCACGACCGATGGCCCGACCTAAGACGCCCAAATCCGCCCGCTTTGCCAAGGGCCTCCCCGACCGCGACACGCTCCTGAAGTTCATCCGCGAGAGCGGCGAGACCGACAAGGGCGCGATCGCCAGGGCCTTCGGGCTGAAGGGGGAGGATCGCCGGCAGCTGCGGGCCATGCTGCAGACGCTGCAGACCGATGGCGCCCTGGGCAAGCGCGGCCGCCGGGGCCTGGCCGAGGCCGGCGCCCTGCCCGAGGTGGGCGTGGCGGACGTGGTCGAGCGCAGCGCCGACGGCGACCTGCTGGTGCGGCTGACCCGCGGCGAGGACGCGCCCCTCGTGCCGCTGGCCCCCGGCGGCGACGCCAAGGCCGGCGCGCCGGGCCTGGGCGACCGGGTGCTGGTGCGCTTCGTGCCGCTGGAGAACGGCGAGACCGAAGCGCGGCTGATCAAGCGCCTGGGTCAGAGCGCGCACCGCATCCTGGGCGTGGTCCGCAAGGCCCGCCGCGAGGTGCGGGTCGAACCGGTGGACCGCAAGTCCAAGGACACCCTGCTGCTGCCCGAGGGCGAGGACGTCCGCGACGGCGACCTGGTGCTGGCCCAGGTGGAAGCCCACGGCCCCCGCTTCGGCCCCAGGCGCGGCAAGCTGCTGGAGGTTGTCGGCCGCGAGGACGAGCCGCGCGCCTTCTCGATCATCGCCATCCACGCCCACGGCATCCCGACCGGCTTCTCCGAGGGCGCGGAGGCCGAGGCCGAGGCCGCCGAGCCCCCGACCATCGCCGGGCGCGAGGACCTGCGCGACGTGCCGCTGATCACCATCGACCCCGTGGACGCCCGCGACCACGACGACGCCGTCTACGCCCAGCCCGACGACGACCCGAAGAACCCCGGCGGCTGGATCTGCTGGGTGGCCATCGCCGATGTCGCGGCCTACGTGCGGCCGGGCTCGGAGCTGGACCGCATCGCCCGCGACAAGGGCAACAGCGTCTACTTCCCCGACCGCGTGGAGCCGATGCTGCCCGAGCGGCTGTCGAACGGCCTCTGCAGCCTGCGCGAGGGCGAGAACCGGGCCACCATGGCCGTGCGGATGGTGTTCGGCGCCGATGGTCGCAAGCGTTCGCACAAGTTCGTCCGCGGCCTGATGCGCTCGGCCGCCAAGCTCAGCTACGAACAGGCCCAGGCCGCCATCGACGGCGAGCCCGACGAAAAGACCGGGCCGCTGCTGGACACTGTCCTGAGGCCGTTGTGGGCCGCCTACGCCTGCCTGAAGAAGGGCCGCGACGCCCGCTCGCCGCTGGCCATCGAGAGCGCCGAGCGGAAGATCGCCATCAGCCGCGAGGGCGAGATCGCGGCCATCACCCCGCGCGCCAGCCTGGACGCCATGAAGCTCATCGAGGAGTTCATGATTCAGGCCAACGTCTGCGCCGCCGAGGCGCTGGAGGCCAAGAAGACGCCGCTGATCTACCGGATCCACGACCAGCCCAGCCAGGAGAAGGTCCAGGCCCTCGTCGACTTCCTGTCCACGCTGGGCCTGCCGTGGACCAAGGGCGAAGCTCCGCGCACCGAGCGCTTCAACCGCCTGCTGGACGAGACCCGCGGCGGCCCGCATGCCGACATCGTCAACGAGGTGGTGCTGCGAACCCAGATGCAGGCGGTCTATTCCACCGACAACATCGGCCACTACGGCCTGAACCTTGCGAAGTACGCCCACTTCACCTCCCCGATCCGCCGCTACGCCGACCTGATCGTGCACCGGGCGCTGGTGACGACTCTGGGGTTGGGCGGCGACGGGCTCTCCGAGTTCGACATCAGCCAGATGAAGGGCACGGCCGAGATCATCACCTTCGCCGAGCGCCGCGCCATGGCCGCCGAGCGCGACGCCACCGACCGCTACGTGGCGGCCTTCCTGGCCGACCGCGTGGGCGCCGACTTCACCGGCCGGATCACGGGCGTCACCCGCTTCGGCCTTTTCGTGCGGCTGGCGGAGACCGGGGCGGACGGCCTCGTGCCGGTCTCGAGGCTGGGCGGCGAGTTCTTCGTCCACGACGACCGGAGCCACGCCCTGGTGGGCGAGCGCTCGGGCGCACGCTGGCCGCTGGGCATGACCGTGGACGTGCGGCTCGTCGAGGCCACGCCGCTGACCGGCGGCCTGCTGTTCGAGATGCTGAGCGAGCCGGCGCCGCCGGACCGCTCGATGCCGCAGCCCCGGCTGGGCGTGCGCGGCCGCGGGGACCGCGGGCCCAAGCGCGGTCCACCAAGGCCGGCAGGGGGCCGACCCCCGGGCATCCGCACCGGCCGCAAGCAGAAGATGGGCGGCAAGCGGAGGTAGCGGCCTTCCGCCACGGCGCCCTTTCCACGCCTGCGCGGGCGGTCATACAGTTGTTTCATGGCCAGTGAAGAAGTCCCGCAGACCGACGGCGTCGCCAAACCCGAAGGCCCGCCGCGTGTCCCCGGACAGCGCGCCGTGCGTCCGAAGAACGCCGCCACGGTGATGATCATCCGCCGTGACGCGAAGAAGCCGCGCGTGCTTATGGGCAGGCGCCACGGCGGCCACAGCTTCATGCCCGACCGCTGGGTCTTCCCGGGCGGACGGATCGACCGGGCCGACTACCGCGCGCCGTTCGCCACGGACCTGCGCGCCGAGGTCGGCGGGCTGTTCGACCGCTACCTACCCGCCGGCCGCGGCCGGGCGCTGGCGCTGGCCGCCGTGCGCGAGACCTGGGAGGAAGCGGGTCTCCTGCTGGCCAAGCCCGGCGACGCCCGCGCGAACGGCCCCTGGAAGGACTTCGTGGCCCAGGGCGTGCTGGCAGACCTCGACGCCATGGACGTGATCGCCCGCGCCATCACGCCGCCGGCCGTGGGCAAGCGCTTCGACACCTGGTTCCTGAGCGCCGACGCCGAGCGCCTGACCAGCCTGGAGCGCCAGGCCGACTGCGGCGAACTGGAAGAGATCGACTGGGTCGACTTCGACGACGCCATGAGCCTGCCGCTGCCCACGGTCACGCGGATGATGATCAAGGAAGCCGCCCTGCGGATGACCGAACCCGGCCGCCCGAAGCCCTTCCTACGCTACAAGGACCGGGTGAGCGGGATGCGGCCGACGCACCTCTAGCGGGTCACCAGTTCTCACGGCCGTTGATCTTCTTCACCGGCAGCGTCTCCCAGCCGAGGTCTTCGAGCATCCGGACGTTGACGACGATCCGCATGTCGTCGAAGTCGGGCTGGCCGGTCTCGAAGTTGGGGAACTCGGAGTGCGTTCCCATCCCGCAGACCGGGCAGTAGTGATGCTGGCCGAGGTAGTCGCCCCACTGGTAGGTCCAGACCCGGTCGCGCGCCGTCGTCAGCTTGAACTGGTCGGACTTGTAGTAGGCCACCAGGCCGCCGCGCCGGACGCAGAACGAGCAATTGCAGTCGGTAAGCTCGGTGGGCATCTCGGCGACCTCGAACTGGATCGCGCCACAATGGCAGCGGCCTTTGACGGGCATGGACGAACTCCGCGGACTATGGAGAGGCCATCCTCGAACGCCCGTCCCGCCATCGCGGTGTCAGCAACGGGGGTTGGCCATTGACTTCGCGGCGCGGATTCGTATTTTCCGCGCCTCCTGAACACCCGCCGGCGGTGCGAACCCGTTTGGCCCCGCAAGGATTCGAGCCATGGCGAAGCCCGCCTCCATCAAGATCCGCCTGAATTCCTCGGCGGACACCGGCTACTTCTACGTGGCCAAGAAGAACGCCCGCACCAAGACCGACAAGCTCGTGCTGAAGAAGTACGATCCGGTGGTGCGCAAGCACGTGGAATTCAAGGAAGGCAAGATCAAGTAGATCTGCCAACCGACTGTATTCGTTGAAAACGCCCGGCCCGACGGCCGGGCGTTTTTCATTGCCCGGCGGGCTTGCGACTGAAGAACGCCATGGCCAGGCCGACCAGGCAGACGACCACCAGCGCAGCGACGATCAACAGCAGCCGCGATTCCGAGACGTACATCTCGCCCGTCGCACCCCCCATGCCTTTCCAGTGGCTGACGGCGCCCGCCATATAGAGCCCGCAGGCGAACGACCAAGCCACCAGGAGCAGCCGCGTCATCCGTTTGCGGAGCGCCAGCAGGCCAGCCACGATCAACACCGCGGCCGCAAGCTCGTCGATCATCCAAGTAGGCCAGTTCTCCCAGTTGTCGTAATTGCGCGCGATCTGCGCCACGCCGATGAGCGCGCCGACCGCAATGGCCATCAAGGCCGAGAGTCTGATCATTTCGAGGCCCACCGCTTCCGACGTCGCCAGCATAGGCCCGCCTGGCGCTTGACGTCACGTGGCGCCGGGCGGAGACTCCCGCCATCGACAACCCGCGCCTTGCGGGTGTTCGCGGGGTACCGCCCCGCGGCGAGCGAGTGGATCGGCGTCCCACGGGGGCGCCGGACACGCTCTCCGCGGGGCGTCTGCTTTCAAGGATCTCCCATGGAGCATCCCCGCATCGGCCTCAGCCCCGAACAGGCCCACGAATACGCCACCGAGGGCGTCACCCGCCTCCCCGGGGCCGTACCCGTCTCCGACGTCGCCGCCATGGTCGACGTCCTGTGGACGCGCCTGCGGGCCCGCTGGGGCGCTCATCGCGACCGCCCCGAGACCTGGCGCGTCGAACATCCCGCGCAGCTCACCTCGCGCGTCGACGACTTCGCGGCGATGGCGAGCCCCAAGGTCCGCGCGGTACTGGACGAGTTGCTGGGCGTCGGCGGCTGGAAGACGCCCGACCGCTGGGGCGTGCCGCTGGTCACCTTCCCCGGCTTCGCGAGGGACTGGGACGTGCCCCACCGGCACTGGCACCTGGACTCGCAGGCGACGGCCGATCCGCCCCGGGTGGCGCGGTTGTTCCTCGTGCTCGCGCCTTCGAAACCCGGCGGTGGCGGGACGGGCTACGTGGCAGGCTCGCACAGGGTGATCCGCGACCTGGCGCAGCGCCAGGGCGGCCCGCTGCGCTCGGCCGAGGCCCGCAAGCTGCTGACGGCGCGCGAGCCCTGGTTCGCCGCCCTGGCCGCCATCCGGCCCGGCGAGGACCGGGTGGCGCGGTTCATGGACGAACCGGGCGAGGCGGGGTGCGTGCCGGTCCAGGTGCGCGAGATGCTGGGCGAGCCCGGCGACGTGCTGCTGATGGACCCGCTGATGCTCCACAGCTTCACGCCCAACGCGCGCGAGACACCGCGGATGATGCTGACAGAGTGGGTCTACGGCGCCGACTGAGCGCAGGGTTCAGGCGGCGCGGGCGATGACCCGGTTGCGGCCGCGGGACTTGGCCTCGTAGACCGCCTCGTCGGCGCGCTTGATCAGCGCCTGGGAGGTGTCGCCGGGGCCAGTGCTGCAGGCGACGCCGATGGAGATGGTCACGGCCAGCAGCTCCTCGCCGCCCATCACGCGGAAGGGGGCGCCGGCTACGTGCAGGCGGATGCGCTCGGCGATGCGGCGCGCGTCCTCGAGGTCGGTGTCAGGCATCACCACCACGAACTCCTCGCCGCCGTGGCGGACGGGCAGGTCGATGGCGCGCACGTTGGAGGCCAGGCGCACCGCGAACTCGCTCAGCACCTCGTCGCCCACATCGTGGCCGAAGCTGTCGTTGACCTTCTTGAAGTGGTCGATGTCGATGACCAGCACCGAGACGGGCTCGCCCCCCTGGGCCGCCCGGCGCATCAGCGCCTCGAGCTGGCCCGCCATATAGCGCCGGTTGTGCAGGCCCGTAAGCTGATCGGTGACCGCCAGCTCCAGCGAGTGGTCGAGGTTCGAACGCAGATAGTCGGTGTAGCGCTTGCGGCGGATCTGCGTGCGCACGCGCGCCGCCAGCTCGCCCGGGTCGATCGGGCGCGCCAGGATGTCGTTGATGCCGATCTCCAGCGCCTTCACGGCCTTCTGGCGCTCGTCCAGGTCGGCGACGCCCAGGATCGGCAGGCTGCGGGTGGCCTCGTCCGAGCGGAGCTGGGCGGCGAAGCGCAGGCCGTCGAAGGTCTTGGCGTTCAGGTTGACGATGACCAGGTCGACCGGCCCCCGGGCGGTCAGGACCGCCTTGTAGGCCTCGCCTTCGGTGACCGGGCGATGCTCGATGGCTAGCTCGGCGGCCACGCGCTCGGCCTGGCGGGTGTTGTCGTCGACGATCAGGATGCGGCCGCCCGAGCCGCCCAGGCGCGACGCCGCGCCGGCGATCACGCCCATGCGGCGGCCGGAAGCCTCGCGGTCGCGCAGTTCGTCGATCACCGCCTTCAGGCGCGTCAGGCTGCGCACGCGGGCGAACAGCATGACGTCGTCGATGGGCTTGGTCAGGAAG
>NZ_DASWTE010000064.1:0-6366 GCF_036402295.1 Phenylobacterium sp.
CAGCAGCAGCACCGACTGGTGGCCGTACATGCCCATGGGGATGACCGCCTGGGCGCGTTCGGTCAGCGCCTTGTTCTTGCTGTTGGTCCAGGTCATCGCCGCCCTCGTTGCAAAAAGATAGCTTTGACTATCATATCGTGATCGGGGTACAAATCAACTGCGCTTGGAGGGGTAGGACATGGGCGAAGGTCTTCTCTGCATCGGGCTGACGACGCTGGACATGGTGGCCAGGCCGATCGACGCCCTGCCCAGCGGCGAGGGCACGCGCCTCATCGAAGGGATCGCCGTGGCGCCCGCCGGCACGGCCGCCGGTGCGGCCATGATCGCGGCGCGGCTGGGCGTGAAAACGGCCCTGGCCGGCAGCGTAGGCGGCGACTTCATGGGCCGGGTGGTGCGCCTGGGTCTCGAGGAGCAGGGGGTCGACACCGGTCTTGTGGGGGTCATCGAGCGCTACCCCACCTCGGCCACGGTGCTCACTATCGACTCGAACGGGCGGCGGCCCAACTTCCACGCCCTGGGCGCGGGGCTGTTCGCGCCGACGGGCGAGGCGGTGCTCGCAGCGGCGGGCAAAGTGGCCTTCCTGCACTACGCCGGGATCGGCGGGCCGAAGCTGGACGGCGGCGCGGGACTCGCGGTCGTGCAGTCGGCGAAGGCCGGTGGGGCGGTGGTGACCTGCGACCTCATCTCGCCGCAGCCGACGGCCCTGGCCGAGCTGGAGCGGCTGTTGCCGCACGTGGACTATTTCATGCCCAGCGCCAGCGAGGCTTTCGCGCTCTCGAAGACCGACAGCCTGGACGCGGCGGCGGACTTTTTCCTGGGCCTGGGCGCGGTGGCGGTGATCATCAAGAACGGCGGGGCGGGTTCGTACGTGGCGCTGGGGGCCGAGCGGACGGCGCTGCCCGCCTACGACATCACGCCGGTGGACACGACCAGCTGCGGCGACTCCTATTGCGCGGGCTTCATCGCCGGACTGAGCCGGGGACTGGCGCCCCTGGACGCCTGCCGCTTCGCCACGGCCGTGGCCGCGCTGGTGGCGCAGGGCCTCGCGACGCTTGGCAAGGTCACGAGCTACGACGGCGTGCTCGAGGCCATGAAGGCGATGACCCTGAAGGAGCCCGGCTGATGTCCACTACTGAGGAAGGCAAGCTGCGGACCCGTATGGTCGAGGTCATGCGGGCGATGGACGCGCGAGGCCTGAACCGGGGCACGTCCGGCAACGTCTCCGCCCGGTTCGGCGACGGGATGCTGGTGACGCCCAGCGGCGTGCCGCCCGAGCGCCTGACGCCGGAATCGATGGTTTTCGTCGGCGCCGACGACGGCATCCCCGAGGGCCAGCTCAAGCCGTCGAGTGAATGGCGGATGCACATGCAGATCCTGCGCCGGCGCCCCGACGTGGGCGGCGTGGTGCATTGCCATTCGCGCCACGCGACGATCCTGGCCTGCGCCGGCAAGCCGATCCCGGCGGTCCACTACATGGTCGGCGTCAGCGGCGGGGCCAGCGTGCCGGTGGCGCCCTACGCCACCTTCGGGTCGGAGGACCTGGCCGACGCCGTGGTCGCCGCGCTCGATGGACGCAACGCCGCCCTCATGGCCAACCACGGCCAGATCGCCGTAGCGCCCAGCCTGGGCCACGCCCTGCTGATCGCCGAGGAGATCGAGGAACAGGCCGCCGTCTACTGGGGCTGCCTCGCCATCGGCGGGCCGAACATCCTCTCGGACGACCAGATGGCCGAGATCATGACCAGGTTCCGGTCGTACGGGCAAAAGTTGTGAGCGAGGCGGCCGGCGCCCTACGCGCACCGCAACCGCTCAACCTGCCGGTGCTCTACATCGGCGTCGTGGCCCTGTTGATCGCGGGGCTGCAGCCGGTGGTGCTGGGCGGCCTCGCCGAGGCCGGGCGGCTGTCGGCGTCGGGCATCGGGCTCGCCGCCACCGCCGAGCTGCTGGCCCTCGGCGTGGCGTGCGGGGTCTGCGCCGCGGTGCTGAAACCGACCGGGCTTCGGGCCAAGCTGGCGCTAGCCTGCATGGGTCATGCGCTGTGCAACGTCGCGAGCCTGTGGGTCGCCGACAGCGCCCTGATCGGCCTGCGCGGGGTCACGGGGTTGTTCGCCGGTGCGATGCTGTGGTCGACGGTGGGGATGATCGCCCGCTCCGCGCGGCCCGAGCGGCAGGCGGGGATCTTCGTGACGGTTCAGACGCTGGCGCAGTTGCTGCTCGCGGCTGTCCTGCCGCGAACGGTGATGACGTCGTGGGGCGTCGACGGTGCGCTGCTGACGCTGGCGGCGATCTCGGTGACGGCGGCCGCTGCGGCGTTCGCCGCGCCGCCGGCCTTCGCGCCCTTGCCCAGGGCCGAAACGGGCGGCGGACGACTGAGCGCGCTGGCCTGGGCGGGACTGGCGGCGGTGTTCCTCTACCTGGCCTTCATCGTCGCCATATGGGTCTACCTCGAGCCGCTGGCCGCCACGGTGGGACTGAGCTCGGTGCAGGCGCACGACGCTGTGGCGGCGGCCCTGGCGATGCAGGTGGTGGGCGGCCTCGCGGCAACGGTGGCCGGCGCGCGCCTGAAGGCAAGCCACGTCCTGATCGGGGCTGGCGTCATCAACCTCGGCCTCGTGACCGCGCTCTCGGCCCATCCGTCCGGGCCGCTGTTCCTCGGGCTGGTGGCGGCGTTCGGCTTCCTCTGGCTGTTCGTGCTGCCGTTCCACACCGTGCTGCTGATCGCGATCGACCCCTCACGGCGCGCCGCGATGCAGCTGGGCGCCGCTCAGCTCCTGGGCAGCAGCGCCGGCCCGCTGGCCGCCTCGTTGGTGGTGGGCGACTCGGACATCGGCGGGGCGATGAAGTTCGCCGCGGCGTGCTTGATAGCCGCCCTCGCGCTGATCGTCGCGGTCCTGGCGGTCATGGCCCGCCGAGGCCCGGTGGCGGAGACGCCCTAGCGGCTCTGCGCGTATCGCGCGGCGAGGCGCTGGTAGTGCATGGCGACCATCCAGCAGACGTCCTCGTTGATCCGCGCCTCGTCCAGACCCGGCTCCTCCAGCACCATCTCGGTGGCGGCGTAGGCCACCTCGGTGGTCAGCCGGGCGGCCCGGAACAGCTCGCTCTCGGGGACCTGGGGATAGACTTCGGTCAGCCGCTCGCTGATGTGCCTGGCGACGTTGTCGCGCGAGGCGATGCGGATGTCGCGCAGCAGCGGCACCGCGCGCAGGGCGCGCATGATCCAGATGCCGCCGGGAATCTGGCGGGTGATCTCGTTCACCGGCTGCTGCAGGCTGCGGTTCTTCGCGACGGCCTCCTCGAGGTTCGCCGCCTGGAGCCCGCCGGTCCGGATCCAGGCGAAAACCGCCTCGTCCTGGGCGTCCATCAGCCGCCGGGCCAGTTCGCTCAGGATCGCGTACTTGTTGGGGAAGTAGCGGTAGAGCGCGGGCGGCGTCATGCCCGCGCGCTCGCAGACGAGGTTCGTGGTCAGGCGCTCGAACCCGACCTCACCCAGCAACTCCCCGGCCGTCGAAAGCACGGCCTCGAAGGTGTTGCGCGCACGGGTCTGGGAGGGCGTGGTCCGGGCGTCCAGGGGGACGAGCGGAGTCTCGGCGGGTTACGCGGCGCGCTTCGTCATCTCACCTCTGCGGGAGCCTCGCGTGGCGCGAAGGCGGCCACGCAAGAGCGTCGGGCGGCGATCGTATTTCATCCCCCTCGGCAGGTCATCCTCGCCGACAGGGCGCGCAGCGAAGCGGACCCCGCCCCGAACCCATGTCCGCCGGCTTGCCTTGTCCGCTAGGGCGGCCCGACTTACACAGGTTCTCGCGCAGCCAGCGCGAAGTCGTCAGATGGCGAAGTAAAATCAAATAGTTACGGGACGCATGATGCGGATCATCGATCGCGAAGAGGTCGCCCGGCGGCTGACCTACGAGCTCTGCATCCCGCTGGTGCGGCACGCGATGATCGCCTTCTCCAGGGGCGAGACGCGCCAGCACCTGCGCTCGATCCTGCCCCTGAGCGAAGGCCGGATGTTCGGGATCATGCCTGGAGCGCTCGGTCCGAACGCCATGTTCGGCGCCAAGCTGATCAGCGTGTTCCCGGGCAACTTCGCCAAGGGGATCCAGTCGCACCAGGGCGTGGTCGTGCTGTTCGACGGCGAGAGCGGCGCGCCGGTCTGCATCGCCCACGCCGGGGAGATCACCGCCATCCGCACGGCCGCGGCAAGCGCGGTGGCCACCGACGCGCTGGCCCGGCCTGAGGCGAGCCGGATGGCGATCCTGGGCTACGGCGAGCAGGCCGGGACCCACGCGCGGGCTATCGCCCGTGTGCGCAAGCTGGAGACGATCACGGTCTGGGGCCGCGATCCAGAGCGCGCCCGCGCCTTCGCCGGGAAGATCGGCGCGGAGCTGAGCATAACCGTCGCCGCCTCGTCGAGCGTCCGCGAGGCCGTGGATGGCGCCGACATCGTCACCACCGTCACCAACGCCCGCGAGCCCATCCTGGAGGGCGCCTGGATCGCGCCCGGGACCCACGTCAACCTCGTGGGTTCCAGCGGTCCGGGGCCGGTCGAAGTGGACCATGACCTGGTGGTCCGCTCGCGCTTCATCGCCGACAGCCGTGAGGGCGTGCTGGCCCAGGGCGCCGAGTTCCTGAAGGCGAAGGCGGCCGGCCTGGTCGGCGACGACCACGTCGTGGGCGAGATCGGCCAGGTGCTGGCCGGCGACCTGGAAGGCCGCCAGTCGCCCGACCAGATCACCGTCTACAAGTCCCTCGGCCACGTGGTGCAGGACCTGGCCGCAGCCAAGGCGCTCTACGAGGCGTCGTGATGCGCCGTCAGACGGGGAGCGCCGTGGTGTACTTGGTCATCGCCAGCGCGAAGTGCGACGAGGCGCCGGCGACGCCGGGATGGCCCAGCACCGTGCGCATCAGGAAGTCGTTGTAGTCGGCCACGTCGGCCACCACGATCCGCAGCAGATAGTCCCAGTCGCCCGACATCGAGAAACATTCGACGATCTCGGGACGGCCCTTCACGAAGCGCTCGAACGCATCGCGGGCGTCCTTGTCGTGGCTGCGCATGCGCACGTTGCACAGCACGTTGACCCCGCGCCCGACCTTCTGCGCGTCGACCAGCCGCACGGTCCTGGTCAGGTAGCCCGCCGCCTCCAGGGCCTTGATGCGGCGCCAGCACGAGGCGCTGGACGCGCCCACCCGCTCGGCCAACTCGGCGTGGCTGAGCGCGGCGTCCTCCTGGAGCGCGGCCAGGATCTTGCGGTCGATTCCGTCGAGTTCGCGATCCTGTTTCATGCTCGTGCGTTCTCTTGAAGGTTCGTATCGCGGAATAAGCGCCACGGCGCGAGAATGAAAGCCGATTGCGGTCGAATGGTGAGACGATAGCGACATGGCCACCACCGCGCTCAAGCCGCCCCCCGGCGCGGCCGCCGACTGGACGATCCCGCAGGACTGGAGGTCCTACACGGCGCAGGAACACGCCACCTGGGACAAGCTCTTCGCCCGCCAGGCGGAGATGCTGAAGGGCCGCGTGACGCCGGCCTTCCTGGAAGGCCTCGACGTGCTGCGCCTGTCGAAGCCGGGCATCCCTGACTTCGAGGAACTGTCCGAGGTGCTGATGGCGCGGACCGGCTGGCGCGTGGTCGCGGTGCCGGGCCTCGTGCCGGACGAGGACTTCTTCCGCCATCTCGCCAACCGCACCTTCGTCGCGGGCCGCTTCATCCGCCGGCCCGACCAGCTCGACTACCTGGAAGAGCCCGACGTCTTCCACGACGTGTTCGGCCACGTGCCGCTGCTCGCGAACCCGGTGTTCGCCGACTACATGCAGGCCTATGGCGCGGGCGGGCTGCGCTCGATGTCGTTCGACGCCCTGCACTGGCTGGCCCGGCTCTACTGGTACACGGTGGAGTTCGGCCTGGTCCGCGAGGGCGGCGACCTCAAGCTCTACGGGGCCGGCATCGTCTCGAGCTTCGGAGAATCGGTGTTCGCGCTGGACGACCCGTCGCCGAACCGTATCGGCTTCGACCTCAAGCGGGTGATGCGCACGCGCTATCGGATCGACGACTACCAGCAGACCTACTTCGTCATCGACAGCTTCGACGACCTGCTGCGCCAGACCCTGGAGACCGACTTCGGGCCGCTCTACGCGGCGCTGGGCAAAGAGGCGGACCTGGAACCCCAGGACGTGATCGCGGGCGACAAGGTCTTCACCCGCGGCACCCAGGCCTACGCCCTGCAGCACAAGAAGGCGTCCTAGGCGGCGCCCGCCTCCGCCTCGACCGCCGGCGTCGCATCGCCGGCATAGACGGCGGCGTCCAGCATCCCCAGCTCCTTCGACACCAGCGTGGGCACGAGCGCCTGGCCGGCGACGTTCACGGCTGT
>NZ_DASWTE010000065.1:0-25570 GCF_036402295.1 Phenylobacterium sp.
CGGTGAGCACGATCCGGTGGCGGCGCGCGTCGAAGCCGTCGTTGCGGCCGGCGTCCTGGATCGGCTGGAAGGTGACGCCCCGCACACACCGCCAGTCCAGGGCAAAGCGGACGACGTCGGCGATCTCGCCGTCGTTGACGCCCTTCTTCAGGGTCACCACCAGGGTCGTGGAGATGTTCGCCCGCTCCAGCGCGTCCAACGCCTCGATCCGCACCCGCGTCAGGTCGGCGCCGCGCAGCTCCATCAGCGCGTCGCGCCTCAGGCTGTCGAACTGCAGATAGACCTCGAAGGCCGGCATGTACCCCGCCAGCCGCTCGGCGAATCCCGGCTCGCGGGCGATCCGCAGGCCGTTGGTGTTGATCATCAGGTGGCGGATCGGCCGCGCCTTGGCCGCATCCAGGATCTCCCAGAACTGCGGGTGGATGGTGGGCTCGCCGCCCGAGAGCTGCACGAGATCGGGTTCGCCCTCGGCCGCCACGATCACGTCCAGCATCCGCTCGATCTCGGCCAGTGGCCGGTGGCCCTCGCGCTTCACCGAGCTGTCGGCGAAGCACACCGGGCACGAGAGGTTGCAGGCCTCGTTCACCTCGATGATCGCCAGGCACGAGTGCTGCTCGTGGTCGGGGCAGAGGCCGCAGTCGTAGGGACACCCATGGTCGGTGCGCGTGGCCACGTTGAGCGGCCGGTCGCCGGGCTTCAGCCATTCGCGTTGCGATTTCCAGTAGGCGATGTCGTCGGCGATCAGGGTCTTCTGCACCCCGTGCTCGCGGCAGCGCTTCAGGTAGAAGACTGAGCCGTCCTCGCCGATGACCTTGGCCGGGACCAGCGCGAGGCAGGTCTCACACAGGCTCGTGGTCTGGCCGAGGAACAGGTAGGGCGCCGCCTTGCGAACGGTCGCGGGCGAGGCTTGCGCGGTAGTAGACCCATCCATACGCGACCAGCCCCCCGCAAAGGATATGGAAGACGTTAAGTGGCCCGATCAACGATGGATAGGGCTTGAGGAACTCCCAACCGAAGCGCGTGGCGCCGTACCAGATGCAGAGGGCGTAGAAGCCGCGCCGCATCGCCCACGGTCGCCGCCGCGCCAGGCCTTCGAGATAGATGGCCAGGAACACGGCCATGGCCAGGCTCTCGTAGAGCTGCACCGGGTGACGGCCGACGCCATCGCCCTGGTCCACGGCCCAGGGCAGCGTTGTGGGTGCGCCATAGGTCCCGTCCGGCAGTCCGGCGAACAGGCAGCCCCAGCGTCCGATCACGACGCCCAGGGCGAACGGCCCCACGAACACCCCGCCCGTCGACCCCGTCACGCCGCGCAGCGCCTTGTAAACCTCGACGCCCACGATCGCCCCGACCAGCGCGCCCACCACGCTGTGCGACAGCGCCGGCTGCGCCCCCTGCAGCGAATTCAGCGACCCCGCGAGCCACGCCCCGGGAATCGCGCCCGCCGCCAGTGCCGCGAAGTAGCCGCCGCCGACCTTGCCCGCGACGGCCTCGGTCAGTCCCCGCAGACGCCAGCGGTACAGCACGACGCTGAGCCCGATCCCGGCGCCCCAGGCGGCGAGGTCGAAGGCGGTATGCGCCCAGAGCGCCGTCGGAACCTGGATCATCTCCGGCTTCATCCCTCCCCTCTAGGGGAGGGCGGCGAGCGAAGCGAGACGGGTGGGGAAGTGTCGATCCTCCCCAACATCTGCGTCCTGGCCCCAAGCTTCCCCACCCTGGCGGCTGACGCCGCCTGTCCCTCCCTGAAGGGGAGGGATGGCTATGCCTGATACGCCCGCTCCCCGTGCGTGGACAGGTCCAGCCCGTCCTCGATCGCCTCAGGCGTCGCCCGAAGTCCGACGGTGAACTTGCAGACCAGCAGGATCGCCGCCGAGACGATGGCCGACCAGGCGCAGACCGCCGCAACGCCCATCGCCTGCACGCCCGCCTGCGCGCCCGTGTCCATGCCCTCGGCGTAGCCCGCGCCTCCCAGCTCGGCGGCGGCCAGCACCGCCACGCCCAGCGTCCCCAGGATGCCGCCCACGCCGTGCACGGCGAAGACGTCCAGGCTGTCGTCCAGCTTCAGGAGCGACTTCACCGGCTGCACGGCGTGGAAGCAGACCAGGCTGCCCAGCGCGCCCAGGATCACGCCGCCGACGGGGCCCACGAAGCCCGACGCCGGGGTGACGGTGGCCAGGCCCGCCACCACGCCGGTGACCACGCCCACCATGCTGGTGCGGCCGAACTTCAGCTTCTCGATCAGCGACCAGACCAGGCCCGCGGTCGCCGCCGACATGTGCGTCGCCACCAGCGCCGAGCCGGCCGCCCCGTCCGCCGCCAGCGCGCTGCCGGCGTTGAAGCCGTACCAGCCCACCCACAGCATGCCGGCGCCCATCATGGTCATGCCGGGGTTGTGCGGCGGGTGCAGGTCACCCGGGAAGCCGTCGCGGGGGCCCAGCATCGCCACCGCCACCAGCGACGAGACGCCGGCCGTGGCGTGCACCACGAGGCCGCCGGCATAGTCCATCACCTTCAGCTGGGCGAGCCAGCCGCCGCCCCAAACCCAGTGGCAGACCGGCGCATAGACCGCGAGCAGCCAGAGCCCGGAGAACAGGAGGACGGCGCTGAACTTGATCCGCTCGACGTAGGCGCCGACGATCAGGCCCGGCGTGATGATCGCGAAGGTCATCTGGAAGGCGAAGAAGACGCTCTCCGGCAGCGTCCCGCTCACCGCGTCGCGCCCGATCGGCAGGCCGAACTTGGCGAGGTCGCCGATGATCGGGTTCGCGCCCGAGAACGCCAGGCTGTAGCCGCCGAACAGCCACAGCACCGAGGCCAGGCAGGCGATCGCCACGCAGTGCATCATCACCGACAGCGCGTTCTTCGCTCGCACCAGGCCCGCATAGAACAGCGCCAGACCCGGCAGGGTCATGAACAGCACCAGCGCCGTGGCCGCCAGGATCCACGCGGTGTTGGCCGGATCGGCCGCGGGCGGGGCGTCCTGCGCCAGCGCCGACCCGGCGCCGCCTGCCGCGAAAATCAGCGTCGATAGTCCGGCCAGCACGCGCGCCCGGGTCATGACGTCTCCCCCTCGGCCCGCGCCGCCGGCGGTTTTCCGCCGATCTGCCTAGACGCAAGGCAAAGCCTGCATAGGCAGCGGGCAGGAGGCCGGCCAACCGCCTATCGGACGGGCGCCCGCGCGAGCGCCCGTCCGCGGGCGATTCAGCCTGCTTTTCGGGCAATTCATGCCGAAAACCTGGGCAGTCCGCTCATTTCGCCTGCCGGGCGAGCCACGCCTCGCGGGTCAGCAGCCACACCTGCCGGTCCATCCGGCCGACCACGAAATCGTACGGCTCCGTGTAGGCCAGCGTCGCGCCCTGCTTCTCCTTCACCCGCGCCGAACGGCGGTTCTCGATGGCGTTAGTCAGGTAGAGGTGCGGCCAGCCCAGCGTCACGAGCGCGTAGTCGGTGACCGCGTTGGCCGCTTCGGTCATCAGGCCCTGACCCCAGAGCTCCGGGTCCAGCCAGAAGCCGCGCGAGTCGCGCCGCTCGGGATCGTAGGCCCACAGGTCGATGCGGCCGCGGATCTCGTCGCAGCCCTTCAGCGTGATCGCCCAGTAGAATTTCAGGCCCTTCGCCCGGTCCTCCAGGCACTGGACCATGTTCGTCGCCGCGCCGTCTTCCGGATAGGGCCAGGGCACGCCCGCGTGCAGGTGCTTCACCAGCTCCCACTGCGGGAAGATCCGCTGCACGGCGGCGGTGTCGCGTTCCGCGAGCGGGCGCAGCACCAGCCGCGCCGTCTCCAGCACGGGCGTCGGGGGCAGGGGTATTGTCTCAGTCATCTCCGTCTCTCTTCGAATGAGCCGGAGGCCGGGGAGCGCCTTCCTGATCGAGTGGTCCAAAGCCCCGGCCGGTCCGGCGGGGCTTTCGTCTGGAAGGCTTAGGCGACTACGCGCGCACGACCGGCCAGACGCCCCGCGAGGGTGGCGCCCATGCAACCGGACGGGTTGGCGTTGCGACGGACCATGGCCGCGCCCTTAGCACAGACATCAACGACCGCCAAAGGCAGGCGGAGAAGGGACGTTCGGCTCGGCCTCAGTCCGACGGCGTCGGGGATTCGTCGGTGTGCCGCTGGAGACCTCGAGTTCGGCGCCCTCCAGCCGGGCCCGGATCGTGCAGACTACGCCGTCGGCGGGATACCGGATCGTCACCTCGCCGTTCAGGTCGGCCGCCAGCCCCCGCTCGATCAGTCGCGTGCCGAAGCCCGCGCGTGTCGGCGACGTGACCCGCGGTCCGTCGATTTCCCGCCATACGGCCGTCAGCTCGCGCCCGTCCCCGCGGCCCGAGATGCGCCAGGAAAAGTCGACGCGTCCTTCGTTGCCCGACAGGGCGCCGTACTTCACGGCATTGGTGGCCAGTTCGTGCACGGCCAGCGCGAAGGCGATGGCCGTCTTCGGCAACACGCGGACGCGCGGCCCGCTCATGACGATCCGTTCCTCGCCCAAGCCCAGGCGGAACGGCTGCGCCGCCTGGGCCGCAATCTCGCCGAGATCCGCCCCCGACCACTGCTCGTTGGTCAGCACGTCGTGGGCCTTCGACAGCGCCACGATCCGGGATGTCAGTACGTCGCGGGTGCGCGTGGAGACGTCGGCGCTGCGCAGGGTTTGGGTCACGATCGACTGGACCGTCGCCAGCGTATTCTTCACCCGATGGTTCAGCTCGTTGATGAGGAGCCGCAGGTGGGCTTGGTCCTGTCGTTGACGCGCGACCGCCGCGCGCAGGGCCTCCAGTCGAACGCGGGCCTCGTACTGCCGCCGCCGGCCGCGCAGCGCCGTCTGCACGATGCTGACCAGGGTGGTCGGATGAAAGGGTCGCTCCAGGAAGGTGACGTTGCCCAGGGCCTGGATGAAGCGGCCGGCCGCAGGATTGCGCTCGAGCCCGCCGCCGCGGGGCGCCAGCACGATCACCGGGAAGTCCGACCAGGGCGGTTGGGCTTCGATCCAGCGGGCGAGGCCGCGATAGTCCTGCTCATGCAGGACCTCCTCCACGATCAGGGCCGCGCCCGCGCCGGCCGCCAACTCGGGCATCAGCGCGTGCAGATCGCCGCAGACAGCCGTCGCGATGTGGGCCTCCGCTAGGATGGCGGAAGCGACCTGGGCGTCACGGCCCATGGGAGCCAGGATCAGCGTCCGTTCCGAGCCGAGGTTCGGAGTGGACGTCATGCGGAACGTTCGCCCATCAGCCCCGCGCCGGGCCCAACGAAATTCGGCACGCCCCGCAGGACGCCTTGGAAGTCGGTCAGGGGCGGACCGACGGTCAGGCCGGCGTCGCCGATCTCGTACTCGCGGATCGTCTTCTCGTGCCGGCCAGAGCGCTTCTTGATCACCGACACCGCCCTTCGCACCTCGCCTACGGCCTCAAAGTAGCGCAGCAGCAGCACCGTGTCGGCCAGGTAGGTGACATCCACCGGCGCCCGCATCTCGCCGACCAGGCCGTGCTGGGCGACCGTCAGGAAGGTGGTCGCGCCCTGGCGATTCAGGAACTGCAACAGCTCGTGCATGTGCAGGAGCAGGAAGTGTTCCTCGGGCATAGCCGCCTGGTAGCCGTTCAGGCTGTCGACCACCACAGTGCGGATGCCTTTGGCCTCGACACAGTGGCGCACGCGCGCAGTGAACTCGCCGGGCGACAGCTCGGCGGCGTCCACTTGCTGGATGATGAGGTCGCCCCCATCGACCATCCGCTGCAGGTCGATGCCCATGCCCTTGGCGCGATCGAACAGCAAACCCACTTCCTCGTCGAACACGAACAGGGCCGCCTTCTCGCCGCGATCCACGGCCGACACCGCGAAGTGGATCGCCATAAGGGACTTGCCGGTCCCGGCCGGGCCCAGGATCAGGCAGCTCGAGCCCCGCTCGAGGCCGCCGCCCATGAGTTGGTCCAGCCCCTCGATCCCGCTCGCCAGCGGTGTCCGGTCGAAGGCGGTGCGATGCTCGGCCGACACCAGGCGGGGATAGATCTCGAGGCCGCCGGTCTTGATCGTAAAGTCGTGGTAGCCGCCGCGGAATTTGCGGCCGCGATACTTCACCACCCGCACCCGTCGCCGCTCCGCCCCGTACTCGGGCGCCAGCTCTTCCAGCCGGATCACGCCGTGGGCCACGCTGTGCACGGTCTTGTCGAGGGTGTCGGTGGTCAGGTCATCCAGTAGCAGCACCGTCGCGTGGTGCCGGGCGAAATAGTGTTTCAGCGCCAGCACCTGGCGGCGATAGCGTAGCGAGCTCTGCGCCAGCAGCCGGATCTCGGAGAGGCTGTCGATCACCACCCGGACTGGCTTGGACCGTTCCACCGCCTGGAAGATCATGCTCGTCGTCTCGCCGAGCTCCAGGTCGGACGAATAGAGCAGGCTCTGCTGCTGCTTTTCGTCCAGCAGGCTCTCAGGCGGGGTCAGCTCGAAGACCTCGATGCCCTCCAGGTCCCATCCGTGGGCCGCCGCCGTGTCGCGCAGCTCCTCCTCGGTCTCCGATAGCGTGATGTAGAGCCCTGGTTCGCCCTTATGAGCGCCGGCGCGCAGGAAGCTCAGCGCCGTCGTCGTCTTGCCGGTCCCGGGGCTTCCCTCCAGCAGGTAGACCCGGTCGCGCGCAAAGCCGCCGGCGAGGATGTCGTCGAGTCCGGCGACGCCCGTCGACGCCTGCGAGGCGATCTGTCCACCTGCCGTGTTCATGTCCTTTCCCGATGGCCGTTCGGCCAAGCTACGCCCCTGACGGAAATGTCGGGCGACGGCTCGGGTTCCCGTCGGGGCGACCGGCTACGCCGCCGCCCGCCGCCGGGGGTCGCGCACGGCCAGCACCAGGACCACGAAGGCCGAGACGAGGAAACCCAGCGAGGCCATGAACACCACGTTGTAGCCGTAGAGCTCGGCCACCACGCCGCCGATCAGCGGGCCGGCGGTCGCGGTGATGCTCTCGGCGGTCGCGGAGACGGCGATGCGCATCGGCAGGTCGTCGCGGTTCCCGAACTCCAGGATCATGGTGTTGGCGGCCATCATGTAGCCGCTGAGCGACGCGCCCAGCGCCGCGAAGGCGGCGAAGATCCACACGGGCTCGTGCAGGTTCAGCAGCATCAGGGTCGCCCCCACCCAGCCGATCAGCGAGGCGATCAGCACGACGCGGAAGCCCGTCTTGTCGCCGAGGTAGCCCCACAGCAGGTTCGAGGCCGTGTCCGCCCCCAGGAACGCGAACGACAAGAGCCCCAGCGTCGCCCCGTCAGCGCCCATCACCTTGCCGACGTAGAGGATGTAGAACGGCGTCGCGATCCGCGCCGAGGTGGCCAGCATCTGCACCACCAGGAAGGCGGCGTAGGCCTTGTCCTGGGCGATCAGCTGCGGGAAGTCGCGCAGCCGGTCTCGGAACCGCGCCTGCGCCCGCACCGTCGGCGGCTCCGGCTCCTTCAGCAGGAGCTGCAGGGCCCAGAGGCCCGCGCTAGTCAGCAGGAAGGCGAAGACGAACGTCGTCGAATAGCCGTTCCCGAACAGGTTGGTCTCGATGAAGTACTTGCCCGCCACCCAGGCGAGGATGGCGGCGATCAGCCCGCCGGTGGCGTTGCGCCAGGCCTGCAGCCGGCCGCGCCGGCTGATCGGGATCACCTTCGACATCAGCAGGTTGAAGACCACCCGCTGCGCGCCCATGAAGATCCCGAACATCAGGATGAAGAACAGCAGGGCCCAGACCAGCGGCTGGCCCGAGAGAAGCCACCCGGCGATCCCCATGCCCAGGATCGCCAGGCGCCCCAGCCCGCCCATCCACATGGCCGCCGGCATCACCTTGGTGCGGTGCTCGACCTTGGTGGCGCCGAAGATCGGCGAGATGATCCCGCCCACCTGTTGCAGCGCCAGCGCCAGACCCACCACGCTGTTCGAGCCCGACACCGCGAACAGGTAGGCCGGCAGGAAGGTGGGCGCATTGACCAGCCGGAAGCCGGTCATCCCCAGCATGCCGTGCAGGTAGTTGCCCAGGTAGTTCCGCTTGAGGTTGTCCCAGACGAACTTCTCGTAGGCCGCCTCACGCGCGGCGAGGTCGTCGTCGGCGGCCGTCAGGGCGGCGTCTTCGGTTTCCTCGAGCTTGGCGTCCATCGATGCCCGTGTGCAGGTTTCGGCGCCCGCGTACCACGGCTCCCCTCAAAAGCGGCGGATGTTTTTCGAAGATCCGGTCCAATGCTAGGGCGATTTCCAGAGCGCGCAACGGGTTGCGGCGACTATGGGCTGGCGGCCGCCGGCTCCATCGCGCCGTAGCGCCGCCAGAGCAGCGCGAACGCCATCAGGGCGCCGGCGACCCCGACCAGGATCGGCGCTGCGAACGGTGCGCCGCCCGCGATCAGGGCCGCGCCCAGCAGGCAGGCCCCGCCGCAGCCCAGGTCCCAGCCGGTCTCGGTCGCCACGCTGAAGCGCAGCGGGCAGGAGGAGGCCTTGGCCAGGGTGTAGATCGGGGCCATCAGCGCGGGAATCCACAGCGCGACGACAAGCGCGCCCAGGGCGTTGGCCGTCACCGCCATCCACGGCGAACTCAGGCTGAAGCCGCGCAGCGTCAGCACGCCCACGGCCACGATCAGCGCCACGATGATGGCGGTCCGTCCCCGCCCGGCGTCGATGTAGCGGCCGACGACGAGACTGGACGCCGCCCCGGCGAGCGCCGCCAGGGCCATCGCCCCGCCATAGGCCTCGAAGCGCTCGCCCAGCGCCACGAACAGGGCGATCTGCCAGATGTAGTGGTAGCCGCCGGCGAAGATGCCGTCGCAGGCCATCAGGCCCATGGCGAGCCGCGCCCCCTTCAGGTCCCCCGGCGCTTCGGGGGCGACCGGGAGGCGGGGCGCCCCAAGCAGCGGCGCGGCCGCCAGCACCTGGATCGCCGCCACGGCCAGGAACGTCGGCCAGGGCCCGGCCATCACCAGCGCCCAGCCGCCCGCCAGGGGCGCGGCGATGCTGATCACCGACGTCAGCGCCTGGCGCACGCCGATCTGGCCGCCGCGGTGCTGGTCGTCGCCGACGCTGGCGAAATAGGCGTGGTACGAGGTCCAGTAGAGGACGCTGCCCACGGGGCCGATCAGGACCACGGCCAGGAAGGCGAGGTCGAGCCCCTTCACCAGCGGCAGCACCGGATAGATCGCCGCCTCGAACACGGTGCCGAGGATGAGGGTCTCGCGCAGGCCGATCCGCCGCGCCAGCGGCAGCGCCAGCGGGCGCAGCACGAACCGCCCGGCATTCATCGCCGCCATGGCGCACAGCACCAGCGGCGCGGGCACGCCGGCCTGCAGCATGAAGACCAGGACGAAAATGCCGCCCGCGTTCTCGGCGAACGCCTGGACCGCGGTATGTGCGTTGAGGCGGTTGATCGCCTCGTTGCTGAAGAAGCTCATGGAACATGCCCCCAGGGCATAGAACTGCGCACTGGCTCGGCCCCGCATTCCGCGGCGGCGGCCATGGATTCAGCGAGTGGGCGTCAGCCCCTGAGGCGCTCGGTGCACATGGCGGGAGTTAGCCACGGCCGCCCGCCTCGGGCAAGTCGGCCGAACGCTGCTCTTCGCGGGCCGCCGCGAACACCTCGTGCGCGGCGCCGGCGTTCATCGCCGCGATCGCGAGCCCCACGATCACGTCGGGCCAGGCCGAGCGCCAGGCTAACGCCGTCACAAACCCCGCGCCGATGATCGCGAGGTTGGCGAAGGCGTCGTTGCGCGCCGAGAGGAACGCCGCCCGCGAGAGGCTGCCGCCCGTGGCGCGGTGGCGGGCCAGCATCACCGCGCAGACCACGTTGACGGCCAGTGCGCCGAGGCCGGTCGCCGAGAGCGCGACGGGATCCGGCGCGACCGGCGAATTGACCTTCTCCCAGGCCGTCCAGAGGGTGGCGACGCCCGGCGCCAGCAGGATGGCGGCCAGGACCATCCCCAGCCGCGCCCGCGCCGCCGCCGACCAGCCCAAGGCCAGCAGGATCAGCAGGTTGACCGAGGCGTCCTCGAGGAAGTCGATGGAATCGGCGAACAGCGCCACCGACCCGATCGCCAGCGCCGCGGCGAACTCCACGCCGAAGTAGCCGAGGTTGAGGGCCGCCACCCATCGGACGGCCCGGCGCAGGCCAGGATCGGCCCAGGCGACCATCAGATCCGCTTGTATTCCAGCTTCGAGCCGTCCTCGAGCTTGCCCTTGAGCGCCATCCAGTTGCCCTGCGCGTCGTAGAAGTCGTCGATCTCGGCGTCGCCGCGGATCTGCCAGTGGCCCGCCTTCACCTTGCTGCAGGTGACTTTCAGCATCTTGCCTTCCTGCTGGTTGAACAGCGGGCGGCCGAAGCTGGCCTGGTTCCAGTGGCTGAGCGGCACGGCGTCGGCCGGACCGCGCTGGGCGCCGTCGGGCCCGGTGATGGCCACGTGGCTCCCCAAGGCGCGGCCCGATGCCCGATAGACCTTGCCGTTGCCGTTCGTCGTGGTGTCGACGCTGACCCACTTGCCGCCGGCCCATTTCTCCACGGCGGTGTGCTTGTACTTGTAGACCGGCACCGGCCCCACCTTGACCGTCATGTTGACGTCGGTGGAGACCGTGCGGGCGTCGTCGTCGCCCGTGAAGGTGATGACGTGCTCGCCCACCTTCGTCCCATTCCGGAAGACGGCGAAGGCCAGCCGAGGCGGCGGTGCCGCCAGGGCCGCGCCCGGAACCAGCAACCCCACACCTGCCGCCAGAAGCTCGCGACGACCTACCAACAGGCTCATGTCAGACTTTCCCAGATCCACGCGCATCGATCATAGCGCGGCGTCGGCGGGCTTGTCCCCGCGACACTGCCGGCCATGACGGCTGATGGTACGTGTCGGCTAGTGTCCCGGACGCGGCTTGTAGCTGCGCGGTTCGCGGACGGGCAGCGGCTTCTTGGGCGGCTTCTGGCCATGCTGTGGCGTCGCGGCGGACTTCGGGAAGCTCACGCCCAGCATCGAGTTCTGCTGCTGGAAGCCATGCGTCATGGGTCTGCCCTGCTTTTTTTGTCGCCGCTGTCGAATTTCTGACTCATGCGGCCGCCGGAAGCGAATCAAGGGCGCGCACATCCACGTGAACGGCCAGGCTTGTTTCGCCGGGGTCGCCGTAGATGGCGCCCGACACCGGCGCGGCCTCCAGGGGCGTGCGCGCGACGGCCACGGGGATCAGGTCGGGGCTGTCGGCCAGGGCGTTGGTCGGATCGAACTCAGTCCATCCCAGGTCGGGCAGGAACGCCTCGCACCAGGCGTGCGTCGCGCCCGCGCCGCGCAAATCGCCGTGGGCGGGGCAGTAGAGGTAGCCCGTCACGAAGCGGGCCGCGTAGCCCAGCCGGCGCAGTGACTCCACCATCAGCCAGGCGAAGTCGCGGCAGGTGCCCGCGCCGGTGCGCACGGTGTGGGCGGGATCCTGCGCCGCGCCCATGTCGCGCGGCTGGTACTCGAACGCGTCGTGGATCGAGCGGTTGAGCCGCAGCAGGAACGCCAGCGCCGGCTCGTGCGGGCCGCCCACCCGGTCGCGCAGCCACCTCAGCAGGTCGCCTTCGGTGTCGTCGGTGGCCGGGTCGATGAAAGGCGCCAGCGTCGCGCGGTCGGCGGGGGTGTAGACGATCGGCGTCGCGGTCTGCGGATCCTGGATGTGCAGGTCCGAGATCTGCGCCGGGAAGCGCTCGATCACCAGGTCGCTGATGATCGACAGGACCCGGGAGTCGCCGGCGGGCGTGAAGCAGCACACCGAGTTGCCCAGGGCGTCGTACACCCACCGCACTTCGCCGGGGGGCGAGACGGTCAGCACCGCGTCCGCCACGCGGATAGCGTGGCTGTCGCGCGGCCGCAGCAGCAGCCGGTGCTGGGTGAACGAGACGGGCTTCTCGTAGGTGTAGAAGGTCTCGTGACGGATCGCGAGCCGGGCCATGCGTTCGGGAATGGCTGAGGCTGATTGCGGTTCCAGCGCGCCGCTCGTCGCATTGTCGGGATCGACCGGCCAAGCTCCGCGTTCTGAGCCTGAGGGTCTGTTCGGAGCTAGTCCCGTGCCGCGTAGTATGTCCGCTCCCTACTCGGGCCTGTCTCGAGAGTCGCAATCGGATCCGCGGGAGCGCCGGGGCGAGACCCTCACCGGCCGCGTCCGCCTCGACGACTCCAGCTTCGTCGACTGCCGCTTCCACAAGGCCACGCTGGTCTACGCGGGCCTCGGCCCCACCCGGATCAGCGGCTGCCGATTCGAAGACACGCTCTTCGAGTTCGACGGCCCCGCCGCCAACGCGCTCGCCTTCCTGCAGGCCATGTCGAACCCGCGGAGCGGCCTGCGAGACGTCGTGAAGGCCTCCTTCCCCCGCATCTTCGCGCACTAGCCGGTCCGCGCGGCCAGTTGCCGCCCGCCCGCCGCCGTGCCAGTGGGCGGCCATGACGACTGATGTGATCGTGGTCGGCGGGGGCCACAACGGGCTGACCTGCGCGGCGTACCTGGCCAAGGCCGGGCTGAAGGTGACGGTGCTGGAGCGGCGCGGGGTCGTCGGCGGCGCCGCGGTGACCGAAGAATTCCATCCTGGCTTCAAGAACTCGGTGGCCAGCTACACTGTCTCGCTGCTCAATCCGCGGGTCATCGCCGATCTGGAGCTGCACCGCCACGGCCTGAAGGTCGTCGAGCGGAAGATGTCCAACTTCCTGCCGCTGGACGGCGACCACTTCTGTGTCGGCGACGGGATCACCCAGGCCGAGACGGCGCGCTTCTCGAAGAAGGACGCCGAGCGGCTGCCCGCCTACTGGGACCGCCTCGACCGCATCGCAGACGTCCTGCGCGACTTGGTGCTGGCGACGCCGCCGAACCTCGTTGAGGGAAGCTTCGCCGAGGCGCTGCCCGAGCTGCTGAAGAGCGCCGTCCTCGGCCGCAAGCTCTCGAAGCTGGACCTCACCGCCAAGCGCGATCTCCTGGCCCTGTTCTCGCAGTCGGCCGGCGACTGGCTGGACGGCTGGTTCGAGAGCGCGCCGATCAAGGCCGCGTACGGGTTCGACGGCGTGGTCGGCAACTACGCCAGCCCCTACACGCCGGGCTCGGCCTACGTGCTGCTGCACCACGTTTTCGGCGAGGTGAACGGCAAGAAGGGCGCCTGGGGCCACGCGATCGGCGGCATGGGCGCGATCAGCCAGGCCATGGCCGCCTGCTGCCGCGAGCGCGGAGTCGAGATCCGCACCGACGTTACGGTCGCCGGGATCCTCACCGAGAAGGGCCGCGCCACAGGCGTCGTCACCGCGTCGGGCGAGACGCTGAAGGCCCGCGCGGTGGTCTCGAACCTCCATCCGCAGCTCACCTTCGGCAAGCTGGTGGCCGGCGCGGCCCAGCCCGCCGACTTCCAGGAGCGCATCGCCCGGTACCGCTCGGGCTCAGGCACCTTCCGCATGAACGTGGCGCTGTCAGAGCTGCCCCGCTTCACCGTGAAGCCCGAGGCGGGCGACCACCTGACCGCCGGCATCATCATCGCCCCCAGCCTGGCCTACATGGAGCGCGCCTACGACGACGCCCGCGTCCACGGCTGGTCGAAGGAGCCCATCGTCGAGATGCTCATCCCGTCCACCCTGGACGACAGCCTGGCGCCCGCGGGCCAGCATGTGGCCAGCCTGTTCTGCCAGCACGTCTCGCCCGAGCTGCCCGGCGGCCGCTCCTGGGACGACTGCCGTGACGAGGTCGCCGACCTGATGATCGCCACGGTCGACAAGCACGCGCCCGGCTTCGCGAAGTCGGTGCTGGGCCGCCAGGTCCTGTCGCCGCTGGACCTCGAGCGCACCTTCGGCCTCGTGAACGGCGACATCATGCACGGCCGCCTCAGCCTGGATCAGCTGTTCTCGGCCCGGCCGGTGCTGGGCGCCGGCGACTACCGCTCGCCGGTCCGCGGCCTTTACCAGTGCGGCGCGGGCACGCATCCCGGCGGCGGCGTCACCGGAGCGCCCGGCCACAACGCGGCCCACGAGATGCTCAAGGACTTTCGCCGCCGGCGGGTCTAGCCCTCGGCCGCCAGGGCCTCTTCCCAGGCCGTGACCTCGGCCAGGGCCTCCAGCAGCGCCGCCACGTCGATCGGCTTCCTCACATGGCCGTCGAACAGGCCGGCGGCGGCCTCGCCCAGTTCGTGGTCGGCCGAGAAGGCCAGGATCGGCGCGTCGCGGTTCGGGCCCGGCGCGCCGCGTATCCGCCGCGCCGCCTCGGGGCCGTCCATCACCGGCATGCGGATGTCCAGCAGGATCACGTCGTAGGGCAGCATCTGCGCCAGCTCGACGGCAGCGGCGCCGTCCTCCACCGCAGTGACCTCGATCTCGAACGGCGCCAGCACCGAGGCCGTCAGCTCGCGGTTCAGCGCGTTGTCGTCGGCCAGCAGCACGCGCAGGCCCGAGAGGCCCGTCGGCGCCGCGTCGTCGCCGAGCGCCGCGGTGGGCACCTCGCAGGCGGGCGCCGGGATCTCGAAGGCGAAGGTCGAGCCCTCGCCGACCGCGCTGGTCACGCCGA
This sequence comes from Phenylobacterium sp., assembly GCF_036402295.1. GTDB lineage: Bacteria > Pseudomonadota > Alphaproteobacteria > Caulobacterales > Caulobacteraceae > Phenylobacterium. Next base: position 14,474 of record NZ_DASWTE010000065.1, read on the forward strand.
TCTCGCCGCCCATGGCCTCGACCAGCCCGCGGCAGATGGCCAGCCCCAGGCCCGTGCCGCGCCCGGCCTTGGCCATCGAGCCGTCGACCTGGGAGTAACGCTGGAACAGCTTGGCCTGCTGCTCGGCGTCCATGCCCGCGCCGCTGTCCTTCACCGCCACGCGCAGGCGGTCGCCGGCGTAGCTGACCGTCACCGTCACCGCGCCGGCCTCGGTGAACTTCACCGCGTTGCCGATCAGGTTCAGCAGCACCTGGCGCAGCCGGTCGGGATCGAGGCTCACGTACGCCGGCAGGTCGTCGGTCGGCGCGAAGCTGAGGGTCAGGCCCTTCTCCGCCGCCTGCGGCTCGAACAGGCCGATCGCCTCGCCCAGCATGTCGCGCGCCGCCACCGGCTTCCGTCGGATGGGCATCAGGCCCGCTTCCAGCTTCGAGAAGTCCAGGATGTCGTTGACGATCGCCAGCAGCGCCTGGCCGGCGCCGCCGATGCGGCCCAGCTGGTAGCGCGCCTCGTCCGTCAGGTCCTGCCGGCCCTCGAGCAGGGAGGTGAAGCCCAGGATCGCGGTCAGCGGCGTGCGGATCTCGTGGCTCATGTTGGCCATGAAGTCGGCCTTGGCCGCCGCGGCCGCCTCGGCCTCGTCGCGGGCCTGCTTGAGCTGGTCCTCGAGCTCGAGGCGCGCGCTCACGTCGCGCAGCTGCGAGATCACCGCAACGACCTCGTCGGCGTCGTTGCGCACGAGCGACGGGTTGCCCTCCATCCACACCCATCCGCCGTCGGCGGTGCGGATGCGGTAGGTGCGGTCGCGCGTGGTGTTGACCACGCCGGCCCGGAACAGCTCAGCGAGCAGGGCCCGCAGCTTCGGCGCATCGTCCGGGTGGACGATGGAGTACCCGCTGCGCCCGACCAGCTGCTCGGGGTCGTAGCCGTAACGGGTCACCGACGGCGACACGTAGAGGATGGTGTCCTCGGCATCGACCTTCAGGATCACGTCCGTCGCATGGTCGGCCAGCACGCGGTAGCGCGCCTCGCTCTCGGCGGTGGCCGCCTCGGCCTCCTTACGCGCGCTGATGTCGCGGATCTGGGTGACCACCGCCTCGAACTGCCCCTCGGCGTTGCGCACGATGGTGGGATTGCCCTCGGCCCAGACGAAGCGGCCGTCCTTGGTGCGCACCCGGTAGGCCCGCTCCAGTTGAGGGTCGACGGCGCCGGTCTTGGCCATCGCGCCGGCGCGGGCGGTGACCAGCCCGTAGTCTTCGGGATGGATGAATTCGAAGACCGGGCGGCCGATCAGATCGTCGGCCGCGTAGCCGAACTGCGCGATCGACGGCGAGGCGTACCTGACGACCGCAGAGGCGTCGATCTTCAGGATCACGTCGGTCGCGTTGTCGGCCAGCATCCGATAGCGCGCCTCGCTCTCGCCTATCCTGGCCAGGGCTTCACGCAGCGAGGTGTCCAGCCGCCGCCGCTCGGCGAGCACCGCCGTGAGCGGCAGGGTCACGAGGCTGACCGTCGCCAGCAGCACCTGCAGCACGGCCAGCTGCATCGGCAGGCCGCCGGGGATGGTCGTCGCAGAGCCGTACCCGCTCAGGGTAGAGACCACGGCCACGAAGATGGTGATCAGGAGCACCAGCGCCGTGCCGGCCGCGCCCAGCGAGAAGGCGCACCAGACCAGCGGCGGGAAGAGCACGAAGAAGAAGGAATAGGTCTGCTGGCCGAACACCAGGGCTAGCGCCGCCGCCAGCGCCAGCACCGGCGCCAGGTTCCGTCGGCGGGCGAACATCGCCCGGAGCGAGCCGTGGTCGACCGCCAGCGCCGTGAGGGCCGGCGTGATGAGGATCAGACCGAGGGCGTCGGAAAGGTACCATGGCGCCATCACCTGGAGCGGATCGCCGCCGATGATCGCGGTCCCGCTGGCGGCGGAGACGATGGGAGCCAGCACGCCGGCGGCGGCCAGGGCCATGAGGTGGCGCGGCCGGGTCACGTCGGGCGCGGGTCCGGCCAGCCGCCGTGCGATGGCGGCGGCGAGCAGGATCTCGGCGCCGTTGCCGACCGCGAACGACAGGGCGCGCAGCAACGAGTCGCCGACCGCCAGGTTCGCCGCGGTCAGCCCGGCCACCGCCGCCGCCGTGTAGGCTGGCCAGGCGCGGGGCGGCAGCCGCAGCAGGATGGCCAACGCCAGCGCGTTGCCCGGCCAGATGGCGGCCACCTGGCCGTGGTCGCGGGTGAAGAGGATGCAGGCGAGGGCGAGCGCGAAGGCGCCGAGCGCGAGCGCCGAGAGGCGCACGGCGGCATGTTCCGCTAGCGATCGAAGCCTGCCCGGCATGCGGCCCCCCAGTTGGCGACGCGCCCATCTTGCCCATCAGGCCTTGTCGTCGCCTTAACCTGCGTGCTTCCAAATGGCGCGGACTGGACGCGGGCCCATGCACCCTCGGGCCCGCGTCCTCCCCAACCCACGACCTCGCGGGGGGCAAGGTCGCTATCGCCACCGGGGGCGACGTCCAGCGGCGGATCACGTCTGTCCCGCACGAAGGGACAGGGGGACCGCGACCCGCCGCTCCGGCTCTCGGAGAAGGGTGTCCACCCCTCCGAAGCCAAGCCTGTGTGACGTCGAGGAGACCGTGCGCCGGGCGGTGCGGGAAGGCGCGGCGGCTTGCATCGTTGCGCACCGGCATGCGCCGCGATGCGCCGGTTCGCCTGTCAGGTGTGGGCAGGTTCGCTGTAGGCCGCGCCGCGGGCCAGCGACCGGGCGATCGGCAGCTGCAGCAGGAGGTCGCCGCCCAGCGGGATCTGCGCCGGCCCGACGTCCCGCAGCAGGTGGCGGGCCACCGCTTCCGGCACCGAGCCCTCGGGGGCCAGGGGGTGCTGCGCGGCCAGCCGCGCGAAGGTGGCGTCGTCCGCCGCCGCATCGCCCGTGAGGTCGCCGACCCGCTCGAACATCATGGCGTAGGCGGTCGGCGTGCGGCCCGGGTCGAGCGCCGGCGCCAGCACCAGGCCGTCGACCACCTCCACCCTCGGGGCCGACACGCCGTTGAACAGGCCGAACAGCACCGCGCCCCCCGACGCGTCGGCGGCGATGGCGAACAGCTGGTTGTGCAGCGGCAGCATCCAGCCCTCCGCAATCGTCCCGCCCGACCCGATCTTCAGCGTCAGCAGTCCCGAGGCGGGGTCCAGGCGCATCATCCCGTGGTCGTGCACGAACCGGCCCGGCTGCAGCACATAGGGCCGCGTCGAGCGGAAGAATCCCTCATAGGCCGCCCACCGCAGCTGGGTCGTGGCGACGGCCTGGTCCAGGATCGCCAGCGGCAGCCCCGCCGCCGTCGGTCCCGCCGGCGCGTCCGCGCCCAGGCGCTGGGCCAGTTCACCCACGCCGCGGTCCCAGTCCAGCGCGGTGAATCCCTGGACCCGGCGCGCCACCGCCGCCGTCAGCCGGACCAGGTTGTAGCCGGTGGGAACCGCCGCGCCGGTCACCCAGCGCCCGACCGCCGACTTGTCCACGCCCAGCTCGGCCGCCAACTGGCCGCGGCTGATCGACAAAGCCTTCAGCACCAGCTCCAGCTTCTCGCGGAACCTGTCACTCATCGACTCTCCCCAGGACTGGCGGGAAGCTTATCGGACACCACGTTCGGCGAAACCCCCGGCGCCGGGGTCGCGGTGTGCGTGGCAGGATGTGCGCAGGGATTCGGGTGAGGGGAGCCGCGCCATGCCGTCCGTCTGGGCCTTCACGGCGCCGGTGCTGATGCTGGTCGCCTCGAACGTCTTCATGACCTTCGCGTGGTACGGCCACCTCAAGGTCGAGCATCGCGCTCTCTGGATCATCGTCCTGGTGAGCTGGGGGATTGCGTTCTTCGAATACTGGCTGGCCGTTCCCGCCAACCGCATCGGCCGCCACGTCTACGATCCGGCCGAACTCAAGGCGATGCAGGAGGTCATCACACTCGCGGTCTTCGCGGTGTTCTCGGTGACCTACCTCGGCGAGCGCCTGACCGTGAACCACGCCGTCGGCTTCGCCCTGATCGCGGGCGGCGCATGGTTCGTATTCAAGGGGCCGCTATAGGCAGCGTTCTAATCTTCCTCACCCGTAGGGGGAGGAGGTCCTCACGAGAACCGCGCCGCAGGTCTCCCCGCGGCGCGCGTTCCGGTCCGCCTACTGCGGCGCGGTGGTGGGCTTGGTCTCGGGCGTCGCCGTTTCCTCGGCGGGGGCCTTCTGGTCCGCCGGCGGGTTCGACGCCGCGTCCGACGGCTCGGTCTGGGTCGAGGCCGACTTGCCCGCATCGTCGGCCGTGGCGGGCGTCTCGGCCTTGTCGGTCTTGGCCTTCTTGGTCTTCTCGGTCTTCGCCGCCGCGGCCGGTTCAGCCGTCTTGCCGGGTTCTTCCGCAAAGGCGGCTGCGGGCAGAGCGCAGGCCAGCGACAGCGCCGCGGCCGAGATGAGCATGGTTCGCATAGAAAGGTCCCTTCGGTCTCTCCCCGACCTTGCGTGCAGTGCTCTCTCGTCAACGTGGCCGTGCCGGGGCGCGATCACGTCCGGAATCTGGCGAGTGGTAGAGCTTGCAGAGGGTGGCCTGCGACACTCGGCCACCCCGCGTGAAAGAAAGCGGGAATGTCTGGCGTGCAAGAGGGGCGCCGGATGGAGGGATTCAGGGTGGATGTCGCCCGGCAGGACGCCAGGGGTCTGAAGTGGGCGCGTCTGGCCGGCGTCTGCGGCCTTACGTTCGCATTCGCCTGGCTCTGCCTCATGCTTCCGCGCGGGCTGGAGCGGGTCTCGCCGATCTGGCTTCCGAACGCCTTCCTCCTCACGGTCCTCCTGATGTCGCGCCGCTCGGCCTGGCCGGCGCTTACGGGCATGGGCGCGCTGGGCGGACTGCTGGCCAGCCTCGTCGTGGGCGGCGATCCGGCGCTCGCCGTGGCGCTGACCCTCTGCAACACGCTGGAGGCGGCAGGCTGTGCGATGCTGCTGGTGCGGGTGCTCGGCCGAACGCCCGACATGTCCCGCGTGGGCAACCTGATCCGCTACGCCGCCATCGTGGCGGTCAGCGCGCTCGCCAGCGCGGGCCTGGCCACCGTGTTCCTCGCCGCGTCGGGCGGCGCCCCGGCGATGTCGAGCTTCGCCACCTGGGCGATGGCGGATTTCGCCGGCCTCGTCGTCATCACCCCGTGCCTTCTTGCGCTCGCAGGCGACCGCTCGAGTTGGCGGCGACTGGTGAGCCGTGACGCCTGGCCGTTGGGCCTGCTGCTGCTGGTCGTCGGCGGGGTGTTCCTGCAGGACGGGCAGCCGCTCACCTATCTGATCGTGGCCGCCCTCCTGCTGGTCACTTGGCGCCTGCGCATCGCGGGGGCGGCGGCGGGCCTGCTGGCCACGCTGGCCATCGCGGTGGCATGCACCGTCGCCGGCCTCGGCCCCTTCGCGCTGATCGAAGGCTCGGTAGCCGTGCAGGTGCTGGCGCTCCAGGCGTTCCTGGCGGTCTGCTTCTACGTGAGCGTGCCCCTGGCGATTCAGGCCGCGCGCGCCCGCGAGCTGAAGGCGGCGCTCGGCGGCGCCCTCACCGAGGCCCGCGACGCCGAGTCGCGCTACCGTCTGATCGCCGATCGGGCCCACGACATCATCGTTCGGGCCGACCTGACCGCGCGGATCGTCTACATCTCGCCGGCCTGCCGGGCGCTCGGCTACGAGCCCGAGGACCTCATCGGGACCAGCGGCATCGAGCTGGTCCACCCGGACGACCGCGAGCGATACGTCGACAACACCAGCCAGCTCGTCCGCGACGGCGTGGCCGATCAGTTGCGCGACCGCCAGCATCGCTTCCGGTGCAAGGACGGCACGTACGTTTGGCTGGAGGGCAACCCCACCGTCCTGACCGACGACGAGGGCAAGCCCGTCGAGCTCCTGAACGTCTTCCGCAACATCAACGACCGCAAGGCCGCGGAGACCGAGCTGGCCGGCAAGCAGGCCGAGCTCGCAATCCTGACCGACCACGCGCCCGACCTCCTGGTGCGCATCGATACCGACGACCGGATCGTCTACGCCTCGCCCGCGGCCCGGCAGTTCGGCTATGAGCCCGCCGACCTCGTGGGCCGCCGCCGGGCCGACCTCGTCCATCCCGAGGACCTGGAGCGCCTCTTCCGCCGCCTGGCCAAGCGCATGGCCGGCGACGAGATAGAGGCGGCAGATCGCCAGTACCGCATCCGCCGCGGCGACGGTGAATGGATCTGGGTCGAGGGCAGCCTGTCGCTCGTGCGCGATGCGGCCGGTGCAGTGGTCGGCGCCGTTTCGCTGGTGCGCGACGTCTCCGAGCGGCGCGCCGCCGCCGAGGCTCTGGCTGAAAGCGAGACGCGCTACCGGACGTTGGCGGAAAACGTCTCCGACATCCTTGTGCGCTTCGGTCCCGACGGCCTCGTGCGCTACATCTCCGCCTCGTGCCGGGCCATCGGCGTCGATCCGGAGAAGGCCGTCGGCCAGTCGATCCTCAAGATCGTCGCGCCGGAGCACGCCGCCCATTCGGAAGCCATCGTGGCCGGGCTGTTCAGCGGCGCCGAGGTCGACGCGTCGGTGCGGCGCGTCCACCGCGTGATCACGCCCGACGGCGCCGAGGTGTGGTTGGAGGGCAGTCCCAAGCTGGTGCGGGACGAGGCGGGCAAGGTGGTCGAGGTCGTGACCGTGCTGCGCGACGTCTCGGTTCGTCAGCAGATGGAAGCGGCGCTGCGGCGGGCGCAGGAAGAGGCCGAGGCCGCGGCCCAGGTGAAGTCCGAGTTCCTGGCCAACATGAGCCACGAGCTCAGAACCCCGCTCACGAGCGTGCTCGGCTTCACCAAGCTCGCCCTCGAGCAGCCGGAACTGGCGCCCTTGACCCGCACCTATGTCGAGCGGGTGTCCGACGCCAGCCGGGCGCTGCTGAGCGCGGTGAACGACATCCTCGACTTCTCCAAGCTGGAGGCCGGGCAGGTCACCTTCCAAACCCAGGCGGTGGCCCTGGCGGGCCTGACGCGGTCGGCCCTGCACCTCTTCCAACCCCAGGCCGGCGCCAAGGACCTGCAGCTGATCTTCGACTGCGACCTCGCCGACGACCACGCCGCCATGCTCGACCCCGACCGCATGCGCCAGGTGCTGCTCAACCTGATTGGCAACGCGGTGAAGTTCACCGAGACCGGGTCGGTCACGCTCTCCGTCGCCTACGACGACGGCGCACAGGCCCTCCACGTGGCGGTCCGCGACACGGGCGCAGGTATTCCGGCGGATCGCATTGACCGCCTGTTCAAGCGCTTCAGCCAGGTCGACGGATCGCTGACCCGGACCGGCGGCACCGGCCTCGGGCTGGCGATCTGCAAGGGCATCGTCGAAGCCATGGGCGGTGAGATCGGCGTCACCAGCGAAGTCGGGCAGGGGAGCTGCTTCGCCTTCACCGTTCCGGCGCCGCGCACGCAGGCCGTCACCAGCGCGCCGGCGGGGCCGTCCCAGGACCAAGTCGCGTTCGGCGGCGTCCGCGTGCTCATCGTCGATGACCATCCGGCCAACCGCGAGCTCGTCGGCCTGATCCTCGCTGGAGTCGGCGCCGAGGTGACGGAGGCGGAGGACGGCGTCGCGGCGGCGGAGCTGGCCGCCCAATGGCCCTACGACGTGATCCTGATGGACGTCCGCATGCCCCGGCTCGACGGCCCCGGCGCCCTCGCGCGGATCCGCAGCGAACCTGGCCCGAATGGCGCGACGCCGATCCTCGCGTTCACGGCCGACGCCGACGCGGAATCCGGCGCCCAGCTGCTGGCGGCCGGTTTCCAGGGCCTGGTGGCGAAGCCGGTCTCACCACCCGACCTGGTGGCCGCCGTGGCGCAGGCCAGCGCCTTCGCGGACGAGGAGCTCGTCCTGGAAGGCCATGCCGGCTGGCACGATCCTGGTGGCCGAGGATGACGTCTGGATCCGGGAGCACGATCGCGCCGAAGGCGTCTGAGCCCGAGAAGAAGTCGGACTAGCGGCCCCCAGCTGTCGCCGGCAACTCATGCCCAGCCAGCCTGGCCAACCTGTCGGCGGCGGCAAGCAGGACCGCGCGGCGTTGTGGCAGGGGTTCTGCGGCGGCCTCCTGCGCCAATGCGGTCGCCCGCGCGAGGTAGCCTTCGGCTTGCAGCGCGTGGCTGGCCTGGCGCGCCGCCCGCAAGCGCTCGTCGGTCAGCATTGAACGTGGACTTGGCTCTCGCGGATCGGCCGGAAGACGGGCTGGTCCCGGTGGAGCGCCAGGACGGCGCGCTCGCCCTCCCAGACCTCTACGTGGTCGCAGCTCTCGTGCTGTCCCAGGAGCCGTTCGGCGAGGGCGAAGATGCCGCCATCACCGGGAAGCTCGAACGCCTCGAACGACGGTGATCCGCCGTCCGCGTGGCACAGGTGGAAGGTGTACATCGGCATTGGCGGTCTCCCGTCGCTGCTTGAGCGGGAGCATGAGCCTTGCCAAAGGACCGGTCTCTCAGCCGCCGACGCCCATCGGGTCTATGCCAGCGATGAGGTATTGGGCGCGGCGGTCGGGCCCGCGTCAATCCGCCGGTTGCTCAACAAGCGCTGTTGGCTCTGCGCGACGGCCAGTTTGCAAAGTATCCAGTCACTCCCCTCTTGCGCGAACAAATAGCGAACATTACCATCTGCCGATGGAGGTGGTCCGGCTCGCCCACGAAACGGATTTCGACGGCTGGCGCGCGGCCGCGCGGGCTTTGCGCGCCCGGGCCGTCGCGCCCGCGGACACACTGTGGACCGTAGACGACCAGGCCTCGCCGTTCGCGGTCACGTCCCCCCCTGAAGTCGGCGGCGAAGGGGCCCTGGCTCTGCATTCACCTCCGGCCGGGAGCTTCACCGTGCCGAAGGGCTTCGTGGAGCTGGCCGAGCGGGTGATCCTGCACCGGTCGGACGAGCGGTTCGCGCTGCTCTACCGCCTGCTCTGGCGGCTGCAGGACCAGCCCGGCCTGCTGCGCATCGCCTCCGACCCCGACGTCGCCCTGGCGGCGGGCCTGGCGCGCGACGTCGACAAGGCGGCGCACAAGATGAAGGCCTTCGTCCGCTTCTGCGGCGCCTACGACGACCAGGGCGAGGCCTTCGTCGCCTGGTTCGAGCCGGCCCACCGCGTCGTCGAGGCCACCGCGCCGTTCTTCGTGAGGCGGTTCGCCAACACCCGCTGGTCGATCCTGACCCCGGACGTCTGCGCCCACTGGACCCTGGCGCAGCTCACCATCACGCCCGGCGCCGACCCGGCCGATGCGCCGCGCGTCGACCAACTCGAGAGTCACTGGAAGGCCCGCTACGCCGCGATCTTCGACCCGAGGCGGAACCCGCCCGAGGGGGCTCCCATTCCCGAGCGGGTCAGGAGCCCTCTGGAGCCCGAGATGGTCGCTAAGTCCGAGCCCAGCCGCCGGGTCGTGAAGGCCGCGATCCGCAACAGCCGCGACGCGCCGTGGGACGGCGTGGCTCCTACGACGCTGGACGAGGTCGCCGCCGGCGTCGATCACTGCCGCCGCTGCGACCTCTGGCGCGACGCGACGCAAGGCGTGGCGGGCGAGGGGCCGCGCAAGGCGAAGCTCCTGTTCGTGGGCGAGCAGCCGGGCGACCAGGAGGACCTGGCGGGCCGTCCGTTCGTCGGGCCTGCGGGGCAGGTGTTCGACAAGGCCCTGGCCGAAGCCGGCGTGCCGCGCGCCGAGACCTACGTCACCAACGCCGTGAAACACTTCAAGCACGAGCTGCGCGGCAAGCGGCGCATCCACCAGACCCCGACCTCGGGCGAGGTCACCGCCTGCCGCTGGTGGCTGGACGCCGAGCGGCGGATCATCCGCCCGCGGGTGATCGTGAGCCTGGGCGCCACGGCGGCGCTGGCGGTGTTCGGCAAGGCCACGCCGGTGGGCAAGTTCCGGCAGCAGGCGCTGCAGCTCTCCGACCAGGCCCAGGGCGTCGTCACCTACCACCCCTCGTACCTGCTGCGCGTGCCCGACGCCGAAGCCAAGGCCAAGGCCTACGCCGCCTTCGTCGAGGACCTGAAGTTCGCCTGGAAGCTGGCCGCGTGAGGCTAACGGCGCGAGGTCAGCAGGTAGCCCGCGCCCACGGCCATGGCGGCGATCCCCGACGCCAGGAACGCAGCCTGGTATGACCCCGCGTCGGCCACGAAGCCGAAGGCGAGCATCAGGAGCACCGTGCCGCACTGCATGACGAACCCCTTCACCGAGGCCACGGTGGCGCGGGTCTCGGGCTTGAGCGCGTGCTGGAAGCGGGCGTCGGCGTTCACGTCGACCAGCCAGAAAAGGGTCACGTAGATCATCGGCAGCACGACCGCCCACGGCTGGAACGTCGCCGCGGCGGCGGTGACGCAGCCGCCGGCCGCCAGGATCATCAGGTAGAGCGCCCGCTCGGGCAGGGCGTGCAACCGGTGCGCCACTGCCGCCGCCAGGGTTCCCGCCGCTGCGAGCGCGGCCATGAACAGCGCGATGCCCGACTTCGGCAGGCCCACCTGCTGGCCGAACAGCTGCCAGTAGTCGGCCAGCGCCCAGACCACCGCCTGGGTGGCGGCGATGAAGGTGAGCAGGCGCGGCACGCCGGGCAGCCGCATGGCCTCCAGCGCGCCGCGGCGCAGGTGGCCGAAGTAGTTCCAGTCGCCGGTGGCCAGGGACCGCGGCGCGGGCGGCAGCAGCAGCGCGGAAGCCGCCGCCGCCAGGCCGGTCGCGATGCTGGCGGCGATCATCTGCGGGTAGCTCAGGAACGCCAGCGCGGCCCCCGCGAGCGAGGCGGCCAGCACGCCCGAGAACCGCGCCGCCTGGGTGCGGCCGAAGATGCGGGCGTACTCGTCCTGCCGGTTCATCGCCTTCAGCTCGTCGTAGATCGCCGCCTCGAACGCCCCCGACAGCGTGGCGCTCTTGAAGCCCCACAGCATCAGCCCGATCAGGAAGCCCCAGAAGCCGGGGAAGGCGAGCCAGACCCCGAAGCCCACGCACCGCACCAGCTGGGCTATCGCCATCAGCCCGCGGCGCGAGAAGCGGTCGGCCAGGACCCCGCACGGCACCTCGAGCAGCACGCAGACCGCCGACCACGCCGCCAGGATGACGCCGATCTCGGCCGGCGTGAGGCCGCGCTCGGCGAACATCACCGTG
>NZ_DASWTE010000066.1:0-30014 GCF_036402295.1 Phenylobacterium sp.
CGCAGCGGGGCGGCGTGATAGAGCGGCGCGGGCGACAGGTAGACCGGCGTCTCGGGGAAGCCGAACAGCATCTGCGCGATGCCGCCCATGCCGGGAACCTCGTCTATCGCCAGGCCGGTGAGCGGCGGCTTGATCCCCTTCGGCCGCCCGGTGGTGCCCGACGAATAGAGCATGTCCGAGCCGGCGGTCTGGTCGGCGATCGGCGTGGTGGGGAAGGCGGCCAGCGCCTCTTCCCAGCTCGCATAGGGCGCCCGCGCCGGGGCCGTCATGTAGAGCTTCACCGACTTCGGCAGCACGCCCGGCAGCTCATCGGCCACCGCGCCCACGCCCGGGGAGACGATCAGCACCTGGGCGCCGCAGTCCCCCACGATGTAGTCCACCTCGCCGGCGGTCAGCTTCGAGGAGATGCAGGTGTAGTAGAGCCCGCACCGCTGCGCCGCCCAGGCGATCTCGAAGTAGCGCGGGTGGTTGTCCATGAAGATCGCGATCACGTCGCCCACCTTCAGCCCCAGCGACCGGAAGAGATGCGCCCCCTGGTTCGACCGCTCGTCCAGCTGCTTGTAGGTCACCGTCTCCCCGGTCGCGGCCATGATGTAGGCGGCGCGGTCCGGATGTGTCTTGGCGTGGGTCGCCGGATGCATGCGTTCACTCCCGCGGGCGGTCTCGGGCCGCCCTGTCACCGCGGAGTGGCGGACATTGACGTCGGGTGCGTCAAGCGGGGCGGGCGCCCGCCGTTCGGGCGAAATGACGTGGGCTTGCCCTGACTTTCGTCAAGCGTGACGCGTCCGTCACTTTGTGACGCGCCGTCCTCGCAGCGCGGCGAGTCGCAGACCAAGGTCATGGAACCGACCCTTCAGGAGGTTCCATGGTCGCCCTGCTGCTTGCCGCACTCTTCCAGAGCGCCGCGCCCGTCGCCGCCGCCACGACGCCCGCTGCGCCGCCCGCCAAGGTCGCGAAGCTCGCCTGCCGAAAGGAGACGGTGGTCGGCAGCACGATCAAGAAGAAGGTCTGCCCCCGGAAGGTCGAGGCGGCCGCCCAGGGCGATACCGCCGAGGCGGCGCAAATGGCTCAGGCCAAGTAACAGCCAGCCTGCCATTGCACTTGGCGGCGATGAACTCTTCACTGCCGCCGCTGCAGTGCGAGGCCTTCCATGACCGTCATCGACTTCGAGTGCGACACGCCCACGAAGGAGGCGGTCGAGGACACGGTCCGGCTGATCAAGTCCGGACGCGGGTTCGACAAGGAGGGCTACGCCCAGCTGATGGCGCCCGGGTGGGCGGCGCAGATCGGCATGAGCCTGGCGGAGTTCAACGAGGCGAAGGCGACCATCGGCCTGACGGGGCTGGCCCTGAAGCTCTGCGACGTCGACATGGCCCGCGCCATGAGCCACGCCGACGTCATCGCCATGCTGGACGGGGCGGGCGTCAGCCACGCCTGCATCGGCAACGCCGGTCGCCGCGCATCGAACGAGGACGTGGCGAAGTTCGCCGCCGAGTATCCCGACCGCCTGATCCCCTGGTTCCGCATCTGGGGCGACGAGGGCGAGGCGGGCGTCGCCAAGCTGGAGCACGGGGTGCGCGAGCTGGGTTGCCGGGGTTTCGAGGTCTCGAGCTACCGCGAGGAGCGCTACATCAACGACCCGGCCTACTTCCCCTTCCTGGCCAAGTGCGTCGAGCTCGACATTCCGGTGCGGATCACCGCCGGCGTCCACCTGCTGTCGGACCGGCCGTACGACTACGCCCACCCGAAGTATCTCGACGAGCTGGCGATCCGCTTCCCGACCCTGAAGATCGTCGCGGGCCTGGGCGGCTGGCCGTGGATCGGCGACCTGGTGGCGATCGCGATGCGCCACCCGAACCTCTACATCGACATCGCCTGCCGGCGCGTGAAGCAGTTGCTCGCGCCTGGCGCCGGCTACGAGCCGCTGATCTACTACGGAACCCGCATGCTGCAGGACAAGATGATCTTCGGCAGCGGCTGGGGCACCAGCATGATCCCGCTCGCCCAACTGGTCCGCGAGACCGACGACCTGCCGCTCACCGACACGGTCCGGGCCAAGTGGATGGGCGGCAATGCGGCGCGGGTGCTGGGGATCGGGTAGGGGCGCCCGCGGGGAGGGCTCCTGCCATCCGACTGTCCCAGCGCCCGCAACGACGTGGAAGCCGGTCTTGCCCCGCGCGGGTCAGGGTCTAGTCTTCCGTCAGGGTAGTGGATGAAGGCTATGAGCGACGCTGTCGGCCCTGGCGATCTGGTTCTATGCGTCAACGCCGCCCCAAACCATGCCACGGGAAGGCCGGTGCCCCTCCAGGCTGGAGAGACCTACCGTGTCATCGCGGTCATGGAATTTGCCTGCCCCTGCGGACGTTCCGATGCCTTGCTCGATGTGGGCGTTGACTTCGCGTGGTGCCAGACGCGCTTCCGCCTCCTGCCAAAGCCCAAGGCCCAGACCAGGACGCGCCGCGTTTCGGCTCCCAAGGAGAAGGAAACGATTCGCTGAACGGGCCGGCGATGGCTTCGGCCTTGTGCCGACCTGCTGAAAATCGGACCTACGGATGCAGACGGGACATGAGCTCGCCCTCGATCCGATCCGCCGTATCCGCCGCGCTGAGACCGGTGGTGTTCAGGTCGAGAACCCAATCGTGATTGATCGGGAATGGGCCAAGGGAAGCGAGCGAATGAGCCTTTCCGGCGTCTCTGGTCTTGAACCTTTGGCCACGCTCCTCGCTGGAAATCCGTTCGCGAAGTTGCTCTTCGCCGCACGCGAGACGGACCACGAGCAGGCTTGCCCGCCTCCGCTCGGCGACCCAGAGAAGCTGTCCAGCTATGACCCAGTCGATAGGATGGCCGCCCGGGTCCGAGACCGCATGCGTAAAGACATAGTTGCGCCCAGCGGGTCCGAAGAGCGCGACCGTCTCCAGCACCGCTGACAGGACGTCATTCGTCCTGTCCCATACGCCCGCCGGAAGGGCAGTCCCATCAGGTTCGACCACCTCAAGGATCGGGTTGCTCCAGAAGTGGTTGTCCAGAAGCTTTGCCGAGAGACGTTCTGCGATGAGCTTGCCTACCGTGTACTTGCCGACACCTGGGGGCCCTACGAGGTAGACGATCACGTTCTTCATTGCGCGCCCCCGGTGCTCACCCCTGGGTGGGGACATTAGGGCGGGCGCCGGCTTCGGCAATGGGGTCGGAAGCCGACGCGCAAGGCAGCGCGCCACCCCCTTGACCTCCCATCCGTCAACCGCGCCGAACTGGCTCCAACCCTGACCCAAGGAAGAGCCAATGCCCACGTTCGAGACGCTGCTGTATTCGGTGGAGGACGGGATCGCGACGATCACGCTGAACCGGCCCGAAAAGCTGAACGCGTTCAACACCCGCATGATGCAGGACATGATCGCCGCGTTCGACGAGACCGACCGCGACGACAATGTGCGTGTGGTGATCGTCACCGGGGCCGGGCGCGCCTTCTGCGCCGGGGCCGACCTGTCGGCGGGAGCCGAGACCTTCAACTATGAGACCCGCGGCGGCCAGGATCGCGAGGCGCGCACGGTCGACGGCGTCCAGCGCGACGGCGGCGGGCTGCTGACGCTGCGCATCTTCGACAGCCTGAAGCCGGTGATCTCGGCCTGCAACGGCCCGGCCGTCGGCGTGGGCGTCACCATGCAGCTCGCCATGGACATCCGGCTGGCGTCCGACACCGCCCGCTACGGCTTCGTCTTCGCCCGCCGGGGCCTGAACCCCGAGGCCTGCTCGTCGTGGTTCCTGCCGCACCTGGTGGGCGTCCAGACGGCGCTGGAGTGGTGCTACACCGGCCGCATCTTCCCCGCCTCCGAGGCGCACGAGCGCGGCCTGGTCCGCTCGGTGCACGCGCCCGACGACCTCTTGCCCGCCGCCAAGGCCATCGCCCGCGAGATCGCCGACAACACCGCGCCCGTCTCGGTCGCCATCACCCGCCAGCTCATCTGGCGCATGGCCGGCGCGCGCCACCCCATGGAGGCCCACCAGGCCGACAGCCGCGGCATCCAGGCCCGCGGCAAGGCTGGCGACGCGCGCGAGGGCGTGACGTCGTTCCTCGAGAAGCGCCCGCCGAACTATCCGGACAAGGTGTCGAAGGACTTGCCCGATATCTGGGACCACTGGACGCCGCCGGCGTTCAGCTAACGGGCTCTTCCAAATAACACCGTTGACGGCGCCCCACCGCGGGCGCCGTTTTCGTTTGCGGCCCGGCGCACCCTGTTGCAGCGCACACCGGACTATCAGGTAGAGGCGCGCCGCTACTCTGGTTCCGGCAACGAACGGTTGTTTATGGCGGTCTCGACTTCTCTTCCCGCAATAGGCGAAACGCGTTGCTCTATTTCTCTGTTGTGTGCTTCGAACGATCCCGATAATGACGGCGCACTGATCTTGTGAATCACTCGTCGCCTAGGTCGGCGCGGAACCTTTGGAACCAAGAGAAATGGACGAGAAGTCGGAAGTCATCGAGATGACCGCGGACATTGTTTCCGCTTACGTCGGTAACAACACCGTGGCCGCCGCCGACCTGCCCGGCCTGATCCAGAGCGTCCACCGCGCCCTGGCCGGCGTCTCGGCCGGCGTCGAGACTGTGGAAGCCGCGCCGAAGGAGCCGGCCGTTCCGATCCGCCGCTCGATCACGCCCGACTACCTCGTGTGCCTGGAAGACGGCCGCAAGTTCAAGTCGCTGAAGCGCCACCTGCGCACCAAGTACAACATGAGCCCCGAGGAATACCGCTCGAAGTGGGGCCTTCCGAAGGACTACCCGATGGTCGCGCCGAACTACGCCAAGGCGCGCTCCGACCTCGCCAAGCAGATGGGCCTCGGCCAAGGCGGCCGCCAGGCCCCCCGCAAGAAGCGCTAGGCTCTACGCACAATCCGATCGCAGAACGCCCGCCGGTCCTCCGGCGGGCGTTTTGCTTTGGCGCGCAGCGCCGATTTTGAACCGCGGAAAACGCGGAAGAACGGAAGGGGTCAGTGTAGGCTCGGCGCCTTCCGCGTCCTTCCGCGTTTTCCGCGGTTCTGAATCGCCGCCTGCGGCGCAGGGGCTTGTCGATTTACCGCCTCGTTAACCATTTTCGCCTTGCCGCCGATTCGCGGATCAGGCGACATATGATTCGTCATGAATCCAAGCCGTTACGCAGGTCTCTGAAGATGGCCGCGCAGATCGCGCCTGCGGGCGCCGCGATCCGGGCGCACGAGGAGCTGTTCGCCTACTGGAGCTCGCTCCGGGCGGACACTTCGGTGCCGCCGCGCCGCCGCCTGGACCCGGGCGACATCAAGCGGCTGCTGCCCACGGTCAGCCTGATAGAGGTGCTGCCCGACGCCGACTACCGCATGCGGCTGGCCGGCACCGGCCTCTACAACGTCTACGGCCGCGAGATCACCGGCTGCCGGCTGGGCGAGGTCTACAACTCCGCCGCCGCCGACTATTGGCGGGGCGAGCTGGGGCAGATCGTGAAGAGCCGCAAGCCGGGCGCCGGCGTCCACAACCTCGCCTGGAAGGGCGCCTCGCATCTTTCCCTCATCTGGATCCGCCTGCCGCTCGTCACCCGGGGCGACGAGGTGGACATGATCCTGGGCTACGACGCCGTCGTCGGCCTGGGCCCTGTCCAGAGCGGCATCCGCCCCGCGCCGTCGATGGTGGCGTAGGGCGTACATGCGCCGCCGGGCGTTCCCGGCCGGTATCCTCTCGAGCTTCGCCGCCCCCGCGTTCGCCGCTCCCGCAAACGCGACCGAAGACGCCGCCATCCGCCAGGTGATCGCCGACATGGAAGTCGCCTGGAACCGCGGCGACTTTCGGGGCTACATGGAGGGCTTCCTGACGGCTGGCAGGGCACGCTCGACCACTACATCCGCGACTACGGCGGCGCCCCCGAGAAGCGGGGCCGCCTGCGCTTGTACGACATCAAGGTCGAGATGCTGGCCCCCGACGCCGCCCAGCTCAGCCGCCACGAGCTGATCCGCCCCGAGCAGCCGCAGTACGGCGTCAACACCCGCCTCATGCGCAAGGTCCGCGGCCGCCCGACGTTCGCCGAATGCCAATCGTCGGAAGAGGTGGGCTTCAGGCCGCCTGGGCCATCTCGGCGTCGCGGCGGATGCGGGCGACCATGGAGGCCAGGCCGTTGGAGCGCTGCGAGGAGAGGGCGCCGGTGAGCCCCAGGCCCTCGAAGGCCGCCTTGGCGTCGAAGTCCAGGATTTCGGCGGGGGCGCGGCCGGAGAAGAGCCTGAGCAGGATGGCGATCAGCCCGCGCACGATGTGGGCGTCGGAATCGCCGCGGAACTTCAGCGCCCCGTCGACCTGCGGCTCGGTGACCAGCCACACCTGGCTCGCGCAGCCGCGTACCTTGTAGGGGTCGCTGCGCTCGGCGTCGGTGAGCGGCGCCAGCTCCCGCCCCAGATCGATCACGTAGCGGTAGCGCTCCTCCCAGTCGCCCAGGACGTCGAACTCGTCGCGGAGCTCTGAAAGCGCGTCGGAAATAGCCATGGCGTCCGGGAGTTAAGGAGCCCGCGGCCCCCTTGCAACCGTCATCGGGCCGCAGGAAGGCGCGCCGTCGCGGTCAGGCCCTGACCCGGCGCGGACGTGAGCTTCAGCCGCCCGCCCATGGCCAGGCAGGTGAGGTCGGCGATGGGCAGGCCCAGACCCGCGCCCTCGGCCTTGCGGGTGAGCGCGTTCTCGCCCTGCTCGAAGGGGGCCATCAGTCGCGCGAGCTCGTCGGGATCGACCCCTTCGCCGTGGTCCTGGATGACGATGTCGACGAAGCCGTTGTGCGGCTGGGCGCTGACCGTCACCTCGCCGCCCTCGGGCGAGAAGACGACGGCGTTGTGGATCAGCTCTCTCAGCACCGAGCGCAGGCCGCGCCCGTCGGCGGTGACCGCCGGCAGCTCGCCGCGGCCGCAGACGGCCACCTCCACCCCGCGCGCCGCCAGGTCCGGCTGGAGGGCCAGGAGCACGTCGTCCAGCGCCGCCTCCAGCGACTCGGGCGCAGCGTCGAACTCGATGGTGTTGCCCTCGAGGCGGGCGATCTCCAGCACCTGATTCACAAGTTTCAGGAGCTTCTGGCCGCTGGCGTGGATGATCGCGGCATATTCCTTGTACTGAGGCTGGCCCAACGGCCCGTACAGTTCCGCCGTGAGAATCTCGGAGAACCCGAGGATCGAGTTCAGGGGGGTGCGCAGCTCATGGCTGACCATGCGCAGAAACGAGCGACGGCGCTCGTCCAGCGCCGCCTCGATCCGGGCGCGGGCGCGGGTCTCCGCGCCGGAAGTCAGATCGGCCTCAGCCATGGAACGGCGATACGCCCGACGGGTTGGGGCCTGCAAGGTGGCGCATGCCGCTTACGAAAGTCTTTCGTGGCGGGGTGTCGCAGGGGGCGTGCTCGCGCGAATCCCTCGGTGAAGCTAGAGTTCCGCTTCGAACCTGACCGGAGGTCCTAGGGTTTGGCCGCGGCCCGATCGACATCGTCGAAGGCGCGCCGCCGCAACGAGGCGGCGGGAGGCTTGCTGTGGCACGCCGGCTGGGCGGTCGCCATCGCCGCGACGGGCGCAGGCCTGGCCGCTCGGGGGCTGTTGCCCGTGGGGCCCGAACTGATGGCGCTGGCCGCCGGCGGAGCCGCCGCGGGCCTGGGCGCGATCCTGTCCCTGTTCGGCGGACCCGGCCGCGCCGGCGCGGTGCTGGCCTGGGGCCTGGCCGGCGCCGTCGCCTGCCACCTGACGGGCGGGACGGCCGGCCCGCTCGCCGCCTGGTGCCTGGCGCCGGCCGCCGCCGCCACCGCCTTCCGCAGCCGCGAGCTGCTGGCCCTGGGGGCCGCTACGGCGCTGGCCGCCGCCGCGGTGTCGACCCTGGACGCGGTGCTGCTCGACCTGCCGCAGGCTTCGGCCGCCGCCGCGCCCTGGCTCAGCCTGATGGCGCTCTCCACCGTGACCCTGGGCTTCGCCGCCGGCCTCGTGGGGTACCAGGGCGCCAGCCAGCGCGACGCGCGCCGGCGCGAGCGCGCCGACCAGATCCTGGAGATGATCGAGGGCCAGCCGCTGCTCCTGGCGTCCCTTGACCGCAGCGGACGCGTGCTCTCGGCCGCCGGCGCCCCGATCGGCGACTACGGCGCGCGCCAGCTGGAGGGCCGCAGCCTCGGCCACCTCGTCGCCGAGAGCGAGCTGCCGGCGCTGGCCGCCGCCCTGCACACCGCCGGTCACGAGGGCCGCGCCAGCCTCTACGCCGAACCCGCGGCCGGCGGCGAAGGCTGGCTGGAGATCACACTGCGCGCCACCCTGTCGGGCCGCATCATCGCCGCCGTCCGTGACGCGCGCGAGCAGTTTGCCCGCGAGAAGCGCCTGGAGGCCGAGCGCTTCACGGCCGAACAGCAGAACGCCGGCAAGTCGCGCTTCCTCGCCAACATGAGCCACGAGCTGCGCACGCCGCTCAACGCGATCATGGGCTTCTCCGACATCATGCGGCAGCGGCTGTTCGGGCCCCTGGGCGACCGCTACGCCGAGTACGCCGAGCTGATCCACGAGAGCGGCACGCACCTGCTCGAGCTGATCAACGACGTGCTCGACATGTCGAAGATCGAGGCCGAGCGCTTCGAACTGGCGATCGAGACCTTCGACGCCCGCGACGCGGTCTCGGCCGTGCTGCGGCTGATGCGCGGCCAGGCGGACCGCTCGGGCGTCCACCTGCGCGGCGTGCTGCCGATCGCCGCGCTCTACGCCGACGCCGACCGCCGCGCGGTCAAGCAGATCGCCATGAACCTGATCTCCAACGCGCTGAAGTTCACGCCGCGCAACGGCTCGGTGACGGTGACCGTGCAGGGCCACGGCGACACGCTCGAGCTGGTGGTGGCCGACACGGGCGTCGGCATCGCCCAGGACGACCTCGACCGCCTGGGCCGCCCGTTCGAGCAGGCCGGCGACGCCGAGCAGCGCGCCGCGGGCTCGGGCCTGGGCCTCTCCCTGGTCCGCGCCTTCGCCCGCCTGCACGGCGGCGACATGACCGTGGAAAGCGCCATGGGCGAAGGCACCACCGTGACGGTGCGCCTGCCGGTGCTCACGGATGGCGCGGCCGCGGCGCCGACGCCGCTCCGGCGTCAGGGGTAAGCGCCGCAGGCGTAGTCGATTCAACCGCGGAAGAACGCGGAAAGGACGGCGGCGGGATCGCCTTCCGCGCTCTTCCGCATTTTCCGCGGTTCTCTTCTTGAAGCGCCTTCGGCGCGTCTACCGCGACGCGACCTGCAGGAAGGCCCGGCCGGCGGCGAAGTCGCCCACTTCCACATAGGCCGTGCGGACCTTGTCGCCGGCGAACAGGAACTCGACCGCCACGGCCTCTCGCGGGTCCAGGGCGGCCAGCGCCTGGGCGGCGGCGGCAGGGAAGCGGAACGCCCAGCCGCGGGAGGCGCCCTTGGGCAGGAGTTCGTCTTCGGCCGGCGCGCGCGCCTCGGCCATGTAGGCCTTGGTCGCCCCCGGCGGCGGGAGCTTCTTGTTCAGCTGCGAGGTCTTGGCGCGGGGGTCGAGGTAGGGACCGATCGTGCGGACCTCATCGCGCAGCACCAGCCGGGCGGCGTAGGGAGCCTGTTTGCTGTCGAGGTCGGCCACGGCGACCAGCGCGCTGGCCCCATCGCGGCCCACGAGCCCAAAGGTGACGCGGTTCTTGCCCATCTTGGCGTCCTGCGCGAGGCGCCAGCGTGCGGTGCGGCCGGCGCCGCGGTCGGCCCGCCACGCCGAGGCGTCGCCGGGATAGGTCAGGCGCGTGATGCGCTCGTAGGCGGAGAAGGCGTCTCTCACCCGCGCCGCGACGGTGGTGACGTCGGCGCTGCGGCACTTGGCGCGGCTGGCCTTGGCGCGTGCTTCGCGGTCGATGGCCGTCAGCGCCCGGCGGTCGAGGCCCGCGCGCAACGACGCGCCACGCGCCTGGGCCGCCGACGCGGCGAGCGCGGCGGACACTTCGGGCGTGAACAGCCCGCAGCGTTCGCCCAAGGCGCTCATCACCGTCCGCTCGTAGAACAGGTCCTGCGGCAGTGCGCTCGCAGCGCTGGGCGCGGCGAGCAACGCCAGCCCCAGCAACCCCATCCATCGATGCCTCGGCGTCGCGCTTCTGCGCGTCGTCGTCATGCGTCCACCATCTTGCGCGGCCTTGCATGGCCGTCTGGGAGACCGACGTTTACCCGATGAGGTGTTGAGCCGAGGTTGACGGGGCGGGTCGCGGCCGCAATGTCCGGGGTTGCATGCTGCTCTCCACGGACATCTGGGTCGGCGCCCTCATCCGCCGCGTCGAGATCGGCGGCGGCTTCGCCGTGGTGGCGCGCAAGGGCGATCCGCGGGCCGGCGCCGTGCTGGTCAAGGTGCTGAACCGCACGGACGGCACCGCGCGCCTGCTCTCGGAAGCCACCCGCGGCGACGGCGAGCGGGTCTGGATGGAGCCCGCCGCCTCTCGCGAGGAGCCCGACCTCGACCGCTACATCGAGCGCGCCGTCCGCATCGACCCCGACGTCTGGGTGGTCGAGATCGAGGACCGCGAAGGCCGCCACTTCCTCGTGGAGCCCGTCGAAAAGGGCTGACGTGGCGTCGGGCTGGCCAGCCGCCCGACCGTCACCTAAACAGGTGTTTGAAAAAGCTCGGGAGGTCTACATGGCTCGCATGCGGTTCGGCGCGTTCCTGGCCCCGCACCACCCCATCGGCGAGCACCCGATGCTCCAGATGCGCAACGACATCAAGTTCGCCGCGCTCCTGGACAGCCTGGGCTACGACGAGTTCTGGGTCGGCGAGCACCACTCCACGGGTTGGGAGATGATCGCCTCGCCCGAGATGTTCCTGGCCGGCGTCGCCCAGCATACCCACCGCATAGGCCTCGGCACCGGCGTCGTCTCGCTGCCTTACCACCACCCGTTCAACGTGGCGCAGCGGATGGTCCAGCTCGACCACATGAGCGGCGGCCGCGTGATCTTCGGCACGGGCCCCGGCGCGCTGCCCTCCGACGCCTACATGCTGGGCATCGACCCCATGACGCAGCGCGACCGCCAGGACGAGGCGATCGGCGTGCTGAAACGCCTGTTCGCCGGCGAGCGCGTCACCCACGAAAGCGACTGGTTCACCCTGAAGGACGCCCGCCTGCAGCTCTTCCCGCTGCAGGAGGAGCTGCCGATGGTCACGGCCTCCTCGATCAGCCCGTCGGGCATGACCCTGGCCGGCAAGTACGGCATCGGCGTGCTGTCGATCGGCTCGAATTCCGACGCCGGCCTGGCGGCGCTGCCTACCCAGTGGGGCTTCGCGGAGGAAGCGGCGAAGAAGCACGGCAAGACGGTCGACCGGAAGGACTGGCGGGTGCTGATGACCTGGCACATCGCCGAGACCCGTGAGCAGGCCATCGCCGAGTCGGCCAAGGGCCTGATGCACTGGCACAACGAGTACACGGTGGGCACGTTGATGCGGCCCGGCGCCGAGGCCTTCAGGAGCCCCGAGGAGGCTGTGGAACAGACCGCGTTCTCGCCCGGCTCGGCGGCGGTGATCGGCACGCCGGACGACCTCGTGGCCGCGATCCGCAAGCTCAGCGCCTCGGCTGGCGGGTTCGGGACCGTGCTGGGCTTCGTCCACGACTGGGCCAACCGCGAGAACACCAACCGCAGCTGGGAGCTGGTGGCCCGCTACGTGATCCCCGAGGTCCAGGGCCTGCTGGAGGGCTACCGCACCTCGCGGCAGTACGTGGTCGAGCACCGCGACTCCTTCGAGCGCGCCGGCCAGGCGGTGCTGGCCAAGATCATGTCGCATGAGGGGGCCGCCAAGGCGCTGCAGGAAGGCATGCAGGGGGGCGTCGCCATGCGCTCGCCGAACGCGCCCGACCTGAACAAGGCGGCGGAAGCCGCAAAGGCTCGCGACAAGTAGCGGGAACGCTCTCCCGCCGCCGACCGCTTTGGCGGGCATGTCGCCCAAGGATGCGTCGTTCCGGGACCTGCCTGTGCCGCTCGACCTCGCCCCTATGGAGGCGAAGCTGGTCGACACGGTCCCGGCGGACCCCGGCTGGCGGTTCGAGCCCAAGTGGGACGGGTTCCGCTGCCTGGCCTACCGCGTTGGCGACGAAGTGCGGCTGAAGGCCAAGTCCGGCAAGCCGCTCGACCGCTTCTTCCCGGACGTGGTCGAGGCGCTCAGGGCCCTACCGGTCCACCGCTTCGTGGTGGACGGCGAGCTCACCATCGACGTCGACGGCGCGCCCTCGTTCGAGGCGCTGCAGATGCGCCTGCATCCCGCCGAAAGCCGGGTGCGCAGGCTCGCCGCCGAGCATCCCGCGGGCCTGATGCTGTTCGACTGCCTGATGGATGCCGAGGGTCGCCCGCTGCTCGGCGCGCCGCTCCGCGAGCGCCGCAAGGCCCTGGAGGCCTTGGCGAAGCGCTTCGGCAAGGCGCCCGTCATCCGTCTCTCGCCGGGCACGACCGACCGCGCCAAGGCGTGCGCGTGGCTCGAGGACCTCGGCGCCCACCTCGACGGCGTGGTCGCCAAGCGGCTGGACGGCCCCTACGTCCCGGGCGAGCGGGCGATGCTCAAGATCAAGACGATCCGCACCGCCGAATGCGTGGTAGGCGGCTTCCGCTATGCCGAGGGGACGAAGGTGGCAGGCTCGCTGCTGCTCGGCCTCTACGACGCCGCCGGCCTGCTGCATCACGTGGGGTTCACGTCCACGATCAAGCACGCAGACCGCCCGGCGCTGACCGAGAAGCTGGTCAAGCTGAAGGGCGAGGGCTTCACCGGCGACGCGCCGGGCGGCCCCAGCCGCTGGAGCACCGAACGCACCGCCGAATGGGTCCCGCTCAAGCCCGAACTGGTGGTGGAGGTCGCCTACGATCAGGTCACCGGCGGCCGCTTCCGGCACGGGACTCGGCTCGTCCGCTGGCGACCCGACAAGGCGCCCCGCCAGTGCACCATGGAGCAGATCCGGCGCTGAAGCTCGACCGCAGCATGGCGGCAATGCGGCGTGGTCAAGCCGCGGAAAGGC
This sequence comes from Phenylobacterium sp., assembly GCF_036402295.1. Taxonomy (GTDB): domain Bacteria; phylum Pseudomonadota; class Alphaproteobacteria; order Caulobacterales; family Caulobacteraceae; genus Phenylobacterium. Next base: position 12,986 of record NZ_DASWTE010000066.1, read on the forward strand.
CTCACGAATCGCCGAGGCCTGGGCATCGGGGCGAAACGTCGGCGGACGCCCCATCCCACGAGACGCGGACGGAGGCGGCCAAGCATGGACGGCGAGACGCTATCGCTTCCCACGATCCGGGTCCGGGGGCGCAGCTTCATGGCCATGGTGCTGACGCCGGAGTTCCCGTTCGCCGACTGGTTCGCCGCGCTGGACCGTCAGCTCGCCGGCTCGCCCGGCTTCTTCAACGAGCGGCCCGTGGTGGCCGACCTGGCCGGCGTCGCCGAGGTGGTGGGGCCGGAGTCCCTGCCGATCGTGCTGGACGGTCTGGTCGCCCGCGGCCTGCGTGTCGTGGGCGTCGAGGGCGTGCCCGCCGCCCGGCTCGCCAACACCCGCTGGCGCGAGGTCCCCACCAGCCTGCACGGCCGCGACCTGCCGCTCGAGGGCCGCGCCATCCGCCCCGCCGCCCAGCCCGCGCCGTCGCTGCTGGTCGACCGCCCGGTGCGCTCGGGCCAGTCGGTGGTGTTCGACGAGGGCGACATCGTCGTCGTCGGCTCCGTGGCTTCGGGCGCCGAGGTGATCGCCGGCGGCAATGTGCACGTCTACGGCCCCCTGCGCGGCCGCGCGCTGGCGGGGCTGAAGCTCGCCGACGCCCGCATCTTCTGCCGCCGCCTCGAGGCCGAAATGGTCGGCGTCGGCACGCTCTACCGCACGGCCGAAAACTGGGGCCCCGACCTGCACGGCCGCGCCGTCCAGGTGCGCTGCGACCGCGGCGCGCTCCGGCTCGAAGCCTTCGACTGATCTCCGGGAGGAGCCCTGCATGTCCAACGTCGTCGTCGTCACCTCCGGCAAGGGCGGGGTCGGTAAGACCACCACCTCCGCCTCCCTGGGCGCCTCGCTGGCCCGCGCCGGCCACAAGACCGTCGTGATCGACTTCGACGTCGGCCTGCGCAACCTCGACCTCGTCATGGGCGCCGAGCGCCGCGTGGTTTTCGACCTGGTCAACGTGGTGCAGGGCGACGCCAAGCTCCCGCAGGCCCTGATCCGCGACAAGCGGCTGGAGAACCTGGCCCTGCTGCCGGCGTCCCAGACCCGCGACAAGGATGCGCTCACCGAAGAGGGCGTCGGCAAGGTGATCGATGAGCTGCGGGAGAGCTTCGACTGGATCATCTGCGACAGCCCCGCCGGCATCGAGAAGGGCGCCACGCTGGCCATGCGCTACGCCGACACCGCGGTGGTGGTCACCAACCCCGAGGTCTCCTCGGTGCGCGATTCCGACCGCATCATCGGCATGCTGGACTCCAAGACCCGTCGCGCCGAGGCCGGCGACCGGATCGAGAAGCAGCTCCTGCTCACCCGCTTCGACGCCGCCCGCGCGGCCCGCGGCGAGATGATGAGTGTCGACGACGTGTTGGAGATCCTGGCGATCCCGCTGCTGGGGATCGTGCAGGAGAGCCCCGACGTGCTCACCGCGTCGAACCTCGGCTGCCCGATCACGCTGCACAATCCGACCTCTGCCGCCGCCCGCGCCTACGACGACGCGGCCCGGCGGCTGATGGGCGAGACGATCGCCATGCGTACGCCGAGGGCCGAGAAGCCGGGGCTCATGGCCCGCCTGTTCGGCAGGAAGGCCGCCGCATGAGCCTCCTCGACCTCTTCACCCGCCGCCGTTCGGCGCCCGTGGCCCGGGAGCGGCTCCAGGTCCTCCTGGCGCACGAGCGCGCGCTCACGGGCGGCGCGGACCTGGCCGCCGTTCTCAAGCAGGAGATCCTCGAGGTCATCGCCCGTCACATCCCCATCGACCGCGACCGGGTGATGGTGAAGCTGGACCGCGGCCACCAGGTCTCGACCCTCGAGATCGACGTCGAGATGCCCGACACGGCGCTCGCGGAAGCGACGATTGCGCCTGCGCCTGCCCGCCGACGGCGCACAGCCCGGGCCGCATCGCCTCAGACCTGACGCGGCGCGAAGCGCTTGATGACGAGGTAGGCGATCGCCGCCAGGGTCGGCGCCAGGAAGCCCGTCAGCGTGGTCACCGGCTCCTCCGAGACCAGCGCCGCCAGCACGGCGACGTTGATGGCGATGCCCGCCAGCGGTGGCAGCGGGAACAGCGGCATCCGGTAGGGCCGCGGCAGGTCGGGCTCCTTGCGCCGCAAGCCGAGCGCGGAGACGTCCACCGAGATATTGACCAGGATCGCGATCGTCGCGCCGACGGCCATCAGCGGCACGTAGGCGCCGCTCGAGGCCAGCGCCGCCCCGATCCCGGCGCTCACCAGCAAGGCGGTGGTCGGCGTGCCGGACGGTCCGACCCGGGCGAGGAACCGGGGCAGGATGCCGCTGCGGGCCATGCCGAACGCGATCCGCGGCGTCTGCATCACGGTCAGGTTGGCGATCGCAGCGACCGAGAGCACGGCAAAGGCCGTGGTCGCCGCAGCGCCGCCGGGTCCCAGCACGGTTGCGACGGCGTCGGCGACAGGCAGCTTGCTGGCGGCGATCTGATCGGGCGTGAGCGCGTGCAGCAGGCCGGCGTTCACCAGCAGGTACAGCCCCGTCACCACGGCGATCCCGGTGAAGGTCGCGCGCGCCAGGTTCTTCTCGGGCCGATGGACCTCCTCGCAGAAGTACGCGCAGGTGTTCCAACCCGAATAGGTGTTCAGGATGGCGCGCATCGCGATGGCGAGGGCCGCCAGGGTGACCGCCGGATGGTCGACGATGACGGGCGGGGCCGCCGCCGTCACACCGGGCGCCGCGAAGCAGAGTCCGACGAGCGCCAGCAGGCCCACGGCCTTCAGGGCGCTGCCGATGCTCTGGGTCAGTCCGCTCGTATGGGTGCCCAGCCAGTTGATCAGGCAGCAGACGGCGATCGCGGTGACGGCCAGGGCGCCGGTCGGAAGTGTGGCCAGGAACCCGAGGCGCTGGCCGTACTCCGCCAGCACGACCGAAATGAAGGCCATGGCGACGATCAGGTTCAGCCAGTCGCTCCACCCGACCACGGCGCCGGCGGTGCGCCCGAAAGCCCGCTCGGCGAACACATAGGGGCCGCCGGCGCGAGGCACGGACGCGCCCAGCTCGACCAGGGCGAAGGCGTCGATCATCGTGAACACGCCGACGAGGGCCCAGGCGGAGAGAATCCAGACCGGATCGTGCAGGGCGCCCGCGACGATGCCCGGGGTCCGCAGTATCCCCTGGCCCACGACTCCGCCGACCACCACGGCGACGCCGAAGCCGAGGCCCAGCACCCGCAAGAGCTCGCCGCGCGTTGGGCGCGGCCGCGCCAGGACACTCGCCTCGACCGCCATCGCCTGCCCCCCGATGCCTCCATGCAGAGAACATCGTTACGCGTGCGCCGCTAGACACCGGGGGTTGACCGACGCCGGGTTTCTCGACAGGCGGCAATCAGCCTGGGCCCCGTTTGAGTTCCATAGATTTTCCCGTTCCCGGGCATAGGGCATATCATTTTGTATAGCTCCCTCCGGAGGCCTAGCGTTGGGCCAACGGTCGCCATCACCGCGACCGACGGAGGAACGAGATGGACGACGCAGCCCCCCGCAGTCCGCTTTCTGACTCAGCCCGCGGACCGGCCGCGCTCAGGACGCTCCTGGGCCGCACCAACCGCGACTGGTGGCCCAACCAGCTGTCGCTGGACATCCTTCACCAGCACGGCGCCCACGGCGACCCGATGGGCGACACCTACGACTACGCCGAGGCGTTCAAGACGCTCGACTACGCGGCGGTGAAGCGTGACCTCACCGCGCTGATGACCGACAGCCAGCCCTGGTGGCCGGCCGACTACGGCCACTACGGCCCGTTCTTCATCCGCATGGCCTGGCACAGCGCCGGCACCTACCGCATCGGCGACGGCCGCGGCGGCTCGTCATCGGGCGGCCAGCGCTTCGCGCCGCTCAACAGCTGGCCGGACAACGCCAACCTGGACAAGGCGCGCCGCCTGCTCTGGCCGATAAAGCAGAAGTACGGCTCCAAGCTCTCCTGGGCCGACCTGATGATCCTGGCCGGCAACGTCGCCATCGAGTCCATGGGCGGCCCAACGTTCGGCTTCGGCGGCGGTCGCGCCGACATCTGGGAGCCCGCCAGGGACATCTACTGGGGCACCGAGGAGAAGTGGGTGAACCAGGGCAGTCCGACCCGCATCGACGAGGAGGCCGGCCGCGCGCTCGAGAACCCGCTGGCGGCCATCCAGATGGGCCTGATCTACGTCAATCCGGAAGGCCCGGGCGGCAATCCCGATCCGCTGAAGTCGGCGCGCGACATCCGCGAGACGTTCTCGCGCATGGCCATGAACGACGAGGAGACGCTCGCGCTCACGGCCGGCGGCCACACCTTCGGTAAGTGCCACGGCGCGGGCGACGCCTCGAAGATCGGCGCCGAGCCCGAGGGCGCCGACATCGCCCAGCAGGGCCTCGGCTGGCATAGCGGGCACGAGAGCGGGATGGCCGACCACACCATCACCAGCGGCATCGAGGGCTCCTGGACGCCCACGCCGATCAAGTGGTCGATGAACTACTTCCGCATGCTGCTGGAGTACGAGTACGAGCTGGTGAAGAGCCCCGCCGGCGCCTGGCAGTGGCAGCCGATCAACCAGAAGCCGGAAGACATGGCGCCGGGCGCGCACAGCCCCGACCGCCGCGTGCCGACGCTGATGACCACGGCCGACATGGCCTTCAAGATGGACCCGAAGTATCGCGAGATCGCCGAGCGGTTCTACAAGAACCCCGACCAGTTCGCCGACTCCTTCGCCCGCGCCTGGTTCAAGCTGACTCACCGCGACATGGGCCCCAAGGTCCGCTACCTCGGCCCCGAGGTGCCGGACGAGGACCTGATCTGGCAGGACCCGATCCCGGCCGTCGACCACCCGCTGGTCGACGCCGCCGACATCAAGGCGCTGAAGGAGAAGGTGCTCGCCTCCGGCCTCTCGATCTCCGACCTCGTCAAGACCGCCTGGGCTTCGGCCAGCACCTACCGCGGTTCCGACCGCCGGGGCGGCGCCAACGGCGCCCGCATCCGACTGGCCCCGCAGAAGGACTGGGAGGTCAACGAGCCCAAGGAGCTCGCCCGCGTGCTCAAGGTCCTGGAAGGGATCAAGGCCGACTTCGACGCCTCCGCCGGTGGCGGCAAGAAGATCAGCCTTGCGGACCTGATCGTGCTGGGCGGCGCGGCGGCGGTCGCCAAGGCGGCGAAGGACGCCGGCTTCGACGTGGGTGTCCCCTTCACGCCGGGCCGAGCCGACGCGACGGCCGAGCAGACCGACGCGGCCAGCTTCGAGGTGCTGAAGCCCCGCGCCGACGGCTTCCGCAACTACCTGGAGACCCGCTTCAGCGTCCCCACCGAGGAGCTGCTCGTCGACCGCGCCCAACTGCTCGGCCTCACGGCCCCGCAGATGACCGCGCTGCTGGGAGGCCTCCGCGTGCTGGGCGCCAACTATGGCGGCTCCAAGGACGGCGTCTTCACGGACCGTCCGGGCAAGCTCACCAACGATTTCTTCGTCAACCTGCTCGACATGGGCACGGCGTGGAAGCAGGTCGACGGCAGCGGCGACGAGACCTTCGTCGGCACGGATCGCAAGACCGACCAGCCGAGGTGGACGGCCACCCGGACCGACCTGGCCTTCGGCGCGAACGCGCAGCTGCGCGCGCTGAGCGAGGTCTACGCCTCGGCGGACGCGGGCGAGAAGTTCGTCCGCGACTTCGTGGCCGCCTGGACCCGGGTCATGAACGCCGACCGCTTCGACCTGCCGCGCGCCCGGCGGCATAGCGAAGCCGCCTAACGCCTGAACCGCCCTGCTTCGGCCCGCAATGCCGGGGCAGGGCGGACGCGGCCGCGACCTCGTCTCGCTTCCGCGCTCGCGGCGGGCGTGATAGGCGCCCCCGCCATGAGCACCTCTCCCGCCGCCGAGGCCGCACGCCGGCGCACCTTTGCCATCATCTCCCACCCTGACGCCGGCAAGACGACGCTCACCGAGAACCTGCTGCTGGCCGGCGGCGCGATCCGGGCGGCCGGCGCCGTGCGTGCGCGCGGCGAGAACCGCCGCACCCGGTCGGACTGGATGAAGATCGAGCGCGAGCGGGGCATATCCGTCTCGGCCTCGGTGATGACGTTCGACCACGACGGCCTGATGTTCAACCTCCTGGACACCCCGGGCCACGAGGACTTTTCGGAAGACACCTACCGCACGCTGACCGCCGCCGACGCCGCGGTCATGGTGCTGGACGCCGCCAAGGGCATCGAGCCGCAGACCCTGAAGCTGTTCGAGGTCTGCCGGATGCGCGACATCCCGATCGTCACCTTCATCAACAAGATGGACCGCGAGGCGCAGGACCCGTTCGAACTCTTGGACGAGGTCCACTCCAAGCTCGCGCTGGACCCGTCGCCGCTCTACTGGCCCGCCGGTTCGGGCGGCCGATTCAAGGGCATGCTCGACCTGCGCCGCGACCAGTTCCTGCCGTTCCAGAAGCGGGGCGGCGGCGGACCGGAAGAGGACGAGGGCCATCCGCCCGCGGTGCCGTTCAAAGGCAACGCCGTCGTCAGCTACCTGGACCCGGACGAGCAGGAGGAGCTCAGCGAGAACGCAGAGCTCGCCATGGGCGGCCTCAAGGCCTTCGACCCGCAGTCGTTCCTGGAAGGCCACATGACCCCGGTCTTCTTCGGCTCGGCGCTGCGCCACTTCGGCGTCGACCAGCTGCTGGAGGGCCTGGGCGCCTACGCGCCGCCGCCCAAGGTGGTGGCCGCGAAGAAGGGCGCCGAGGAGACGCACGTCGCGCCAGGCGACCGCGAGGTCACCGGCTTCGTGTTCAAGGTCCAGGCGAACATGGACCCCAACCACCGCGACCGGATCGCCTTCCTCAAGCTCTGTTCGGGCCGCTTCGTCCGCGGCATGAAGCTGAAGGTGCAGAACACCGGCAAGCAGCTTTCCGTGAACGCGCCGATGATGTTCTTCGCCTCGGACCGCGAGCTCGCCGAGGACGCCTACGCCGGCGACGTGATCGGCATCCCGAACCACGGCGTGCTCAGGGTGGGCGACAGCCTGTCCGAGAGCGGGACGCTGCGCTTCGCGGGCCTGCCCAACTTCGCCCCGGAAATCCTCCAGCGCGTCCGCGTGAAAGACCCGCTGAAGGCCAAGCACCTGAAGAAGGCGCTTGAGAGTTTGGCGGAGGAGGGCGTCACCCAGCTGTTCCGCCCGAGCCTCGGCGCCGACTTCATCGTGGGCGCCGTGGGGCAACTCCAGTTCGAGGTCATGGCCGACCGCCTGCGCGAGGAATACCAGCTGGACGTGATCTTCGAAGCCAGCCCGTTCGCCGAGGCCCGCTGGATCGTCGGCGAACGCGCCGACCTCGAGGACTTCATGGGCAAGCACCGCGGCGGCATGGGCGCCGACATCGACGAGCAGCCCGTCTTCCTCGCCAAGTCGGCCTGGGAGGTCGGCTACGTCTCCGAGCGCTTCCCGAAGGTCCGCTTCGAACGGTCGAAGGAACGGGCGTAAGGGCGTGGGCTGCGGCGAGCGCCATCCTTCTCGCTCCCGGTCTTTGGCCTGCGGTCAAAACCGGGATGACAAGTGTTGGAGGGGCATGGCGCGATGACCGTCCTCCTCTACGGGCTTCCCGCGCCCGGCCTCGTCGACGTTCCGGCGGGTGCGGTCCAGGTCTCGCCGTTGGTCCCGGGATCGGACGACCTCGCCGCGTGGCCTGAGGCAAGCGCCCACCGCGCGCTCGTGCTGGCCCCCGGCGGCACGCTGGAGCGCGACTACGTGCTCGCCCAGGCGCTCCGCGCGCTGAACCCTGGCGCGCAGCTCACCGCCTTCGCGCCCAAGGACAAGGGCGGCTCGCGCCTGAAGAAGGCGCTGGAGCGGTTCGGCTGTGCGGTCGCCGAGGACGCGCGTCGCCACCACCGCTTCTGCCACGTGCAGCGACCGGCCGAACCCACAGGCATCGCCGAGGCCATCGCCGCCGGCGCGCCGCGGGTCCTGCCCGCGCTCGGAGGCCTCTGGTCGCAGCCCGGCGTGTTCAGCTGGGACCGCGTCGACCCCGGTAGCGCCCAGCTCCTGGCCGCGCTCCCGCCGCTCGCCGGCCGCGGGGCCGACCTGGGCTGCGGCGTCGGCGTGCTGGCGACCCGGGTGCTGGCCTCGCCCGCCGTGACTGCGCTGACCTGCATCGACGTCGACCGCCGCGCGGTCGCCTGCGCCGAGCACAACCTCGACGACCCGCGCGTCACGGTCCGCTGGGCCGACGTGCGCCGCGTCGACGACAGCCTCGCCGACCTCGACTTCGTGGTCATGAACCCGCCCTTCCACGACGGCGGGGCCGAGGACCGGGACCTGGGCGTCGCCTTCGTCCGCACCGCCGCGCGGCTGCTCAAGAAGGGCGGCGTCTGCTGGCTGGTCGCCAACCGGCATCTGCCGTACGAGGCGGCGCTGAAGGAGGCCTTCGCCCGCGTGGACGTGAAGTCCGAGACCGGCGGCTACAAGGTCGTGGAGGCCCGCAAGTGACCAAGACGCCCCAAAAGGTCCCCATGGCCCGGCTCGACCGCCTGCTGGCCAACCTCGGCTATGGCTCCCGGCGCGAGATCGCCCAGCTCGTGGCCCACAAGCAGGTCGTCCTCGACGGCGTGGTGCTGAAGGACGCCGCCGCCAAGGTCCCGGTCGCGCCCGACCTGCCGGCCCGGATGACCGTCGTCGACAAGCCGGTCGACCCGCCCGCGCCGCTGACCATCCTGATGCACAAGCCGCTGGACGTGGTCTGCTCGCACAAGGAGCCCGGCCGCAGCGTCTACGAGCTCCTGCCCCGCCGCTGGCGCGCCCGCATGCCCGGGCTCTCGACCATCGGCCGCCTCGACAAGGACACCACCGGCCTTCTGCTGATCACCGACGACGGGCCATTCCTCCACCGGGTGATCTCGCCGAGGAGTCACGTCGCCAAGCGCTATCTCGCCACCCTCGACCGCCCCCTCGAAGGCCACGAGGCCCAGGCCTTCGCCTCCGGCGCCCTGATGCTCGACGGCGAGACGGACCCGCTGGCGGTGGCCCTGCTGGAGCCGATCGACGCCCACCGCGCGCATCTCACCATCACCGAGGGCCGCTACCACCAGGTCCGCCGCATGTTCGCCGCCGTGGGCAACCACGTGACCGCCCTGCATCGCGACCGGATCGGCGGCCTGTCCCTGCCCGACGACCTCGAGCCCGGCCAGTGGCGCATCCTCACGGCCGACGAGCAGGCCGCCATCTTCGCCTGACGATCCGCCCGAGCGCCCCGAGCTTGGCGACAGATCGCCCCGCGCTCGGACTCTGATCGGTTCACAACTCTGTCGGGCGCCGCCCTTGGAAGCTCTACTGCAGGCGGTTCGGCGTTCCGTGGGTGTGGGCGGCCCGACAACTGGCCTGCACCCCCGATCCCATAGCAGCGGTCCGCCCCCGGACCGCGGCGAGGGGCCGTGTGGCCGCTCGAACCTCCCCGAGCTCTCTCGTGCGGGCCTGCACCCGCCGGGCTTGGGCCAGGCCGGCGACGCGGTGGGTACCGTCGCAGGGCGTGGCCTGCGGTCCGGGGGAGAGCTCGGGGGACCCGCCCAGGGGTGACAAGCCGGCGCGGCGCCGGTACAAGGCCCGCGATGACCTCCTTCGCCACGACCTACTTTTGGTATTTCGGCGAACCGACGCCCCTGGCGCCGGCGGAGGATCGTTTGGCCTGACCGACCATCAGACCGACACCCTTCCCAAGCCGCCAGGGACCTGGCGGCTTTTTTCATGGCCGCCGCCCTCCACACCTTCAGGAGACCGCCGTGCAGCCCAGACCTACCGCCGACACCCGCATCCAGCGCCTCGACGCGCTCAGCCCACCGTCCCAGGTGATCGGCGAGGCGCCCGCCACCTCGATGATTTCGGAGGTGGTGGGCGAGGCCCGCACCGCCATCCACCGCATCCTGACCGGCGAGGACGACCGTCTGGTCGTGGTGATCGGCCCCTGCTCGATCCACGATCCCGTGGCGGCCATGGACTACGCGCGCCGCCTGGCCGAGGTCCGCCGGCGCCATCTCCCCGACCTCGAGATCCTGATGCGGGTCTACTTCGAGAAGCCGCGGACCACGGTGGGCTGGAAGGGCCTCATCAACGATCCCGGCCTCGACGGCGGTTTCCGCATCAACGACGGCCTGCGGCTGGCGCGCCGTCTGCTGATCGACGTCAACGCGCTGGGCCTTCCGGCGGCCTGCGAGTTCCTGGACGTGACCACCCCGCAGTACATCGCCGACCTCGTGGCCTGGGGCTGCATCGGCGCGCGCACCACGGAGAGCCAGATTCACCGCGAGATGGCGTCTGGCCTCTCCTGCGCCGTCGGGTTCAAGAATGGCACGAACGGCGACGTGAAGATCGCCGTGGACGCGGTGCTGGCCGCCGCCCAGCCGCACCATTTCCTGGCCGTGACCCGCGAGGGCCGGGCCGCCATCGCCGCCACGGCGGGCAACGGCGACTGCCACGTCGTGCTGCGCGGCGGCAAGCATCCCAACTACGACGGCGCCAGCATCGCGTCCGCCGGGGCGGAGCTCGCCCGTGCGGGCCTTCGCGAGCGGGTGATGGTGGACGCGAGCCATGCCAACTCGTCCAAGAACCACGAGAACCAGCCCAAGGTCGTCGCCGACCTGTGCGCTCAACTGGCCGCCGGCCAGGAACGGATCATGGGCGCGATGGTCGAGAGCCACCTGGTCGCCGGCCGCCAAGACCTCGTCGCGGGCCGCCCCCTGACCTACGGCCAGTCCATTACCGACGCCTGCATCGACTGGGCGGCCTCGGTCGAGGTGCTGGACGCCCTGGCCGCCGGCGTCCGCGCCCGGCGCGAGGCGGTGGGGCGGATCGGCGAGGGGAAGCTGCGCGTCTCGGCGTGAGGCGCGGGCGTGCCGACATCTTGCCCCTCCGCGTCGTCCCGCGGCTTGTCCGCGGGATCCATGGTGTGGCCGCCGCGAAGCTTTGGGGCGGCCACACCGGGCGGCCCTCTTCCACGGCGCGTCACGCTGAGGAATGGGTCCCGCGGACAAGCCGCGGGATGACGGCGGAATAGGTTGGCCGGGCGGCTGGTGGGCTCCTACCGCTGGACGACGACGCGCCAATCAGCCCTAATGGTTAACAAAATCGGCGATCAAATCTTTGTTTTATTGGGCGGTTTTCTTCGTCTTGTTAACCATGCCAAAGAAATTAAGGGGTTGTTAAGGCGCTCGGCTCCGGGTTTGCTCTGACTCGACAGCATCTGTGAGGGGCGTTCCACAGTGGGACGCCGACGGGGCCGGAGCAGGTCATGTTCGAGTTGGGTCGGGAACTGCGACGCTTCTTTTCACCCGAGCGGGTCAGGCCCATCACCGATGGGCTCACAGGCGGGGACTCTTCCCTTCTCGAGTTGCTGGATTCCCAACTGCTGGCGCAGGAAGCCAAGGCGGCCGACGTCGCCGCCGGCCGGATCAGCGCCAAGGACAAGCCGCGGCGTCGTCTGGAGGCGGCCATCGTCTGGCGCGAGGTCGCCCGCCGCACCGGTGACGCCGTGGCGCTGCGCAAGGCCGCCGCCGGCGCCGAGACCGCCGCCGCCGGCTTCGAGGCCGCCCATCGCAAGGACGGCTGGGCCCGCGCCCGCTGCGAACAGGCCTTCTGCGCGCTGCTGGGCGCGGAGATCTTCGGCGACCCCGGCCTGAACGCCGCCGCCGAGGTCGCCTTCAAGGACGCCCGCTCCAGCGTACGCGGCGGCCTCGCCGCGCCGCTCGCCGACGTGGGCCTGCTGGCCATCGAGGGTCGCCGGATGCTCGACAGCGCCGACGCCGACCAGGCCCGCGAGTTCGCCCAGCGCTTCAACGCCCCGATCATGGCCCTCGACGCCATCGCCAAGCGCGTCACCGCCGCCCGGGCGCTCGCGGCCGAGGCTCGCCTGATCCGCGCCGACCTCCTGTGCGGCTGGGGCGCGCGGCTGAAGGACGGCGACCTGCTGGACATGGCCGCCCGCGAGGCGGTCACCGCCGGCGATCGCCTGGACAACGCCTACGAGCCGCTCACCTGGGCGCGCGCCAAGATCATGCACGGTCAGTCGCTGGCTTTGCGCGGCGAGACCGTCGGCGACGTCGACGCCCTGGCCGCCGGCGCGGGCGCCCTGGCGCTGGCGCTCGACAACCTGACCCGCGACCACAGCCCGCTCGACTGGGCCCGCACGCAGGTGACGCTGGCCCAGGCGCTGCAGGCGCTGGGCGAGACGTCCAACGACGCCCGCGCCTTCGAGCACGCCGTCAGCTGCTACGACCGCGCCGCGGTGGTGCTGAAGGACACGCCGACGCTGCCGCTCCGCGGCCAGACCGCCGGCGCCCGCGCCGTCTGCCTCGCCCGCCAGGCCGAGATCACCGGCGACCGCGCCGTGCTGGACGCCGCCGAGACGGCCATGAAGGTGGAGCTCGCCAACCTCTCGCCCCGGCGCGATCCGGTGGGCTGGGCGCTGGCGCAGCTGCATCTGGCGCGCCTCTACGAGGCTCGCATCGCCATGACCGGCGTCGAGAACGGCGAACGCGCCGCCGCCCTGATGGCGCTGGACGTCGCCCTCGACGTCTTCGCCGACCACGGCCTGCGCTCGCTCTCGGTTCTGGCCTACGACGCCGTCGAGCGCCTCTCCACCCACGTCGACAGCTGACGCCCTCTCAGGGGCCACGCGTTGCCCGGACCCTGACCGCCGCTTGTCGCATCGATCTTGCGGCCGGGGTAACAGTGCGCAAGCTGGCGTGACAGCAGGAGGCCGACCGATGTTCCGTACGCTTGCGCTTGCTTCCGCCGCCGCGCTTTGCGCGGCGCCCGCCCTCGCCCAGACCGCCTGGATCGCCGCGCCCACGGCCCCCGAAGTCGCCGCGGCCTTCCCGGAGAAGGCCAAGGCGGCGGGCATAGGCGGGGGCGTGGAACTGATGTGCACGGCCGCCCGCGGCGGCGGGATGACCGACTGCGAGGTCATCAACGAGACCCCGCGCGGCTATGGGTTCGGCGCCGCAGCCCGCAAGCTCGCCGAGCAGAAGATGCGCGCCGCCGGCGTCGCCAAGAACGACGAGGTGCGCGTTCCCGTGGGCTTCCCGGCCGAGCTCGCCAAGGGCCCCAGCTACACCGTCAAGACGCCGGTCTGGACAGCAGTGCCCACGGTCGGCGAGATCCAGGCGGTCGTCCCAAAGACGGAAGGCGGCCCGAACAACGCCCGCGTCACCCTGGTCTGCGAGGTCCAGCCGGGCGGCAGCCTGACCGGCTGCGTGGTCGACCGCGAGGAGCCGGCCGGCCAGGGCTTCGGCCCCGCCATCCTGACGCTGGCCCCCAGGTTCCAGGTCGGCCCGCTCAGCGGCGAGGCCACGCCCACGGTCGGCGCCAAGGTCCGCGTGCCGGTGCGGTTCGACCTGAAGCCGGTGGCTCAGGCCGCCCGCTAGGCTACCGGCCCCGCCACCATTTCAGGCCCACGCGCTCGACCGCTTCGAGCAGCGCGTGCAGCGCCACGCCCATGGCGCCCAGCACCACAAGGGCCGCGATCATCCGCGCCGTCTGCAGCTTGTTGCCGGCGTCCAGGATCTGCCACGCCAGGCCCTGCACCTTGCCGGAGCCGGCGCTGAACTCGGCCACGACGGCCCCTATCAGCGCCAGGCCCGCGCCCACCTTGTGGCCCTCCAGCAGGAACGGCACGGCCGACGGCAGCCGCAGCCGCGCCACCCGTTGCCAGCGGCTCGCGCCGTAGAGCGCGAACAGCCGCTCGAGGTCGGGATCGGCCGAGCGCAGGCCCGCCGCCGCGCCCGAGAAGATCGGGAAGAACGCCACCAGCACCGCCAGCACCACCAGCGCGTTCTGGGGATGGTCGAGCCCGGCCCAGATCAGCACCAGCGGGGCCAGCGCCACCACCGGCGTCACCTGCACCACCGAGGCCAGCGGGCGGATCGCGCGATCCAGGATGGGCGAGAGCGCCGTCATCAGCGCCAGCGCCTGGGCGATCACGCTTGCGACCACCAGAGCGATCAGGGCGACGGCGAGCGTGCTCCAGGCGGCGGTCACCAGGGTCGGGAAGTGGTCCTTGAGCGCCACGGCCACGGCCGACGGCGGCGGCAGAAGGTAGGGCGCGATCTCCAGCGCGCGGCAGGCGAGCTCCCAAGCCGCGAGCAGCAGGGCAACGAGGACGAGGGGCGCCAGCCGGCTCATGCCGCGATCCCCCCTGCCGCGATCCCCTGCGCCAGGGCGTCCGATACGGCCTCGGCCGTGCTGCGGAACGAAGGCGTGTTGCGAAAGTGCGCCGGCCGCGGCATGGGCCCTTCGACCGGGAACTCGGCGGCGATGCGGCCCGGCCCGCGGGTCATCACCACCACGCGCGAGGCCATGTAGACGGCCTCCTCGACGTTGTGGGTCACGAACACGATGGCCGGCTTCGATGTCGCCCACAGCGCCAGCACGTCGTCGGCCAGCGTACGCCGGGTGATCTCGTCCAGCGCCGCGAACGGCTCGTCGAGCAGCAGCAGCCGCGGCTCCGTCACCAGGGCGCGGGCCAGCGACACCCGCATCGCCATGCCGCCCGAGAGCTGCGCCGGCCGCGCGTCCTTTGCGGCGGCCAGGCCCACGCGGTCCAGCGCCGCATTCGCCCGCGCCAGCGCCTCGCTCTTCGCCACGCCGGCGAGCTCCAGCGGCAGGGCCACATTGGCCCGCGCCGAGAGCCAGGGCGCCAGGGTCGGCGCCTGGAACACCACCGCCGTCTCACCGCGCCCGGCGGCCCGCTCGACGGACCCCCGCGCCGGCGCCTCCAGCCCGGCGAGGAGCCGCAGCGCCGTCGACTTGCCGCACCCCGACGGCCCCACCAGCGCCACCGCCTCGCCCGCCGCCACCGCCAGGCTCACCGGCCCCAGCGCCCGGCCCCGGTCATAATCGACCTCGACGTCGCGAAGGGAAGCGACGGTCACCCCAGTACCTCCTCTGCGAAGCGGGGGAGGCACGGGGCCGCTCCGCCACGCTCACTTGCCCACGAACTCCAGCGTGTAGGCCTTCTTCGGATCGAGCGTCTTCGGATAGACTCCCTGCGCCGCCGCCACGTCGAAGAAGGCCTGCCACCGCGCGTCGGTCATCGCGCCCAGGGGCAGTCCCTCGGCGCCGTCGACGATCCTGTAGCTCTTCAGTTTCTCCCGCGCCTGGGCCAGAACGTCGGGCGTCATCTCGGGATTGTCCTTGCGGATCAGCGCGTCGGCGGCCGTCGGGTCGCCGTTCAGGTAGTCGCGCCAGCCGACGGCGCTGGCCTCCACGAAGGCCTTCACCGCCGCCGGGTTCTTGGCGATCAGCCCGTCGGTCGCCAGCACCATGGTCGCGTAGCCGGGGTAGCCCTCGTCGGCCAGCAGGAACACCTTCGGCTTAACGCCGGCCTGCTTCTCGATCGTGTAGGGCTCGCTCGTCACGTAGCCCTGCTGGGCGGCGCGCTTGTCGGCCAGGAAGGGCGCGGCGTTGAAGGTGTACTTGCGCACCTGGTCGTCGGTGAACCCGTACTTGGCCTTCAGCCAGACCCAGAACGCCGTAACCGAGGCGTCGGAGAGCAGGATCGGATGACCCTTCAGGTCCGCGATCTTCTCCACGCCCGTGCCGGGGTGGGCCAAGAGCACCTGCGGGTCCTTCTGCATGAAGGCGGCGACCGCCTTCACCGGCACGCCCTCCTGGGCCAGGTTCATGACAATGAAGCTGTTCGAGCCCATGCCCAGCTCGACGGCGTTCGACGCCAGGAGCTGCGGCACGTTCACGCCCGGCCCGCCCTGGACGATCTCCACCTTCAGCCCGCGCCTGGCGTACTCGCCCGAGGCCAGCGCCTGGTAGAACCCGCCGTGCTCGGCCTGCGCCTTCCAGTCGGTCGCGAAGCGGATCGTCACCGGCTGGCCGGGGGACGGCGCGGCGGCCTCTTCCTTCTTCGCCGGCGAGCAGGCGACCAGCAGGGCGGCCGCGGCGATGGCGAGCGTACGCAGGACTTTCATCAAGAACCCTCGACTGAGCGGCGCGGAGGGTAGGGCGCTGCGGCCGTGCTTCCAAGGCGCGTCAGCGCCGATTCAACCGCCAAGACGCCAAGAACGCCAAGGCGTGCGATGCCTGTCCACGGCCCGGCGGCGCCCATCTTGGCGTTCATGGCGTCTTGGCGGTGAAAGCAGCGCCTCGGGCGCGTCTGGGCGTGCGCCCAATAGCAAGAGGGCGGCGCCTCGGTTTCCCGGAGCGTCGCCCTCTCATACAGATCCGTTGGGGGATCTGCGCCTCTAGGCCAACCGTCAGTGCGGTTGCGGGTCACCCCGCTGTTTTCCCTGACCGCCGGCGCCAGACCTCCGGTTCAGAAGCCCGGGTCGCCCCGGTTTTCATTCCCTTCGCCCTGCCGCTCCGCTCGCTTGCTCGGGGGTCCGCTGTCGCCAGCCTCTCCCTCCGCCGCGCCGCAGTTCCTGTCGGCAAGAGAACGGTGCGCCTGAAGCTTTTATGACGCAAGCGGGCTTCTCCGGCCCGGCTTCGCAGGTCTGTCAAAAGCCTGTGTCAAAACTGTTGAAAACCGCCGGAAAGCGCGGCGTTTGCCTCATCGAATCAAGAACTTGATTCTGTCCACAGGAAAGCCGGATCGGGGCCTCAGCGGCCGGCTTCCAGGGCCTCGCGCCGCCCCTCCAGCTCCAGCCACTCTTCCTCCGCCGCGGCCAGCTGCGCACGCGCCGTTTCCAGGGCCTTGGAGAAGCGGTCGAAGCCCGCGGGATCGCGCGCGTAGAGGTCAGGATCGTGCAGCGCCGTCTCCAGCGTCGCGATCTTGCCGGGCAGGTCGTGGATCAGCCCGTCCAGCTCGGACAGCCGCCGCTGGTCCTTGAACGAGAGCTTGGTGATGGCTTTCGCCGCCGCCGGCTTGGTCGCCGGCTTCGGGGCCGCGACCTTGGTGATCTCCAGCTTCGGCGGCCCGCCGAAGAAGTCGGGGTTCTGGCTCACGAAGTCCTGCCAGCCGCCCGGTGTCTCGACCGCGCGCCCGGTTCCGTCCAGTCCGATGGTCGACGTCGCCAGCCGGTCGATGAAGTCGCGGTCGTGGCT
>NZ_DASWTE010000067.1:0-5041 GCF_036402295.1 Phenylobacterium sp.
CGAGGCGTGCGCGAGCGGGACCATGCCGGCCGCCACCGCCGAGGCTGAGCCGCCCGAGGAGCCGCCGGCGATGTGGTTCGGGTTCCAGGGATTGCGGCAGGGGCCGAGGCGGGCGCTCTCGGTCGTGCCGGTGATGCCGTACTCGGGCGTGTTGGTCTTGCCGAGCGGGATGACGCCCGATGAGCGGTAGCGGGCCATCAGGCCGCTGTCGGCGGTGTCGACCACGTTGCCGAACCTGCTGCCGTGGCTGCGCGGCCAGCCGGCGACCGAGATGCCCAGGTCCTTGATCAGGAACGGCACGCCCTTGAACGGCCCGTCCGGCAGGGCCTGCGTCGCCATGCGTCGGGCGTCGTCGAAGCCCTGGTAGACAACGGCGTTCAGAGTCGGGTTGTGGTGCTCGATCCGCTCGATCGCGGCCTCGACCAGCTCGCCCGGCGTCACGGCCTTCTTGGCCACCAGCTCGGCCAGCCCCAGCCCGTCGTACTCGGAGAAGGTCGTCATGGTGGGCATCAGCGGGCTCCGGCGGAGAGGAAGGCGAGCTTCTCGACGGGGGCCAGGTCGCGGACCTGGCGCTTGAGGGCCGCGAAGGACGCCTCGGCGGCGTCGAGGGTGTGGGCGATGTCAGCCTCGGTCATGGCCGCGCACAGGAACATGTTGTGCCAGGGGTGCACATAGACGCCGCGGTTCAGCATCTCGGACGAGAAGCAGTAGCCTTTGCGGAGGTCCGGGTCTTCGTCGAACAGGAACAGCGGCATCGTCGACGGGCCTGTCTGGCGGAAGCCGAAGCCGGCGGCTGCGGCGCGTTCGGCCAGGCCGGCGCGCAGCGCCTCGCCAAGCGCGGTGATGCGTTCCAGATAGTCGGTGTCGCGGACCAGGCGCAGCGTCTCGAGCGCCGCGGCCATGGTGGCGGCCTGGTACCAGAACGAGCCGGTCACGAAGATCGACGCCGCCGCCTTCCGCGCCTTGTCGTTGCCCAGCATGACGGAAAGTGGATGGCCGTTGGCCAGGCACTTGCCCCAACTGGAGAGGTCGGGCTGGACGCCGATGCGGCTCCATGAGCAGTCGCGCGACAACCGGAAGCCTGCCCGCACCTCGTCGACGACGAGCAGGGCGCCCGTGCGATCGCAGAGCTCGCGGGCCTTGCGGGCATAGGCGACGTCCGGCTCGGCCTGGTCGACGAAGGTGTCGTGCTTGAAGGGCGCCGCGAAGATGGCGGCCAGGTCGTCGCCGGCCTCGGCCACGGCCGCCTCCAGGCTGGCCACGTCGTTGTAGTCGCAGAAGATCTGGTGGCTGCGGTCGCTGTCGAGGACGCCGGCCGGCCGGGGCGTGCACCAGGGCAGGGCGCCGTGGTAGGCGCCCTTGGCCCGCACCACGACCCGGCGCCGGGTGTGGGCGCGGGCGGTCGTCAGCGCCATGGTCGTGGCGTCCGAGCCGTTCTTGCAGAAGATCGCCCAGTCGGCGTGGGCGACCATCCCGGTCAGCGCTTCGGCGAGCTCGACCATCAGGCCGGTGGGGCCGGTCAGGGTGTCGCCGAGGCCCAGCTGGCGCACGAAGGCCGCATCGATCTCGGGATGGGCGTAGCCGAACAGGTTCGGCCCATAGGCGCACATGAAGTCGAGGTAGCGGTTCCCATCCGCGTCCCACAGGTGGGCCCCTTCGCCCTTTTCGAAGAACTGCGGATAGTCGTCGGGGAGCAGGCCCACTGACTGGTGGCCGTACATCCCGCCGGGGATGACCGCCGCGGCCCGCTCGCGCAGTTCCCGGTCACGGCTGTTCGTCCGGTCCATCGCGCTTCTCCCTTATCGTTGTTCAGGAGAGATTACGCAGTGCACGGCCGTCGTCCACCGACTCCCTGTAAACGGTTGCTCCATGTCGCTTCCCGTCCGCCTGGGGCTCTTCTACTCGGCGATCTTCGTGGGCACCGGCGCGAGCTCGCCGTACATGCCCGTGTGGTTCGCCGAGCGCGGGCTCACGGGCGCGCAGATCGGGCTGATCCTGTCGTTGCCGATGCTGGCGCGGGCGTTCTCGGCGCCGCTGCTGGCGATCTGGGCCGACAGCTTCCAGCTGCGGCGGACGGCGCTGATCTTTATGTCCCTGGGCGTGATGGCCGCCTACGCGCTGATGGCGCTGCCGCTCGGCTTCGCAGGCTGGGCGGTGGTGTGGTTCGTGGCCTCGTCGACCTTCTCCACCATCTCGCCGCTGACCGACGTGATCGTGCTGAACCGGGCGCGGCGCGACGGCTTCAACTACGGCTGGCCGCGCGGCATCGGCTCGGCGGCGTTCATCGTGGCCAACGTCGCGGTGGGCGCGTTGCTGACCTGGGGCACGCCCGAGCTGGTGCTGGTCTGGATCACCGCCTGCGCCGCCCTGACCGCAGCGGCCGCCCGCTGGCTGCTGCCGGCGGATCCGGTTCACGAGACCGGCGAGGCGGTGCGGGCGTCCGACCGGTTCGCGGGGCTGGGCGAGCTGCTCCGCGACCCCGCCTTCATGACCGCGGCGGCGGCGGCCGGCCTGATCCAGTCGTCGCACGCCTTCTACTACGGGTTCTCGACCCTGGCCTGGAAGCAACAGGGCGTGCCCGAGAGCATGACCGGCGTCCTGTGGGGCGTGGGCGTCGCGGCCGAGGTGGCCTTCCTCTGGTGGTTCGAGCCGTGGCGACGGCGGGTGGGGCCGCGCAACCTGCTGATCCTGGGCGGCCTGGCGGCGATCGTGCGGTGGACGGCGCTGGCCTTCGCGCCGCCCCTCTGGCTGGTGTTCCCGCTGCAGACCCTGCACGTGCTGAGCTACGCGGCGACCTTCCTGGCCTCGCTGCAGCTGATCGAGCGGCTGTCGACGCCGCGTAACGCCTCGGCGGCTCAGGCGATCAACTCGGCGCTGTCCGGCGGGGTGCTGATGGGCGTGGCGACCATGGCCGCCGGGCCGCTGTTCGACCGCTTCGGCGCGCAGGGCTATTTGCTGATGTCGGGCATGTGCCTCGCCGGACTGATCGGCGCGCTGCGCCTATATGGGGTAAGGAAGCTCGATCCCGCCTGAGTTAGGAGACCCGTCATGGGCCTGCGCCTGTTCGGCTGCCTCTGCGGCCAGTTCCACAGCCCGGGCGCCGGCATGGCGATGGCGGGCGACCGCGTGACGGTGCCGATCCCGTTCTATGTGCTGGAGCATCCGGACGGCGTGGCCCTGTTCGACTGCGGGCTGCCGGCGGCGATGGTCGACTACGACGAGACTTATCGTGTGGCGCTGCGGACCCAGGACCTCGACGCCACGCTCACTCCGGAGGAGACGCTGACGCGGAACCTGGAGCGGCTTGATATCGACCCGGCGCGGGTGCGCTACGCGGCGCTCTCGCACCTGCACTTCGACCATGCCGGCGGGCTGAGGGAACTGCCCAACGCCACCGTCGTCGTCCAGCGGCGCGAGTGGGAGGCCGGTTTCGAGCCGGAGCTCTCGCGCCACTACGGCCTGCGCAAGCGCTACTTCGAGCTTGGCCACCCGGTGACGCTGGTCGACGGCGAGCACGACCTGTTCGGCGACGGCTCGGCGGTGCTGGTCCCGAGCTACGGCCACACGCCGGGACACCAGTCGCTCAAGGTGCGGAGCGACCAGGGCGACCACATCCTGGTCGGCGACGCCTGCTACCACTGCGGGGTGGTCGAGAGCCGCGACTTCCCGGCGATGTCGGACCATCCGGCCATGAACCGCTCGCTGGACGCCCTGCTGGCCATGCGGGACACCGACACGGTGATGGTCTGGGGCCACGATCCGGCGCAGTGGGGGGAGGAGCCCGTGCTGCCGTCCGCCAGGGCCTGACGTGGGGACACGCTTGCCGCGCCCCTGATCGCGGGGCGTAAGATGCGCGCAGGAGGAAGTCATGCGTGCGCTGAACGTCGCCGCCCCCTGGGGCCCGGACGCCATCAAGGTCGTGGAGCTGCCCGAGCCGAAGCCGGGGCCCGGCCAGGTGCTGGTGCGGATGAAAGCGGTGTCGCTCAACTACCGCGACCTGCTGATGATCAACGGCATGTACGGGCGGGGCGCCGCGTCGACGACCGACGTCATCACGCCCTTCTCCGACGGCTGCGGCATGGTCGAGGCGGTGGGCGACGGCGTGACGCGCTTCAAGGCCGGCGATCGGGTGGCGACGCTGTTCTTCCAGGGCTGGATCTCGGGCCCGCCGAGCCTGGAGAAGGTGGTGACGGCGCTGGGCTTCCCGATCCCGGGCGCCGGGTCGGAGCTGCAGACCTTCAGCGAGCATGGCCTGTCGAAGGTCCCCGACTTCCTGTCCGACCAGGAGGTGGCGACGCTGCCGTGCGCGGCGCTGACGGCGTGGCGGGGCCTGTTCGTCGATGCGCGGCTGGAGCCCGGCGACACGGTGGTCCTGCAGGGCACCGGCGGGGTCTCGATCTTCGGCCTGCAGTTCGCCCATGCGGCGGGCCTGCGCACGCTGATCACCTCCTCGTCCGATGAGAAGCTGGAGCGGGCCAAGGGGCTCGGGGCCGACCACATCGTGAACTACAAGACGACGCCCGCCTGGTCGGGGCCGGTGCGCGAGGCCACCCGTGGCCGCGGCGCCGACTTCATCATGGAGGTGGGCGGCGGCGGCACGATCCAGGAAAGCATGAAGGCCATCAAGATCGGCGGTCACATCGCCATCATCGGTGTGGTGGCCGGCGCGGGCGAGCCGTTCAACCCGGCCAGCCTGATCGGCAACTCGGCCAAGCTGCAGGGCCTGTCGGTGGGCTCGCGCGACATGTTCGAGGCGATGTGCCGGATGATCGACCTGAAGAAGATCTTCCCCGTCGTCGACAAGGTGTTCCCGTTCACCGAGGCCCGGGCGGCGTTCGCGGCCATGGCGGCGGGCGAGCACTTCGGGAAGATCGTGCTGGAATTCTAGGAGCTGAAGGAAAGGACGCCGTGCAGACCAAGGGGATCAACCCCCTGGCGCTGGTGTGCCGCGACATGGCCGAGACGGTGAAATTCTACACCGAGGCGCTGGGCATGCCGCTGGTGAAGACGGTGATGCTGCCGGACGGCGGCCAGCACTTCT